>CAZWVT010000025.1:0-24711 GCA_964636665.1 uncultured Flavobacteriaceae bacterium
TATTTATCTTTTTCCGAATATGGAACTGTTTGTTTCATCTCTTCATTTACGGTAATTGATAAATCAACCGTATAATTATTTAATTTTTCTCTTAGAAAATAAAGCAATTCGTGTTTTTCTTGTTCGAGTTCTGTTTTGATTGTATTGTTTGGAAATTCAAGATGGATTAAGGCGCCTTCTGCTTTCGGTTCTTGCATCGTCAAATGTGACCATAAATTAAAGCGTCCTTTTTTCTCCATCATAGCAGCAAATTTATTCCAGTATTTTACCAACTGTTCTTGTGTAAACGCAGAAGCAGGAAGGTTTCTGGTGTCTTTATCCTCTTCTTCTATCAGACCAACCTCATTTCTTTTTCGCGCATTTCTAAGGGAAAGTGCTGAAGTTCGTTTTTTTCGATTTTCTAAGGATGAGATTTTTAAGTTTAAATCGGAAACATTATTGGTCGGTTTCGTTTCGGCTGGTTTAATCTCAACTGCTTTTTCTTCTTTATTAGCTGTTTCTTTTTCTCGATTGACATGCTCCGGTTCGGCAACTGAATCAGCATTTTCTGTTTTTGTTTTAGCAGATGCTTTTTGAGAAAAATAGGAAGGCGGAATGATTTTATTGTTTAAGCCGTCAGTGGATTTTTTTTTTTCGTCCTTAAAGGTTAAGGATGCTAATTTCATTAAACAAAGTTCGACAAGCAATCGCTGGTTTTGACTGCTCTTGTATTTTAAATCACAATCATTCGCCAGATTGATGGCTTCTATTAAAAATTGCTGACTTGTCTTTTTCGCCTGATCGAAATACAAGGCTTTTACTTGTTCTCCAACTTCTAACAATTCTATGGTACTCGGGTTCTGACAAACCAATAAATCTCTGAAATGAGAAGCCAATCCCATAATAAAATGATGACCGTCAAATCCTTTAGACAAAATCTGGTTGTAGCACATTAAAACCTGTGGAATGTCGTTTTGCAATAGAAAATCCGTGATTTTAAAATACCACGTATAATCTAAAACATTTAGGTTTTCTGTTACCGCTTCCCGAGTCAATTTTTTTCCTGAAAAACTAACCACGCGATCAAAGATTGACAAAGAATCCCTCAAAGCACCATCTGCTTTTTGAGCTATAATATGCAGTGCATCATCATCAGCTTCAATTCCTTCGGCTTTTGCCACTTCGGCGAGATGAGATTTAATGTCTTGAACTCCAATTCGTTTGAAATCAAAAATCTGACAACGCGATAAAATGGTAGGAATTATCTTGTGTTTTTCGGTTGTAGCAAGAATAAAAATAGCGTGTTTTGGCGGTTCTTCCAAGGTTTTCAAAAAAGCGTTAAATGCTTGTGCAGAAAGCATGTGAACCTCATCAATTATATATACTTTATATTTACCTACTTGCGGGGGAATTCTCACTTGATCAATCAGATTTCGAATATCGTCCACCGAGTTGTTTGAAGCGGCATCCAATTCAAAAATATTAAATGCAAAATCTTCGTCACCTGTAGTTGTCGAATCTTGATTTATCCGCTTTGCAAGAATACGTGCGCAGGTAGTTTTCCCCACTCCTCTCGGACCGGTAAACAATAAAGCTTGTGCCAAATGATTGTTGGAAATGGCATTTTCCAAAGTATTGGTAATAGCTTGCTGCCCCACTACATCTTTAAATGTCGTCGGTCTGTATTTACGGGCTGATACGATAAATTGTTCCATAACACTCTTTGGAAAGGGCTTGCAAAATACAAATTTTTGGGTGCATCTAAAAAGATTTTCAAAGGATAGTAAAAGCAATAAGCGTTAAATTTGGCTTCTTTTTTGATAGGTTAAATCAGTTTTTAGTGTACTTTTGAATCGCAGGTCGCCTTATCGCTCTCAATTTCAGATTGAGGGAGGAAAGTCCGGACACCACAGGGAAGCATAACGGCTAACGGCCGTCACTCCGTAATCTACGGAGGCGGACAAGTGCAGCAGAAAGAATGTACAGGTCATGCTGTAGTGAAATCAGGTAAACTCTATGCGGTGAAATGCCAAGTAAACCTGCGTTTGAGGATTTCCCGTCCGATGCGGGAGGGTCGGCAGATAGAACGTCTTTGGCAACAAAGCGTCCAGATAAATGATAAGGGATTGATTTTTCAATTACAGAACCCGGCTTACAGACCTGCTTTTTTATTCTTCAGAAGAGAAAAAACTAAATACGGAATCGCCGTATTTTCTGCTTTCACGGTAATTTATCATCTTGGATAAATCTATTTTTTTGTGATGTTCTATAATGAGAATTCCTTCCTCTGCGAGCAACGATTTTTCAAAAACAAGTTTTATCATTTTTTCAAATGAATCGTACTCCATGTCATAAGGCGGATCAGAAAATATAATCGAAAAATTTTGATTGGCTTTTTCAAGGTATTTAAAAACATCCATCCGGAATGCGTGAATAGGAAAATTTAAACTTTCAGAAGTTCGTTCCACATAACGCACACTTTCTCGATGACTGTCAACCGCAACAATCGACGGAACACCTCGCGATGCAAATTCATAACTAATGCTCCCCGTTCCTGAAAATAAATCCAAAACAGCAAGCTCATCAAAATCATATTGATTCCTTAAAATATTAAACAAGGATTCTTTTGCAAAATCCGTGGTAGGTCTTGCCGGTAATTTTTTGGGTATCACTAATTTTCGTCCTTTTTCAGAACCGGAAATAATTCGCATTATATTATTTTTTGTAGGGAAAACGGCATATTCACATCTGAATTATGTGTCGGAATAAAATCTGTGAATCTGATGTAATTATACAAAAATTTATGTAAATCATCATTTTCTTGGATTTCGCCACAGAGTGAAATCGGTATTTCATCCGGATTTAATTGTAATTGCTCCATCATAAACAACAAATAATACAAAAAATCTTCGGAGGTTGAATACGGATAAGAATTGCACAATTCCAAACCGTCTTTCTTAAAAACCACACAATCAAATGAAGATTCACGAACGTGAACAAAGACGCGCGTTTCTGTCTTGTCGTGGATTCTGTAAAATGTTTTGAGCAAAATTGTCGCTAAGTGATAATAATCAAAACTTCCCAATTTTTCAAACAGTGCATTGTTGATATTCATCAGCGGAACATAAACCACCATCAGATTCAACGCTTCCAAATGGTCGTGAGAAATATAATCGTTGACAAGTATTTTAGAATTGAACTTGAGATATTCGCTTGCTTTTCTTTCATCAAAAAGTAATTTGGGAACCAAGGTGTAAATTGGAGTTGCATAAATGATATCAATCTGCGTAAAACTGGATTCCTGAGGCAGTTTATTTAAAAGTTTTTCAAGCTCAGAAAGTAATTCAAATGGCGTGGTCGCATAAGACCATTTTTCATTTTCATAAAGAACTTGTTTGTCATTTTCACCTGTTACCGAAAAAGAAAGCCCGTTCAAAGAGATTTGAACGGACAACTTTTGATGTTTTATTTTAGAAAAATCAGTCTCTCGGTGAGTCATAAATTTTTGGCCAATTACCGGATGTATTGATTTCAGTCATAGATCCCACTTGAATATACGGTCCATTTACTGCATCTACCGATTGTACAGCTTTTTCTTGAACAACCAAGTCCGGATTTTGGTCATGAAGCACTGCATCTTTTGAAACGCGTGCTTCAAATACTGAATACATATTGTTATTTCGTTCAATATGTCCTGCACGGAGTTCTATTTTTTCATTTACACCATCAATCGGGATGTTCATCATCGTACGATAGCGGTCAGAATTGTGAAACAATGAATCTTTAACAGGAACAAAATTAAGCGTATCTATTATGGTACTCTCAATAAAAAAACCTTCGGTTAGACCAAAAGCTCTGTTTCTCTCTTCATCAGCATAAGCAGTATCGCGACGTTGTGTGATTGCAAATTGCGCTGTATCCAAAAAAGCAATTAAACTATCATAACTGCCCGTAAAATTTCCGGTTATCTCTTTGTATGCAAGCTGAGACTGTTGGATGTCCTTTAAATTTTCAATCACTTTTGCATAACGGGCTTCTTTAAGCTCATTAAATTTTATCGGTCCATTAATGGAATCATAAAGTTTCCAACCAAAAAAGACTATAAGAACCAAAAGAACAATTTGAACAACTATTTTCATTATATTTTGTACGTTTACTTTTTTAGATGTTATGGAATAGGCAAATCTACAATTTTTTTTTATTGATAAAAGTTTCTTGTCTTAAAAAAACCCATTATATATTTACCACTAAATTATTTAAAAACAGTTCTTCTATTTAAATATTCTCAATATTTCAAATCAAAAACTGTACCTTAGATAAAAATGTTACTTTTCAATGAACAATCAAACGGAATTTTATGGTTCTTTAAAAGCTGATTTCCCTCATGAAACCACACTTCAACAAGATGTTGCGCTTCAGTTACTTTCAGAATTTTTATTTTCCAAAAATCCAAAACATCTTTTCATACTTAAAGGTTATGCCGGTACCGGAAAAACAACCATTGTAGGAACCATCGTTAAAAACCTTTCCAAAATCGGTCTGAAATCCGTTTTGCTTGCTCCCACGGGACGTGCTGCCAAAGTTATCAGCAATTATTCCAAAAAACAGGCTTTTACAGTTCACAAACAAATTTATTTTCCAAAAAGCGTCAAAGGCGGTATTTCATTTAAATTAAAAGAAAACAAATACAGGAACACGCTGTTTATCATCGATGAAGCATCTATGATTCCGGATATAAACCAAGATGGAAAACAGTTTAACACCGAATCGCTTTTGGACGATTTGATGCATTATGTTTATTCCGGACACAACTGCAAAATTTTATTTATCGGAGATACGGCGCAGCTTCCTCCGGTTGGACTTTTGCTAAGTCCTGCATTAGATGCAGATTTATTGCAATTACGTTATCAAGCAGATGTAAATTCCATCGAATTGAATGAAGTAGTTCGTCAAGCTGAAAACAGTGGCATCCTTTTTAATGCAACTCAAATTCGTGAAGCTTTGGAAAACAATTACATTGAAGGATTTAAGTTTTCCGGAATTAGCTTTCCCGACGTCATTCGTCCGTCAGACGGACACGAAATTTTAGATGCCATCAGCGACAGCTATTCCACATTGGGAAATGAAGGCTCGGTAATCATTGTGCGCTCAAACAAACGTGCAAACCTTTATAACAAAAACATTCGAGAACGTATTTTATTTCAAGAAGCTGAACTTTCTTCAGGGGATTATTTGATGGTCGTAAAGAATAATTATTTTTGGATACAAGACAACAGCGAAGCCGGTTTTATAGCAAACGGCGACATCATTGAAGTTTTGGAAATTTTTGCATTCAAAGATTTATATGGTTTTCGCTTTGCAGAAGTACTTGTAAGAATGGTGGACTATCCAAATATGAAACCTTTTGAAACCGTGTTGATTTTAGATACGTTAAGTTCAGAAAGCGCCTCATTGAGCTTTGAGGATTCTAACCGACTGTATCAAGAAGTAATGAAAGATTATGGACATTTAAAATCAAATTACAAGCGATTTATAAGCGTTAAAAAAAATAAATATTTCAATGCGTTACAAGTTAAATTCAGCTACGCCATCACTTGTCATAAATCTCAAGGAGGTCAATGGGATACTGTTTTCGTTGAGCAACCCTACTTGCCCGAGGGAATAAATGAAGATTACCTGCGTTGGTTGTACACCGCCGTAACACGCGCGCAAAACAAATTATATTTAATCGGATTTAAAGATGATTTTTTTGAATCTTAATCCATAAATTAAACTAAAATGAAAATAATAGCGATGATTCCTGCTCGTTATGAAGCCTCTAGATTTCCGGGAAAACTGATGCAACTCCTTGACGAAAAACCGGTCATTGTCCACACTTATCAAGCCACAAAAGCTACTGGACTTTTCGATGAAGTCTATGTAGTGACCGACAGTGATATTATTTTAAATACCATCAAAAAAGTTGGCGGAAAGGTCATAAAGAGCCAAAAAGAACACGAATGCGGAAGCGACCGGATTGCAGAAGCTGTAGAGAATATGGAAGTGGACATCGTAATAAACGTGCAAGGTGACGAACCTTTTATCGATAAAGAAAGTTTGAAAAAACTGATTTCGGTTTTTAATGATGCAGATGCGAATCGGATTGATTTGGCTTCTGTGATGACAAAAATTACTGATGTAGATGAAGTTAACAATCCAAACAATGTGAAAGTTATCACCAATCAGGATAATTTCGCTTTGTATTTTTCGCGTTCGCCCATTCCTTATCCAAGAGAAAAAAATATGGAAATTTCTTATTTTAAGCATAAAGGCGTTTATGCTTTTCGGAAAACTGCATTGTTAGATTTTTATTACTTACCAATGCGACCGTTGGAAGCTGCCGAAAAAATTGAATGTTTGCGCTATTTGGAATATGGAAAAAACATAAAAATGGTGCTTGCCGACGTTGAAAGTGTCGGAATCGATACACCTGAAGATTTGGAAAAAGCAAAACGGTTATTACAATCAACCGTACAAAATAAAAAGTAACTTTTAGATTTTCTTTTCATGTTACGATGGCTTGCATATTTGATATTCTATCGTATTCTCGACTGGAAAATTGAAGGACATTTTGATTCTTCCATCAAAAAATCGGTCGTAATTGTGGTTCCCCACACCAGCTGGCACGATTTTTATATCGGTGCGTTTGCAAGAAAATTAATTGAAGTCGATATTCATTACGTTGCAAAAAAAGAACTGTTTCGCCCACCTTTCGGTTGGTATTTTCGTTGGATGGGAGGCACGCCCTTAGATCGCGGAATCAGTGAAAACAAAGTAGAAGCCATTGCTTCATTTTTTAAATCAAAAAAAGAATTCCGACTGGCGATTGCACCTGAAGGAACAAGAAAAAAGGTAACAGAATGGAAAACAGGCTTTTATTACATCGCACTCTTAGCCAACGTTCCAATAATTCCCGTTGCTTTTGATTACAAACGAAAAGTCGTGAGAATAGGAAATCCTTTTTATCCGACGGGAGTTTTTGAAAAAGACATGCGAATTCTTAAACTGTTTTATAAAGGAGTTGTCGGGAAAATTCCTAAATACACTTAAATTGAAAAAAACGAGCTTTCGATTTTAAATTTATTATTGAGCCCTAAAAGCTTTATACATTTGACTATGCGAAAAAAGACAACTGTAATCTTATCGGTTTTTTTGGTTTTTCAAATCTTGGGACTGCAGATTTTAAAACACTTTCCGGAAGTAGTCGAAAAATATTACAGTCAGGGGGTTTATATCGCAATTTCAAAATCTTTGCGATTTCTTTTTGGTTGGATTCCATTTTCAGTAGGAGATTTATTTTACACTGTTGTCGGAATTCTCGCAATACGATGGATTTATAAAAACTTCCGACGTTGGCGCAAAGAATTTCATTGGTTGTTATTGGAAATCACAACTGTATTTTCTGTGATTTATTTTATTTTTCATCTTTTTTGGGGATTAAATTATTACCGAAAACCGTTACACGAATTTCTGCAAATCAAAAATGAATATACGCAAGAAGAATTAATTCAAACCACCAGATATTTCATCGAAAAGAGCAATTTTCTGCATCAATCACTTGTATCATCTGACAGCTTGATAGTTCCTATTCCTTATTCACAAAAGGAATTTTATCAAAAAACCTCTAATGGCTACAAGCGTTTACAAAAAGAATTTCCGCATCTAAGTTATGCTCCCAAAAGCATCAAAAACAGTCTGTATTCCTTGCCCTTAACTTATATGGGGTACAGCGGGTATTTAAATCCATTTTCGGGTGAAGCACAAGTAAACAGTCTGATTACAACTTTTAAATTTCCGGTTGTTGCCTGTCATGAAAAAGCGCATCAAATAGGTTTTGCTGCTGAAAACGAAGCCAATTTTATTGCCACTTTAGCAACACTTTATAACGAAGACCAATACATTCAATATGCGGGAAGCATTTTTGCATTGCAATATTTACTTGTAGATGTAGCACGAAACAATCCCGAACAATTTGAAGTTTTACGTGCCGAGGTCGCCCCCGGAATTCTGGAAAGTTATCGGGAAATGAATGCGTTTTGGGAAGCTTACGAAAATCCGTTTGAAATAATCTTTACCACTTTCTGGGATAATTTTCTAAAAGCGAGCAATCAATCTCAAGGCATCCGAAGTTATAGTTATGTAGTAGCGTTGTTGGTAAATTATGATTTTGATGTCAAATCTTTGTGAAAATTAACATGAATCAATGTTTATCGATTGATAAGGTTTTATTTTTACTTAAAATTAAAACTATGGAATTTGGAATTGGATTATTTGGAGATTTAACTTATAATTTTACCACAAAAAAATATCAATCTCCTAAGGAACGTTTAAACGAAATTGTCGAACAAGTAAAATTAGCAGACGAATTAGGAATTGATGTACTTTCATTGGGCGAACATCACCGTCCGGATTATGCAGTTTCTTCTACTGAAATTGTATTGGCAACGCTTGCCGGAGTTACCAAAAACATCATTTTGGGAAGCGGAGTTACCGTACTGAGTTCTGCAGATCCTGTTAAAGTTTATCAAGATTATGCCACTTTGGATTTACTTTCCGGAAATCGCGCTGAAATTACTGCCGGTAGAGGAAGTTTTATCGAATCTTTTCCTTTGTTTGGCTATGACTTAAAGGATTATGCAACACTTTTTGAAGAAAAGCTGGAACTTTTGGTTCATCTAAACGAAAACGAGGTAATCAATTGGAGTGGCAAACATCGGGCATCCATTGTTGACCAAACTATTTATCCAAGACCGGAACGAAAACTCCCCCTTTGGATTGCCGTAGGCGGAACACCTGAATCAGTAATTCGTGCAGCCCGTTTGGGACTTCCAATAATTTTTGCCATTATCGGCGGACGTCCGAAACAATTTCGTCCTTTGATAGATTTGTATAAAAATCAATATGCTTCATACGGACACGATCCTAAAAACATGCAAATCGCTGTTCATTCGCATTCTTTTGTCGGAGATTCAAAACAAGCATTATTGGATAACTATTTTCCATATTATGCAGCGCAAATGGACAGAATCGGTCGCGAACGCGGTTGGAGCAGTTACACAAAAATGCAATTTGAAGGCGGAATGTCTTCGGAAGGTGCTTTATTTATGGGAGATGCAAATGAAGTTGCTGAAAAAATGATAGAAATTATTGAATATTTTGGACTTAATCGTTTTGTTGCACATATTGATGTCGGAGGACCTTCACATTCAGAAATGATGAAGTCTATTGAACTTTATGGAGACAAGGTATTGCCAATGGTACGGAAAGCCTTGCAGTAACAGCAATATAGAATTTTTTTAAAAAAGTCCGACTTAAAAAACCAAGGCGGACTTTTCTATTTTAATATGATTAATCTTTAAGCTTGTTCTTGCATGGCTTTTGCAACTGCGGCAGAAAGTTTTTTATAATCTCCGGATTCAAGTCTGCTTCGAATAGCAGAAAACGCATTCAAAGTTTCTTCAATGTCTTCCATCGTATGTGATGCCGTTGGAATTAACCTCAGAAGAATCAGCCCTTTCGGGATTACCGGATAAACGACGATAGAACAGAAAACGCCAAAGTTTTCACGTAAATCTTTTACCAATGCCATGGCTTCCGGGATGCTTCCTTTTAAGTAAACCGGAGTTACACAGGTTTGTGTTGTTCCCAAATCAAATCCTCGCTTTCTCAGACCGTTTTGAAGTGCATTTGTATTTTCCCAAAGTTTTTCTTTCAACTCGGGCATTGTGCGAATCATATCCAAACGCTTGAGTGCACCTTCTACAAGTTGCATTTGTAATGATTTTGCAAACATTTGCGAACGCAGATTGTATTTCAAGTAATTGATAATGACTTCATCAGCTGCAATAAAAGCGCCCGTGCTTGCCATTGCTTTTGCAAAAGTTGCGAAATAAACATCAATTCCATCCTGAACTCCTTGTTCTTCTCCGGTTCCGGCACCTGTTTTTCCGAGCGTTCCAAAACCATGAGCATCATCTACAAAAAATCGGAATTTGTATTTTTTCTTTAGCTCGATAATTTCTTTCAATTTCCCTTGTTCGCCTCTCATTCCAAAAACACCTTCGGAAATCAAAAGAATTCCTCCGCCTGTTTTTTCTGCTACTTTTGTGGCTCGCTGCAAGTTTTTTTCGATGCTTTCCATATCGTTGTGGCGATAAGTAAACCGCTGTCCCATATGAAGACGTACGCCGTCAATAATACAGGCGTGTGCATCCACATCGTAAACAATTACGTCATCTTTAGACACGAGGGCATCAATAGTAGAAACCATTCCCTGATAGCCGAAATTTAATAAATACGCAGCTTCTTTACTTACAAAAGCTGCCAATTCACGTTGTAATTGCTCATGCATATCGGTATGTCCGCTCATCATTCGTGCGCCCATCGGATAGGCAGAACCCCATTTTTTTCCCGCTTCTGCATCTACCTTCCGAATTTCCGGATGATTTGCAAGTCCTAAGTAATCATTAATACTCCACGTAATAACTTCTCTTCCTTTAAACTTCATCCGATTGGACACTTCGCCTTCTAATTTTGGAAATATGAAATATCCTTCAGCATGTTCCGCCCATTTTCCAAGCGGACCTTTATCCTCGTAAATTTTATCAAATAAATCTTTCATTTAGTTTTTTGAATATAAATTTTAAATGACGCAAAATTAACAAATTATTACTGATTAATTTAATTTTCGCCTGATACATTATGTTACGATTATTCTGTATTACAAATGCTCATTTTGTTGCTTATTCTCAATTCGCTTGTTTAAATTCGGTAAAAACCAAGCAATGATTCCAAATAATGGCAAAAATGAACACAATTTATAAACCCATTCAATCCCGGAAGTATCTGCCAAAAATCCTAAAACAGCAGAACCGAGACCTGCAATCCCGAATGCAAAACCAAAAAACAATCCGGAAATCATTCCTATTTTCCCGGGAAGCAATTCTTGTGCATAAACGAGAATGGCTGAAAATGCAGACGATAAGATAAACCCAACCAAGAAAATCAAAATGCTTGTCCAAAATAAATCTACGTAAGGCAAAAGAACTGCGAAAGGTGCAGATCCAAGAATAGAAAACCAAATCACGTATTTCCGCCCGAATCTGTCTCCTAATGGTCCTCCCAGTAAGGTTCCTGCTGCAACGGCTCCAAAAAACAAAAACAAGTAAAATTGAGATTCTCTAATGCTTACTTGAAATTTTTCCATCAAATAAAAAGTAAAATAACTAGAAATACTCGTCATATAAATGTATTTGGAGAAAATCAGAATAAGCAAGATGAAAATAGAACCATTTACTTGTTTTTTTGAAATGCTTACAAGTGCTACAGAAAGTTGTTTCTCTTTTCTTTTTTGAAGATTAAGCCGTAATCGATACCATTTTGCGACTTTTCCCAAGAGAAATATTCCAATAAATGCAATCAGTAAAAACCACAAAAGATGAAGTTGTCCTCTTGGCATTACGATAGCAATTACCAACAGCGGACCAATTGCCGTTCCGGAGTTTCCCCCTACTTGAAAGATAGACTGTGCCAAGCCCCTTCTGTTTCCGGCAGCCAAATACGCTACTTTGGAAGCTTCCGGATGAAAAATCGATGAACCGAATCCTACCAACGCAACTGCAAAAAGAATAAATGCATACGAATCTGCAAATGCCAAAAACGTCAATCCCAAAAGTGTAAATACCATTCCAAAAATCAGGGAATACGGTTGGGGATTTTTATCGGTGTAATTTCCGACAATTGGTTGGAATAATGATGCCGTTAATTGGTAAACCAAAGTTATAATCCCAATTTGCGTAAATGACAGATTGTATGTGTCTTTTAACAATGGATATACAGAAGGGATTACAATTTGTAGCAAGTCATTAATAAAATGACCGGAAGCAATTGCAAATAAAACAGGAAATACAGTTTTTTCTAAATTGTAATCCGATGACTGCGGTAATGACTTTCTCATCTTCTTGATAATAACAGAAAAACCAAATGCCTGACTGACATTTGGTTTTGCACAATGCTAAGTATTTTAAGGATATTATTTTACATATTGAACTTTCTCGATGAGTTGTTCTTCCTCGGTTTCCATAAAACCTTGAGCTTCCATCCACTCATCACTAAATACTTTGCTCATATACCGAGAACCGTGGTCGGGGAAAATAACCACTACATTACTGTCTTCCGAAAATTCTCCTTCTTCTGAAAGCTGCTTGATTCCCTGCATAGCCGCACCACTGGTATAGCCGACAAAAAGTCCTTCTGTTCGTGCAATTTCACGAGCAGTATGGGCACTGTCTTCATCGGTAACTTTGGTGAATTTGTCTATCACATCAAAATCTGTTGCCGTTGGAATTAGATTTTTACCCAATCCTTCAATTCGATACGGATAAATTTCGTTTTTATCGAATTCTTTGGTTTCGTGATATTTTTGAAGTACCGAGCCATAAGCATCAATTCCCAAGATTCGGATATCGGGATTTTTTTCTTTCAAATACCGTGCAGTTCCGGAAATAGTTCCACCGGTTCCACTACAAGCTACAAGATGAGTTATTTTTCCTTGAGTTTGTTCCCAAATTTCAACTCCGGTTGTGTGATAATGGGCATCGATATTCAATTTGTTAAAATACTGATTGATATAGATCGAGCCCGGATTTTCTTGGTGCAATCTCTTGGCTACTTCGTAATAAGATTTGGGATCGTCTGCCGGAACATGAGCCGGACAAACATAAACTTCCGCTCCCATCGCCTTTAACATATCTATTTTATCGGCAGATGATTTGGAACTAACCGCTAAAATACATTTATAGCCTCTAACAATACAAACCATGGCAAGACTAAAACCTGTGTTTCCACTTGTAGTTTCTATGATTGTACTTCCCGGTTTTAAAATCCCTCGTTTTTCAGCTTCATTGACGATGTAGAGTGCTATTCGGTCTTTGGTGGAATGACCTGGATTGAAAGCTTCGACTTTTGCATAGAAATTCCCTTTCAATTGCTCAGTCATTTTGGTCAGTTTGATTAGCGGAGTATTTCCTATTAAATCTAAAATACTCTGATGAGCTTTAATTTCATTTTTCATAAAATGTACTTCAATTAGAATACCTATTTTGAAAACCGAAATCGCTGTGGGGCGAAAATGATTTAAGATGTGGCAAAGATACAGAATAATAATTTATTACTCTTTTATCTTCTCTAAATCTAACAAGAAGGCATATTCTTTAGCAACTTCCCTCAATGCTTCAAATCTTCCTGAAGCACCGCTGTGTCCCGCATCCATATTTGTTTCAAAAAGCAAGATATTGTTATCTGTTTTTTTATCTCGGAGTCTGGCAACCCATTTTGCCGGTTCCCAATATTGAACCTGACTGTCATGAAAACCTGTAGTCACCAAAATATTTGGATATGCTTTTGCATCTATGTTATCGTAGGGAGAATAGGATTTGATGTAATTGTAGTATTCAATTTCATTGGGATTTCCCCATTCGTCATATTCGCCTGTAGTAAGCGGGATACTGTCATCGAGCATGGTTGTCAGCACATCGACAAAAGGTACGGAAGCAATAATTCCGTTGTATAAATGCGGTGCCATATTCATTATTGCTCCCATAAGAAGTCCGCCTGCAGAACCGCCGGAGGCATATAAATGTTTGGGAGAAGTATATTTCTCATCAATCAAATATTCAGAAACGGCGATAAAATCAGTAAATGTATTTTTCTTGAAAAGTAATTTTCCGTTTTCATACCACTGCCTTCCCATATATTCTCCTCCTCGAACGTGAGCGATTGCAAAAATAAATCCGCGGTCCAACAAGCTCAATCGAACTGATGAAAAATAAGGATCGATTGTAGAACCGTATGAACCATAACCATACAAAAGCAAAGGGTTAGAGCCGTCTTTTTTTAATCCTTTTCGGTAAATTACTGAAATTGGAATTTTTGTTCCATCTTCTGCCGTAGCCCATAATCTTTCAGTATTATAATTGTTTTTGTCAAACTTTCCGCCTAAAACTTCAACTTCTTTAACAATAGATTTCTCTTTTGTTTCCATATTAAAATCGATAACGGAAGCAGGCGTATTCAATGAATTGTATCCATAACGGAGAATTTCAGTGTCAAATTCAGGATTTCGGGTTATGTAAGCCGTGTAAGTTTCGTTATCAAAAGGCAAATAATAATCTGCCGTATCATCCCATTTTTTTATGCGTAACTGAGTTAATCCGTTTTTCCTTTCACTGATGACAAAAAAATCTTTGAATATTTCAAAATTTTCAATCAGTACTTCTTGACGATGACCAATCCTATCTTTCCAATTTTCAATCGTGGTTTGACTTTCGGGTGTGGTCATGATTTTAAAGTTGAAAGAATCATCCTTGTTAGTTAGGATATACCAATTGTTCCCATAATGGGCAATGTTGTATTCTAATCCTCTTATGCGCGGTTGGAACAAACTGAAGATTCCGGTTGGGTTGTCGGCAGAAAGAATACGAAATTCCGATGAAAGTGTACTGTAAGAACCAATTACAATATACTTTTTTGATTTTGTTTTATATACATAGGTTCCAAACATTTCGTCTTTCTCCGTATAAATCAATTTATCTGTGTCGGGATTTTGCCCGAGACTATGCCTGAAAATTTGATTGGCTCTCAAGGTTTTTTCGTCCTTTCTCGTGTAAAAAAGCGTTTTGTTGTCATTCCCCCAAGTACTTCCACCAGTGGTATTATTTATCACATCTTTATAGATTTCTCCTGTTTCAAGATTTTTTATATAAATCGAATATTTTCTGCGGCTTAAAGTATCTACACCAAAAGCTACCAACTTATTGTCCGGTGAAACATTAATTCCGGCGAGATTGTAATAAGCATAACCTTTTGCCATTTCATTTACATTGAAAAGAATTTCCTCGGGCGCTTTTAGAGAACCTTTTTTTCTTGTATATATCGGATAATCCTGACCTTTTTCGTAACGTGTGATATAATAATATCCATTGTATTTATACGGGACTGATTCATCATCTTCTTTGATTCTGTTTTTCATTTCCTGAAAAAGATTTTCTTTTAATTCATCGGTATGCGCAGTCATTTTTTCATAATATGCATTTTCTGCATTCAAATAATTGACGACATCGGGGTTTTCACGTTCATTCATCCAATAATATTCATCGAATCGGACATCGTTGTGTGTTTTTAATTCCTTTGCTATTTTTTTAGCCTGGGGAGGTATCATATCCATGGAGTATTTTTGATTTTTATTTTGTGCCATTAATGAAAATGCAAAAATAGAGAGTGCACAGAAAAGAAATTTTTTTTTCATAGAAGAAGCATTTTTTAGCAACCGCCAAAATAGTAAATTTGCATCACTAAATACAGAAAAATTATGTTTGGAGATTTAATGGGTATGATGGGAAAACTAAAAGAAACCCAAGAAAAAGTCGAAGCGACTAAAAAACGTTTGGACACGGTTACCATCGAAGAAAAAAATAGCGAAGGAACAATTTCCGTTCAGCTTACTGCAAATCGGGAAATTAAAGCCCTTTCAATTGATGAAAATTTGCTTTCGGACAAAGAACAGTTGGAAGATTATTTAATCATCACACTAAACAGAGCCATTAAAAAAGCGACAGAAATTAACGAAGCGGAACTTGCTGCTGTGGCGAAAGAAGGCATGCCAAACATTCCCGGAATGGATTTGTTTAAATAACTTTTTTTTTCAAAAATAAATTCGTTCTCTAAAAAACTCGGAATGTTTAAAGCTATCTCAAGTTCCCAAAATCCGGTAATCAAGAACTTACAGTTACTGGAATCCAAATCAAGAGAACGACGAAAACAAAATCTTTTTGTCATTGAAGGAAGAAGGGAGATTTCTATGGCGATAAAAGGAGGTTACAAATTTCAGACATTTCTTTTTTGTCCTGAAATTTTTCCTGAGGAAGCCTTTTTTGAGTTTATTCAAAACATGCAGCAAACTACAGAATCGATTTCCATTTCTTCTGATTTGTACAAAAAAATCGCCTATCGCGGTTCCACGGAGGGAATTATCGGAATTGCAAATACAAAATCTTTAAAACTTGGCGATTTAAATTTTTCTTCAGTTAAAAATCCTTTGATTCTCGTGGCGGAAGCTCCCGAAAAACCTGGAAATATTGGCGCTTTGTTACGCACTGCTGATGCTGCTAAATTGGATGCGGTTATTATTGCAAATCCAAAAACAGATATGTACAACCCGAACATTATCCGAAGCAGTTTGGGATGTGTTTTTACCAACACAATTGCCACAGGAAATACGGAAGAAATTATTTCATTTCTAAAAGCTAAAAACATCGCTATTTATTGTGCCGCACTGCAAACTTCAGTTTCATACCACACCGCAGATTTCACCAAACCAACAGCAATTGTATTGGGAACAGAAGCTACGGGTTTATCGGAGACTTGGATTGAGGAAGGCACACGAAATATCGTCATCCCGATGCAAGGTGAAATTGACAGCATGAACGTTTCAGTAGCAGCGGGAATTCTTATTTTTGAAGCCAAAAGACAACGCAACTTTATATAAAATCAACAGTGACACCGGAAATTTTATTTTATTTGTTAATAGGCATCCTAATCCTCAGTTTTATTATTGATCAAGGATTGGATTATTTAAATGCAAAACGTTACTCCCACCCGATTCCGGAAGAACTCAACGATGTTTACAATTCCGAAGAATATAGAAAATCGCAACAATACAACAAAGAACGTTACAAATTCGGAGTGCTGACTTCGACAGTTTCTTTAATTATCACGCTGGCATTTTTCTTTTTCGACGGATTTGCTTTTGTCGATAATATTGCGCATTCAATAATTGATAATGAAATTTTAATCGGGCTTGTTTTTTTCGGTATTATTTTATTTGGCAGTGATATTCTAATGACACCTTTCAGTTATTACAGCACGTTTGTAATCGAAGAAAAATACGGATTTAATAAAACTTCAATAAAAACTTTTATTACCGACAAATTAAAAGGATGGCTTGTGACTGCACTTTTGGGAGGTGCGATTCTCGCTGCGATTATTTGGTTTTATCAACAAACGAACGATAACTTCTGGCTCTATGCTTGGGGAATCGTTACGATTTTTTCAGTTTTCCTGAATTTTTTCTACGCCCGATTAATCGTTCCATTATTCAATAAACAGACACCCTTGGAAAGTGGTGATTTGCGTTCGGAAATTGAAACTTATGCCGCAAACGTAGGATTTAACTTAGATAAAATTTTCGTTATAGACGGCAGCAAACGAAGCACCAAAGCAAACGCTTATTTTTCCGGTTTTGGAAGAGAAAAAAGGGTTACGCTTTATGACACTTTAATTAATGATTTGGAAACTGACGAAATCGTGGCTGTCTTGGCTCACGAAGTTGGACATTACAAACGAAATCACATCATCATCAATCTAATTATTTCTGTTTTAGTAACCGGATTTACTTTCTGGTTATTGTCATTATTTATTGGAAATCCGCTTCTTTCCAAGGCGCTTAATGTTTCTGCGTCCTCCTTTCATATCGGATTAATTGCTTTTGGAATTTTGTACAGTCCGATTTCTGAAATTACCGGACTTATTATGAATTATCTAAGTAGAAAATTTGAATATCAGGCAGATAATTATGCAAAAGAGACTTACAAAGCTGAACCTTTAATTTCCGGTTTGAAAAAACTATCCAAAAACAGTTTGAGTAATTTAACGCCCCATCCGTGGTATGTTTTTATGCATTATTCACATCCGACACTTCTGCAGCGTTATAAAAATTTATTGGGTTGATGATTCCGGAAAATAAAGAAATCAGTAGTCTATTTTATTTTCCTTATTCTCCCAATTTTTAAAAATCAATTTTCCTTCATCCCGACCTACATTAAAAAACTTGATGCTTCTTTTTTCCATCGGGATATTGATTTCTTCGTAAATAAAGTTATCATCAAATCCTATTTCGGCGGCATCTTCTTTGGTGCAGGCATAATAAACCGCATCGGGTCGTGCCCAATAAATGGCTCCGAGGCACATAGGACACGGTTCGCAAGAAGTGTAAATAACACATCCGTCCAATTGAAACGAATTGAGTTTTTTACACGCCTCTCTGATTGCCACCATTTCCGCATGTGCCGTAGGATCATTGGTTGAAGTTACTTTGTTGTATCCTTCGGCAATAATTTTACCGTCTTTGACTACGATTGCGCCAAAAGGACCTCCTGCATCGGCATTAATTCCTTCTTCCGATAATTTTATCGCATGATTGATAAAAGCAACATCTTGTTCTGTCATAAATACTTGTTAGTTTTTAAAAAGAGGTTTGTCCGACATCATTTCTACTACTTTTTTACCGACAGATTCCAATACTTCTTCATCTTCGTGATTCATTAATACACGATCGATTAAATCTGCAATTTCTTTCATATCGCTTTCGACCAACCCTCGTGTGGTAACTGCAGGCGTACCGATTCGGATTCCGCTTGTAACAAAAGGAGATTTATCATCAAAAGGAACCATGTTTTTATTGACCGTAATTTCTGCTTTCTCCAGTGCTTCTTCTGCTTGTTTTCCGGAAATATTTTTATTTCTCAAATCTATAAGAATCAAATGATTGTCAGTCCCTCCGGAAATAATATTATAGCCTTTATCCATAAAATGTTGTGCAAGCGCTTCCGCATTTTTTTTGACCTGAACCATATAATGCAGAAAATCATCAGTCAGTGCTTCTCCGAAAGCAACAGCTTTTGCAGCGATAATATGCTCTAGAGGACCTCCTTGATTTCCCGGGAAAATTGCACTGTCGAGCAAGCTGCTTATCATTCGAGGTTTTCCACTTTTCAATTTAATTCCAAATGGATTTTCAAAATCTTTTCCTACCAAAATCATTCCTCCTCTCGGACCACGAAGTGTTTTATGAGTTGTCGTTGTTATCACATGACAATGAGGAACCGGGTCGGATAAAATTCCTTTGGCAATCAGACCGGCAGGATGGGCAATATCCGCAAAAAGAATCGCTCCTACTTTATCTGCAATTTCCCGAAAACGTTTGTAATTAATATCTCTGGAATAAGCTGATGCACCTGCAATAATCATCTTTGGTTTTTCTTTGATTGCGATTGCTTCAACTTGATCGTAATCAATCAAGCCCGTTTCTTTATCTACACCGTAAAAAACGGGATTGTATAGTCTTCCTGAAAAGTTTACAGGCGATCCGTGTGTAAGATGCCCCCCGTGAGACAAGTCAAATCCTAAAAATTTATCTCCGGGATTTAGACAGGCTGCAAAAACAGCGGTATTTGCCTGCGATCCACTATGGGGTTGCACATTGGCATATTCGGCTCCAAACAACGTTTTGGCACGGTCAATTGCGAGCTGTTCAATTTCATCTACAATTTCGCAACCTCCGTAATACCGCTTTCCGGGATATCCTTCGGCGTATTTATTGGTCAAAATAGAACCGGCAGCTTCCATAACTTGGTCGCTCACAAAGTTCTCCGAAGCTATCAACTCCAATCCGTTAATTTGACGACGTCTTTCGTCTTCAATCAGCTCAAAAATCTGTTCATCTCGTTGTATCATAGATTAAAATATTAAATAAATCCAAAAATAATAATTACATTCGGTAACTACCATGAAATATATATATTTGATAAAATATTTTACTAACATTACTGAAAAATACTCGCTAGAAGAATTTCAGATAAAAATTTAATTAAAAGATGATTAAGATAACTGCCAATGACCCAAATAGAAAATCTTGGCTTGAAGTTGCCGAGGATTCTGACTTTCCAATACAAAATATTCCGTTTGGAGTTTTTATTACTTCAGAAGATATTGTGACCATTGGTACAAGGATTGGAGATTATGCAATAGATTTGGCTGCTTTGCATCAATTGGGATATTTTGAAAATATTAATTTGACTGATGATATTTTTCTTCAAGACACTTTAAACGATTTTATAAGCTCGGGAAGAAAAACTTGGAGAGAAGTAAGAAATAGACTGGCAGATATTTTTGATAGCAACAATTCAGAACTTCGCGACAATCAAGAGCATCGTAAACATATTTTATTCAATATCGATCAAGTAGAAATGCAGCTTCCTGTACAAGTTGGAGATTACACTGATTTTTATTCGAGTAAAGAACACGCAACCAATGTAGGCACGATGTTCCGTGGAAAAGACAACGCCTTGATGCCGAACTGGCTACATATTCCTGTCGGATATCACGGACGGAGTTCCTCCATTATTCCAAGTGGCATCAACATTCGCCGTCCCAACGGACAAACCATTCCGGATGGTGCCGACACACCCGTTTTCGGACCTTCAAAACAAGTGGATTTTGAACTTGAAATGGCTTTTATCACTACCGACGGAAATGCACTGGGCGAACCAATTCCCGTGAATGAAGCAGAAGATTATATCTTTGGACTGGTTCTTTTCAACGATTGGAGTGCGCGTGACATTCAAAAATGGGAATACGTTCCGCTTGGTCCTTTTTTGGCAAAAAATTTCGCCTCAACCATTTCTCCTTGGATAGTAACACTTGATGCGTTACAACCTTTTAAAGTTGAAAGCCCAAAAATGGAAAAACCTGTTCTTCCTTATTTGCAATCTACCGGAAATAAAAGCTATGACATCCATCTGGAAGTTTATTTGCAACCTGAAGATGCTACAGCTGAAAAAATTTGCACTTCTAATTTCAAATATATGTATTGGAATATGAGTCAGCAATTGGCTCATCACACAATCAACGGGTGTAATGTAAACAGTGGCGATATGATGGGAAGCGGAACAATTTCAGGTGCTACTCCGGATTCTTATGGTTCGATGCTTGAATTGACTTGGCGCGGACAAAATCCTTTGCAATTAAAAGACGGAAGTGAAAGAAAATTCATCAATGATAATGACAGCATCATTATGAAAGGCTATTGCAAAAAAGACGGCATCCGAATAGGTTTTGGAGAGTGCAAATCAAAATTATTGCCTGCGTTGGATTTAAAATTCGAATAAGCTAATCTTAATTACACATAAAAAAAACCATTATTGAGATACTTCCCAATAGTGGTTTTTTTGGCAACATTTAGAATCTTAGGATTTAATAATTATCGATTCAATTTTTTCGTAATCGATATCAAAATGGGAAGCATCATAAATAGATTTTCCATTTTTAATTATCAGAATTTGTGGGCTTTCATGCTGAACACCAAATCGGCTTTCAACTTCATTTGAAATTTGTCTGAACTCAAGTAAATCCAAATAATAAAGTTTTAGTTCTGAATCGGATAATTTAAAATTTTCCTCAAAGATTTTTAATACTTTCTTGCTGATTCCGCAACTTGTGGAATGTTTGAAAAGCAAGACAGGAACTTCTTCGGATTCTTTGATGATTTTTTCCAACTGATTATCTTCATTCAAAATATCCCAAGGAATTTCAACTATCGATTCTTTAGCGATATCTCTCGCAGATTTTAATTTATCAAAGATACGCATCACTTTTGTAATTTAAATTCATCCCACAATATAAGAACATTAGATTAAACGAATAGAAATCATTTTGTTAAATATGTCATAATGTCTCTCAAATTTGCACAAAATAGAGACATTTTGTCTTATTTTTAATTTGGCTATGTATTTGACATAAGTCTGTAAAATAAAATACTGAATCTATGAACTTTAATAATTTTACCATAAAAAGCCAAGAGACCATACAACAAGCCCATCAAATTGCTCAAAGTTATGGTCATCAGCAAATAGAAAACGAGCACATTTTAAAAGCATTATTCGAAATTGATGAAAATGTTGTTCCTTTTATTTTAAAAAAACTCAATGTAAATATTCCGATTTTACAAGAAATTTTAACCAAACAATTACAGAGTTTCCCCAAAGTTTCCGGCGGAGATTTGATGTTGTCGCGTGAAACAGCACGAACCATCACCGAAGCTTCTTCGATTGCAAAAAAAATGAAAGACGAATATGTTTCAATAGAACATATTCTCCTTGCTATTTTAAATTCAAAAAGCAGCATTGCTCAAAGTTTACGTGATCAAGGAGCTACGGAAAAAGATATGAAAACTGCAATTGAAGAGTTGCGTGGCGGAGAAAGAGTAACCTCTCACAGTGCTGAAGAAACATATAATTCACTAAATAAATACGCTAATAATCTCAACAAATTAGCTCGTGAAGGAAAATTAGATCCTGTAATCGGTCGCGATGAAGAAATACGGAGGATTCTTCAAATTTTATCACGACGAACCAAGAACAATCCAATGCTGGTAGGTGAACCCGGAACCGGAAAAACAGCCATTGCAGAAGGTTTAGCTCATCGGATTGTGGATGGCGATGTTCCTGAAAATCTTAAAAACAAAGAAATTTATTCCTTAGATATGGGCGCATTGATTGCCGGCGCTAAATATAAAGGAGAGTTTGAAGAACGATTAAAAGCCGTTATCAAAGAAGTTACCTCCAGCGAAGGAGATATTGTGTTGTTTATTGATGAAATTCACACTTTGGTCGGTGCAGGTGGCGGTCAAGGTGCGATGGATGCTGCAAACATATTAAAACCGGCATTGGCACGTGGAGAATTACGCGCCATCGGAGCAACGACACTGGACGAATATCAAAAATATTTTGAAAAAGACAAAGCCTTGGAAAGACGTTTCCAACGCGTAGTCGTAGATGAACCTGATACAGAAAGTGCCATTTCAATTTTACGCGGAATTAAAGAAAAATACGAAACGCATCATAAAGTACGTATTAAGGACGAAGCGATTATTGCGGCAGTAGAATTGTCTGAACGGTACATTACCAACCGATTTTTACCGGACAAGGCCATTGATTTGATGGACGAAGCAGCTTCAAAACTTCGTATGGAAATCAATTCCAAGCCCGAAGAACTCGATGTTCTGGATCGAAAAATCATGCAATTAGAAATTGAAATTGAAGCCATTAAGCGAGAAAATGACGAAACAAAACTAAAAACCCTCAAGCTTGAATTGGCCAATCTCAAAGAAGCGCGAAATGAATTAAACGCTCAGTGGGAATCGGAAAAAGAAGTGGTTGAAAATGTTCAAAGTTTAAAACAACAAATCGAGGACTTTAAATTAGAAGCCGAACGTGCAGAACGAGATGGAGATTTTGGTCGTGTTGCCGAATTGCGATATGGAAAAATAAAAGAAGCGCAAGCAGAACTTTCAAATCTCGAAACACAACTTGCGGAAAATCAAGACAGTTTTTCATTGATTAAAGAAGAGGTTACGCGTGAAGACATTGCGGAAGTCGTTGCAAAATGGACAGGAATTCCGATTACTAAAATGCTTCAAAGCGATCGTGAAAAACTTTTGCAACTTGAAGAACAATTACAGTTGCGTGTTGTAGGTCAATACGAAGCTATTGAAGCGGTTAGTGATGCCATCCGAAGAAGTCGTGCGGGACTTCAAGACGCCAAACGACCTATCGGAAGTTTTCTGTTTTTAGGAACTACAGGGGTTGGAAAAACCGAACTTGCTAAAGCTTTGGCTGAATATCTTTTTGATGATGAAAGTGCGATGACCCGTATCGATATGAGCGAATATCAAGAACGCCACAGTGTGAGCAGACTGGTTGGAGCACCTCCGGGATATGTCGGATATGAAGAAGGCGGTCAACTTACGGAAGCGGTGAGAAACAAACCATACAGTGTGGTTTTGCTGGATGAAATTGAAAAAGCGCATCCGGATACGTTTAATATTTTATTACAAGTATTAGATGAAGGTCGATTGACAGACAGCAAAGGCAGATTGGCTGATTTTAGAAATACGATAATCATCATGACCAGCAATATGGGAAGTCAGTTAATTCAAGAACGGTTTGAGAGTGTTTCCGATCCCGAAACGGCGATAGAAGGTGCAAAAGTTGAAGTTTTAGCACTTTTAAGACAAACAGTTCGTCCGGAATTTTTAAATCGAATTGACGATATTATTATGTTTACGCCTTTGAGTAAATCTGAAATTCTGGAGATTGTGAAACTGCAACTAAAAAATGTAAGTAAGATGTTGGAAGAACAACACATTGTTTTAGACGCCACGAACGAAGCATTGCAATATCTTGCAAACAAAGGTTACGACCCGACATTTGGAGCAAGACCTGTAAAAAGAGTTATTCAACGTGAGGTTTTAAACGAACTTTCAAAACAATTACTTTCAGGTAAAATGTCGAGTGAAAGCATCATTCTTTTAGATAGTTTTGACAATAAACTGGTTTTCAGAAATCAAGAAAATATGGTGTCTTAAATTATTTAAGCACACTACCCCTTTAAGTATATAACTTACACACTTAAAGGGATAGTGTGCTTTTTTAGATTCTGAGAAACTGTAATAACATCTCTCCTATAGTACTGTCAACTCCTTTTAACTTCAAGGTTGAGTTATTCAACGTTAAAATTTCATAATTCGATTCCGTGTTCGTCGGTAATTTTCAAATTATTATCTAAAACTATCCACGTCCACCCTTCTTCGTCATCTTCCAATTCACAAGCTTGGTTGTAAGCATAATCCAGACCTCTTCCGTTTGACCTAAATTCAATATAGTCTTTTTTAGAAGCACAATCATGAGGATAAGGATACATAACTTCCTGACCTTCGACAATGACTCCGCCGTTATCAAACTGCCACTTCCCCACGATATCTCCAGAAGAGTCATCGCCGTTATCATCTTTGCTGCAAGC
>CAZWVT010000026.1:0-24286 GCA_964636665.1 uncultured Flavobacteriaceae bacterium
TTTCATATCTAATTCTAATAAATTATAAACTTTCCTCGTAAACTCATAAGCAATTTTAGATGTGGGGATGGAATAGAAGTTATTTGCGACTTCTTTTCCAAACTTCTTGTAAACAGCATAAACGAACTCGCCTTGTTTGGAAGCGATATCTAATAGTTGCGTATTGGATTGAATTGCATTTTCTGGTAAAGCGTTAATCATCATATCTGTTACAATTTCTGGGGTGACCACTTCGGAATCAGATAAACGGCTAAACTTCTTCATCGCATTACTCGCTCTTTCTATGGGAGAAATGGAAGTATCATTTGCCAATGAGTTAATGTTGTGAATTTTATAATCCAATTCACTTAATATAAACGGATTCAAATGCTCTTGAAATAATTTGAGTACCGTTTTGTCGAGACTCAAATTAGAGGCAATCCGCAAGTTGTCTGCATTATACTTTATCTGATTAATGATTTTCTGCAAAGACATTACCCTTGAATCAGTCAAGAATGCAAAGAATAAAATCCTTGCATAATACATAGCAAATTGACCTCTGTAATCATTTTCTACTTCTTTCTCTTGGGTATTGGGTTTTGGCGTTTTATCATCTTCGTCTTCGTTATCATCAGGTATTTCAGGAGTTTCAATTTCGCCCCCTCTACCCTTGGAAGGCTTTACCTCCATACCATCACGTGAATTAATTTTATTTTGCCGTTCAATTTCGGCTTTGATGGCTTCAATATCCAACAAAGAATAATCAATGGAAATGGTTGTGGCTTCATCAAATACACTTCTACTACTCGAATATTTACGAACAGCATCCAAAATATCGGCTGGTTCTATTTGAACCATTTTGTTGTTGTTTAAAACTACAATTGGAGAAATCTCAAGTTCTTTTCTGATTCTTTCTTCTAATAAACTGTTTCCATTCGATTCTGTATTTACATTGTAAATCTGAGATTTATGTTCCTGCATTTGGAACATTCTATTTGGGTTAAAATCGACCAATAATGTCTGTGGTTTCATATTGAACTTGACCACATCGCCATCGGGGTCTTTGAAAACCTTGATGTATTGATTTTGCAAACGAAAAATGGCTTGGTCATATTCTTGTGGCGAAGCTGTGTCTTTTAGGTAAAGCATAGTATCCCATTCTGGAACTGTGCTACCTGTAAGCATTCTGTTTACAGTCAAAGTGATTGTTTTTACATTTTCACTTTCGCATTTTTTTATTTTGGTTTGAACAGATTGTGTGTCTTTATAGTTCCTTTCATTTTCAACACCTGAAATATTTATGATTTCGTAATTGCTAAGATGTTTAAACTTATTGTTTTTGATTAATTCCTCCAATGCGTCACAAGATGCGCGATACGGCAAAACACAAACAATATGTCGGCACATTTTACCCTCTTTTATTTTATCATAATCTAAGAAACTCAATAAATTATCATCTGTTTCTGAACCGTCTATAACTTTTAATAAATCTACAATTTCGGCTTCGTGAACAAACTTTGTATGAAGATTTGTTTTGTTGTCTTTCGTTATAGATTGCGGTCTGAAAAGTTCTGAAAAAGCATAAGTAAAGCCTTTCTTTTTCAGTTCTTCCATCTTTTTTCGGGAAGATTCGTTGGGATTAAAAGCAAAACGGATCATTTGAGGAAATCCATAATAAGGATTATCCCATTCTTTGATTTCGTCCTTGTTAAGGTTTTCTAAATCCCATTGTGCTTGGTCTTCTGCAATGTTGGTAAATTGATAAAATGCAATGATGTCATCATCAGTGAACTCACTATTCATCAAAATACGATACGGAGTTCCTGAAAGATGAATGCGGATTTTCGCATTTAATTGTTTTTCGATATCTTCTATTTCATCGATCGAAACTTCGTTGAGTTTTTCCTCACTTCTGATTTCACGAGCTTTTAAATCGGCAGTTCTCAAAACTTTTCCGTATTCTGCTGCTCTCGCTCCAAAATGAGTTTCGTCAATTAATAATAAGTCAATGTGATTTTCAAATACTTCTTTGTGTTTTGTTTTGATTTCATCACCTTGCAAGTCTTGTAAGGTCAAGAATAAAACGATTTTTTCATTTTCTTTTTGCTTGTCGGCAATAATCGTGTCGCTGGTTAGGAGAGAAGTACTATCCAAAAAACAATAGCCATCAAATTTAATATGACTTTCAACCGTTTTTTTCCATTCTTCTTTCACATCCGCTTTCGCAGAAACCACAACCACCAATTTGGCATCCATTTCAACAGCACAACACATTGAAGTAAAGGACTTTCCAAAACGCATCACCGCATACATCAGCAAATTTGTTCTGCCTTTGTTGATGGCCTCTCGGAAGTTTTCTACCGTCTTTTTTTGATTGGGTCTAAGCGGATATCTTTCTTCTCTTTTGTATGTATGCGTAATTGGGATATGACTTTCATCAAAACGGTAGTATTGATATTTGGAGTCATTGTTTAGATGTCCGCTTTTTATGTCTTCTATGGCTTCTCTTAAATCCTTTTCAGTTGCATTTTCAAAAAACTCATTGGAGTAATAAGGGATGTCTTGTAAAGCATTTGGTTTTAATCGAATTCTTTTTAAATCGTTTTCAAGAAAAAAATGCACTGCATAATCTCGAAAAAAAGTTTCGTCATCCACTTTTGCAACATTTTCGAACTTCTTTTCAAGATTCGGGAAGTGTTTACGCCATTCATTCAATCTCATTTCAATTGGTCGGTAGGTATCGCCAACTTTCAAATAATTTGGTATTGTTTCCGTAGTAAAAGCATAAATTTGAGGTTCTACTCTTCCAATGATTAAGTCGTCAAGTACATCTACATTTATAGTATTAAGTTCACTCATTCATTATTTTTCTAAAAGGTCAATAAATCTTATAGGTTCTCCAATTTCCCAATCCATAATGTTGCAATAAATGCCATTGTGTTGTTTCATATTTTGTTTTTCACAACCTTTGCATTTCTTTATTTCTGTTTTGGTTTCAAAAATATCCGAGATTTCTACAATTTCATCTTTACAACTATTCGGAACAACTCCTTTTAATCCGTCCATTTGCCAAAGATTCCAAGAAATGATTTCTGCGATATTTTGAATTTCTTGAATAGAAGGTTCTGTATCAAATTTTTGATTAAAGTTTTCAATGAATGTAATGAGTAACGCTTCTCTCGCCAAAAGCAAACTATCTCCTTGCCATTCAAATCCGTAGATATTTTGGTATGCGAGTTCAACTGCTTTTAACCATTCAGTTTTTGTTTCCAAATTTTCATTTACTACTCTTAATTTCCTATCCAAAAGTCCGATTCTGTTTTCAATTTTTATAAACTCACCTGTTGTCGTATCGTATCTGCTAACTAAATACGGTGCTTCTCCACAAGTAATTTCCAATCGGGTATCACCAACATAATCAAGCCACGTTTTCCCCTTTGGGAAAGCTATTTTATCCTTTGTTGTTTCCCAAGATTTGGTACCATTTTTTAAAATGGTTTCTTTATTGAAAACATTTTCTTTTCCAAACCAAGCATTGTCCACTAAATTATTTTGTGCGTTACATATCCACGAAGGCGTGAAAACTTCTGCCATTTCTTTGGATCGGGATAATTGTAATACTTTATTTTTATGAACTCTTGGCATTATTACATTGCCGTTTTTTCCTGTAATTAAATCGGACGAAATTTCTAAGTCGAATTTATATAAATCTCCTAAATGCTCGTAATTATCTGTAGCCCAAAAGATGTTTTTTTGAGTGGTTCGGTCACGAAGTAGTATATCGAGAATGCAGGGATATTTCTCAATCAAATCATTTTCCAATACGTCGATAACTATTTGCATTTGTTAACCTCTTCGTTAGTTTTTAAAAGTTCTTTTACGTCAATCTGTAGAATATTTGCAATTTCATACAGCACTTCAAGTCTTGGTTGTTGCCTGTTTTGCACATAACCGTTTACCATATTATAACTTTTCCCAAGCTTTTCAGCCAACCAAACTTGTTTAATTCCTTTCTCTTCAAGTACTTCTTTAATTCTGTTCATATTACTCAAAAATCTTTAATCACAAATTTAGTTTTAATTTTTAGTTATCTCTTTTTTCAAGATAAAAAATGTTAGAACAATTGTCTGTCAGACAATCCTTGCATTAACTGACTATTGATGAACAATAACCGTATCTACGCTCCATCCATACTTTTGATACGCTATATATACGTTTTATATACGCTATACCTGTTGTGTAAATTGAAGTTTGTCAGCAAGTTAGATGTAAAGTGAAAACCGGCAGGAAAACCACTGTTTAAAGTTTTGTGATAATTATCAGTTTTCAAACAAATGGTTATAAAATCAACAATCATAAATGTCTAATCCCTGAGAATTTTGTATTTTTGGCGTTTTGTTTAAAATTAAGATGAAAAATATTATACTCTTTGGTCCTCCGGGTGCCGGAAAAGGCACTCAAGCTGAGCGACTTAAAAATAAATACAATTTGGTTCACATTTCTACCGGCGATGTTTTTAGGCATCACATTAAAAACGAAACCGAGTTGGGAAAACTGGCGAAATCATTTATCGAGAAAGGAAAATTGGTTCCGGATGAATTAACCATAGATATGCTTAGTGCAGAATTGGATAAAAATCCCGATGCCAACGGATTTATTTTTGACGGTTTTCCGCGTACAGAAGCTCAGGCGGATGCGCTTGGTCATTTGTTGGAAGATAAAGAAACCGGAATTGATGCTATGATTGCTTTGGAAGTGGATGATGAAATTTTGGTAAATCGTTTGATAAATCGCGGGAAAACCAGTGGTCGTACCGATGATTCCGATGAAAAAATCATCAGAAACCGAATCAAAGTTTATTATAACGAAACAGCTGTTTTAAAAGAATACTACAAACAACGAAACAAATATTACGGTGTCGAAGGCGTAGGTAGCATTGAAGAGATTACCGACCGTTTGAGTGCGGTTATCGACCAACTGTAGTTAAATCAGGAAGGAGGGACTATGACGGAAGGGAATTTTGTTGATTACGTAAAGATATATGTCGCTTCGGGCAAAGGCGGTTCGGGAAGCAAACACCTTCGCAGGGAGAAATATGTTCCCAAAGGCGGTCCGGACGGTGGCGATGGCGGTCGTGGCGGTCATGTAATTATTCAGGCCGATAAAAATCTTTGGACTTTATACCATTTAAAATTTAAAAGACACTTCCGGGCGGAACATGGTCATGCGGGCGGCAAACAGAAAAGTACCGGTGCCGACGGACAAGACATCTATATAAAAGTGCCATGCGGTACGGTAATCCGTGACAAAGAAACCGAGGAAATTCTCTTTGAACTTACGGAAGACGGTCAAGAACAGATTATTGTAAAAGGCGGTCGTGGCGGACTTGGGAACACGCATTTTAAAAGTGCGACACATCAGACGCCGCGGTATTCACAACCTGGTGAAGAAGGCGAAGAACGCGACATCATTATCGAATTGAAAATTTTGGCAGATGTCGGGTTGGTAGGATTTCCCAACGCCGGAAAATCCACACTATTGTCAGTAATTACCGCTGCCAAACCCAAAATTGCCGATTACGAATTTACCACCTTAAAGCCCAATCTCGGAATTGTCAATTACCGCGATTTCCAAACATTTGTAATGGCGGATATCCCCGGAATTATTGAAGGAGCCGCTGAAGGTCGTGGAATCGGTCATCGGTTTTTACGACATATCGAACGAAATTCCGTGCTTCTTTTTCTCATTCCCGCAGATGCGTCCGATATTCGAAATCAATACGACATTCTCGTAGATGAATTGCGCCGATACAATCCGCAGCTGTTAGACAAGGATCGTTTGGTCGCCATCAGTAAAAGCGATATGTTGGATGCCGAATTGAAAATGGAAATGGAAACGCTTTTGAAGAAAGAATTCCAAGATGTTGATTTTCTGTTTATTTCATCCGTGGCACAACAAGGTTTGACCGAACTTAAAGATGCACTCTGGAACCTGCTAAATCCAAAATCTTCCGATGATTTTGATGTTACTCAGGAAGAAGAATAAATAACCCATTTCGGAAATTCATAAATTGATTTTAAATTTAGTTTTAGCCTTTTGTTTTTCATTAATTTTGAATTATGAAAAAGTTAGGAGGCTTTGTGATATTGCTGTGGTTGGTTGCTTGCGTTCCTTTTGTGGACGTTGCTTACGATGATAAAATCAGCTTTTCAGATTATACTACTTATGGTTTTTATCCCGATATTGTCACCGGTCTGGATTCGTTGGAGCAAAAAATCATGATGGAATCCATTGACGAAATCCTTCTACAAAAGGACATGTGGCAAAGTGAAACCCCTAAGCTTTTTGTAAATTTTTACGTGGTAGAAGAAGAAAAAGTATATGAAAATCTTGGTGCCTATTATTACGATTCTTCCGTGATTGTACAAAACATTACTTTGGATTTTGTCGATGTAGAAAAAGACCGTCTGATTTGGCAAGCAGAAATGCAGCGTGAATTGCCCTTGCGATTGGACAGCGGCAGCCTGCAAAAATATTATGATACGACAGCGGAAAGGTTGTTGGCTCAATATCCACCTGAATAGTTTTGAAAATGCAACGACCGCTCAGTTTTTTTTTGATTCTTTTTTGCCTCAACTTGGCTGAAACTATTTCTCAGACTGATTTTGACCGTGCGGTAAATTTGTTTCACAAAGAGGAATTTGATAAAGCATATATGCTTTTTGAAACACATTTAAAAAACAATCCAAACAATTTGAAAGCTTACGAATATATAGCCGACATAGCCGCCCATCAATACAATTGGGATTTGGCAATTGAAAGGTACGGAGCATTGACGCACAAAGTTTCCCACAATGCCGAATACCACTATAAATTAGGCGGCAGTATGGCGATGAAAGCTTCTGAAAACCGTTGGTATGCACTGAGAAATTACAAAAAGATTGAGCGTAAATTCAAAAAAGTACTTTCATTGGATAATCAACATATCAACGCGCATTGGGCATTGATTGAATATTATTTGCAATTGCCTGCTATTTTAGGCGGAAGTCGGGAAAAAGCCGATGAATATGCTGTTCGGTTATTGCAAATTTCGCCAGTGGACGGTTATTTGGCAAAAGGGAGAATAGCCGAATATTACCACGATATAAAGGGCGGGGAAAAATCTTACAAAAAAGCAATAGAAATTGGTGGTTCGGTTCATACATATCAAAAATTAATTGCTTTTTATCGAAAGCATCAAGAGGATAAAAAAGCAAATCAGCTTTTACAATTGGCGCATGAAAAGTATCCGGACTTTAAGGAAATAAATTAAACAGTTAAAATTTATTTTCAGATTAAGGTTTTCTCTTTTCTTTATCCTGAACTATAAAATTTATCTTTACACTTCATTTTTAGTTGTTAAAATTAAAACAGATGAAAATTCATTTTATCGCCATCGGCGGAAGTGCGATGCACAATCTTGCATTGGCTTTACATAAAAAAGGAGACACGATTACAGGCAGTGATGACGAGATTTTTGAACCTTCCCGAAGTCGGTTGGAAAAACACGGATTGCTTCCTGAAGAAGAAGGTTGGTTTTTGGAAAAAATCACTTCCGATTTAGATGCCGTTATTTTGGGAATGCACGCCAAAGCTGACAATCCGGAACTGAAAAAAGCACAAGAATTAGGAGTGGCTATCTACAGCTATCCGGAATATTTGTATGAAGCGTCCAAAAACAAAACAAGAGTAGTTATCGGCGGCTCTCACGGCAAAACCACGATTACTTCCATGATTCTACACGTGATGAACTATCACGACAAAGACGTCGATTATATGGTAGGTGCACAATTGGAAGGTTTTGATACCATGGTCAAAATTTCAGATTCGGCTGATTTTGTCGTAATTGAAGGTGATGAATATCTTTCTTCGCCAATAGACAGACGTCCAAAATTCCATTTGTACAAGCCCAATATCGCTTTGCTCAGCGGTATTGCTTGGGATCATGTCAATGTTTTTCCGACTTGGGAGAATTACGTTAATCAATTTAAAATATTCTTGACGCAGATTACAGATGGCGGGGTCGTTGTTTACAATCAAGAAGATGAAACTTTGGTTCAAATTGTAGATAAAACACCCAATCCGATAAAAAAATATCCATACCGCACTCCCGATTTTTCAGTAGTGGATGGCATTACTTTATTAGAAACTTCCGAAGGCAATCTGCCTTTGGAAATTTTTGGAAGACACAACTTAAACAATCTCGAAGGTGCACGCTGGATTTGTCAATTAATGGGAATTGATACGGATGATTTTTATGAAGCAATAGCCAGTTTTAAAGGTGCAGGGAAACGATTGGAAAAGATAGCGGAAACCGAAGATTCGGTGATTTATAAAGATTATGCTCATTCGCCCAGCAAAGTAAAAGCAACAACAGAAGCGGTAAAAGAGCAATTTCCGGAAAGAAAAGTGATTGCGATTTTAGAATTGCATACCTACAGCAGCCTGAGTCCGGGATTTTTAGAAGAATATCGAGGTGCGCTTGACAAAGCAGATGTTGCTGTGGTTTTTTATTCGCCTAAAGCGGTGATGATAAAACAGTTGGAAACCATCAAACAAGAGCAAATTGAAACTGCTTTTCAACGGGAGGATATCGTCGTTTTTACCAATCCTTCAAACTTAAAAACCTATCTCTATACGCAAAACTACGATGATACGGCAGTGCTTTTTATGAGCAGCGGAAATTACGGTGGATTGGATTTGGATGAAATAAAAGAATACATTAAAAAATAAGATAAAAGCGCATGCAGATGATTCCAAGCAAATATGAAGTTGAAAAAGCGTATAAAAGTTTAAAACCACACGTTCATCTGACGCCGGTGTTGACATCGGATTATTTTAATAGACGTTCCGGAACAGAATTGTTTTTTAAATGTGAAAATTTCCAACGCATGGGTGCTTTCAAAATGCGAGGCGCGCTATATGCACTGATGCAGCTTGACGAGCAAAAACGGGCTGCGGGAGTAATCACACATTCTTCGGGAAATTTTGCACAGGCACTTTCCCTTGCTGCAAAAATGATGGGAATTAAGGCACATATCGTTATGCCACACGATGCGCCCGAGGTTAAAAAAGAAGCAGTTCGAGAATACGGCGGCATCATCTATGAAACCGGATCTGCAAGTCTGGCACGCGAAAAAGAAGCTGAGCGTATTCGCATTCAAAAGGGATTGACATTTATCCATCCGTCGAACAACCGCCATGTGATTCTTGGAAATGCAACGGCAGCAATGGAATTTATTTTCCAAAAATCCGATTTGGATTATATTGTTATTCCCGTAGGTGGTGGCGGACTTGCGGCGGGAACTGCTCTTGCTGTAGCTTATTACGGAGAAAATTGCCAAACCATAGGAGCCGAACCTTTTGAAGCAGACGATGCTTACAGAAGTTTGTTGTGGGGAAAAATCGAGTACAACAAAACTGCAAATACAGTTGCGGACGGACTTCGTACCTTTTTGGGAGATGAGAATTTTCCAATAATCAAAAAACATGTGTCAAAAATCATTCGTGTGGAAGAAAAAGAAATCACAGACACGATGAAAAATATCTGGGAACGAATGAAAATCATCGTAGAACCCAGTAGCGCAGTAGCATTGGCAGCGGTACTTAGAGAAAAAATACAATTCCAAAATAAAAAAACAGGCATCATCCTCTCCGGTGGAAATGTGGATTTGAAAAACCTGCCTTTTTAAATTTGAGATTTTCTTTTTATTATTGACAAACAATTACATTTTATGTCCGCCAAATTTATTGTATCTGTCAGAAAATGAAAACGGTAAGTCTCTTTCTTATTGTACTGTTTTTTTCTTTTCCGGTTTATTCCCAAAAGGAGCAGACGACTTATCCCATTGCTTTTGAAACGGCATTTTTTTACGGAAATATTTGGGAACACAATCCTGCCATTCAACACCTTATCACCGGACATCCGACGGGTTTTACAATTTCATACAATCAAAAAAGTTTTGGAGTCAAAGAGTGGGAACGCAGATATAATTTTCCCGACGTAGGTGTGACTGCCGCTTATAAAAATATGCACAATACCCATCTCGGAGAAGTTGTCGCCGTTTTTAGCCACATCAATTGGTACTTTTTTAAGCGCAGGCTTCGATTGGGCGTTGGTCAGGGCGTGGCTTATGTTTTTAATCCTTATGACAGTAAAACAAATTACAATAATACCGCTTACGGTTCGCACTTGATGCCGGCTACGATGTTTAGCGCAAAATACATCCGGGAAAATTTATGGAGGGGATTAGGGCTTCACGCTGGAATAGATGTATTTCATCTGAGCAACGGAAATTACAAAGCCCCTAACACCAGCACAAATACCATTGCCGTTAGCTTCGGAATGAATTATTTGTTGGATGCCGATGCATTTCCTGAATATGTCAAAAAAGAAGATTCTTTAAGTCGAACTTATGCGCAGCCCATAAAATTTACTGTTGAATTGCGGGCGGGAATAAACGAAAGCGATGTCATCGGATTGGGGCAATATCCTTTTTATGTCTTGTCTGCTTATGCCGATAAACGCTTAAATTACAAAAGCACCTTACAAGCCGGCGTCGATGTTTTTTACTCGTATTTTTTAAAAGATTACATCAGATTCCGAAGCATTGCTTATCCCGAAGACGGACTTTCAGGAGATGAAGATTTTAAAAGGATTGGAATTTTTATGGGACACGAATGGCGATTTAACCGGGTGTCGATGGTTGCACAATTAGGATATTACCTCTATTATCCGTTCGATTTTGAAAATAGAGTTTATGCACGCTTGGGTATCAAAAGATATCTGTTGAACGATAATTTATTTGCCTCTGTGGGTGTAAAATCGCATTGGGCAAAGGCGGAAGCTATAGAATTTGGTGTGGGTTATCGATTTTAATATGAAAAGAATTGTTTACGTTTTCTGTCTATCATTGTTCCTCGGATGTAATTCCGAGAAAGCTTGGGATTGCTTTAAAACTTCAGGAAAACCGGTAAATAAAGAAATAGCAGTAGCAGAATTTGATAAGATTTTGGTTTGGGAAGGCATAGAACTTATTGTCGAACAAGGTATAGAACACAAAGTTATAATTCAGGCGGGAGAAAATTTATTGTCAAAGGTAAATATTTCTGTTGCTGATAAATTACTTCAATTATCTCAAGATTTGCGTTGTAATTTTTTACGAGATTATCCGGATGTGTCAATAATTGTTACGACGCCGGAATTAAAAGAAATTAGAAGCAGTACGGGTTACGGCATTCGCAGTAATGGAATATTGAAGTTTGATTCGTTGCATCTTTATTCTGAAAATACAGCCGGAGATTATCATACGAGCGGTAATTTTAATTTGCATTTGGACGTTCGAGAGTTGGTTGTAGTGGCTAATGGAAACTCAGCTTTTTATTTTGAAGGCAACGTAAAAAATGCAAATTTCGGTCTTTATTCGGGAGATTGCAGAATTTATGCAGCAGATTTGATTGCTGATGATATCGAGTTTTACCATCGTAGTACCGGCGTGATGGAAGTAAATCCGCAACTTTCTTTAAGAGGCGAAATCGTGTCGTTGGGAGATGTTATTTCTAAAAACCGTCCTCCGATTGTGGATGTGGAAACGCTTTTTAGAGGCAGATTGATTTTTGATTTATGAATTTCTATCAGCAGTCAACTCATTAAACAATTTTTCCAAGGTCATGCTTTTTTGATGCAACTGAAGAATTTTTAGCCCGTTGTCATGAGCAAAATCGAAAACCTTTCCACGCATATCTTCGGAAGAATTAAAATATAAATGATAGACAAAATCAATTGGATTTTCAACTTTATCCAATGAAGACAGTTGCTGAAATGCAATATTTTCTATGCGATAATCAAATTCCACTTCAATGATTTGCTGTTGATTCTTCTTTAGTGCCTCCATAGATTCATCCAATACAATCTTACCTTTATTGATAATAATCACACGATTACAAATGGCTTCAACCTCCTGCATAATGTGCGTGGACAGCAATACTGTTTTTTCTTTTCCGGCATTTTTGATGAGTTGTCGGATTTCGATAAGTTGATTGGGATCCAGTCCCGTAGTGGGTTCGTCCAAAATAAGCACTTCGGGATTGTGAAGCAACGCTGCGGCAAGACCCACACGCTGACGATACCCTTTTGACAATTGTCCGATTTTCTTATTCGCTTCGGGCGAAAGTCCGGTCATTTTTATGATTTCTTCCGTCCGTGCTTTTGAAACTTTGTAAATTCCGGCATTAAACCGAAGGTATTCCCGTACGTACATATCTAAATAAAGCGGATTGTGTTCGGGCAAATATCCTATGCTTTTTTTGACAGCAATGGGATTTTCCTGCGTATGAAATCCATTGACGGAAGCTTTGCCTTCGCTCGGTTGTATATAAGAAGTGAGAATTTTCATCATCGTCGATTTCCCGGCACCGTTTGGACCAAGAAAACCGACTACTTGACCCTTTTCTGCAGCAAAAGAAACATTGTCCAGAGCTTTCTGTTCTCCGTAAAACTTACTGATATTTTCAACGTTTATGGACATATTTCAAAATTGTAAAATTAGGTATTTTTTTATACAATTGTTTCCAATTCAAACACCAAAATCAGGCAATAGAAAACATGACTTAAAAGTTGTTTAAAGATTGGTTTTGACATTCATCAAATCTTTTAAAACAGTTATTTTTGTTTGTGCCGATTGCTGTTTATAAAAAATATCAATATAAATTCTTTTTACATAAAACTTAAAGAAATTTAATTGTAAATTTTAGTTATATTCAATCGATTTTCGGCAGCTTTTAAAATATTTATGCAAAACAACAAATTATTTCGAGCTTGGTTAGACGATTTTAAATTGTCTCATCCGCTTGTGATTGCAGGTCCTTGCAGTGCAGAAACTGAAGAACAAGTACTCGCTACGGCACATCAGATTAAAAATACTGAGGCAACCGTTTTACGTGCCGGCATTTGGAAACCGCGAACGCGACCGGGAAATTTTGAAGGCGTAGGAGCGTTGGGATTAAAATGGTTGCAAAAAGCAAAACAAGAAACCGGACTGCTCTTAGCTACGGAAGTTGCGAATCCACATCATGTTGATTTGGCATTGGAACACGATATCGATATTCTTTGGATTGGCGCCCGAACCACCGTTTCTCCATTTAATGTTCAGGAAATTGCCGAAGCTGTAAAAGGAACCGATAAAATAATACTTGTAAAAAATCCTGTGAATCCTGATTTGGCTTTGTGGCTCGGTGCCGTAGAACGGTTTTACAACGTAGGAATTCAAAAATTAGGAGTTATTCATCGTGGGTTTTCGACTTATGACAAATCAAAATATCGAAACTTGCCCGAGTGGCAAATTCCGATAGATTTACAAAATCGCTTTCCGGATTTGCCGTTAATTTTAGATCCGTCGCACATTTCCGGTAAAAGAGATAATATTTTGGAATTGAGCCAAACTGCAATGGATTTGAATTATGACGGATTGATGATTGAGACCCATCCCAATCCCGAGGAAGCTTGGAGCGATCCTGATCAACAGGTTACGCCAAAACAGCTGATAGAAATATTCCGAGGTTTAAAAGTTCGCAACAAAGAAGGAGAAACCGAAACTTTTAAAGACGAACTGAATCGATACCGAAAACACATTGACGTTATAGACAGTCAGATTGTTCATCTACTCGGAAAACGAATGAATATCGTGGATGATATCGGCGAGTTAAAGCATAAAAACAATGTCGCCATTTTACAGGTAAAACGCTGGAATGAAGTTTTAAAGCGAATGATTGCCGCAGGAAAAGAAAATAATTTGAGCGAAGAATTTGTCTTGCAACTTTACCGTGCAATTCATCAAGAATCTATTGATCATCAACAGAAAAAATAAAGTTGCTTATGCGAGGCAGAGTTTATAAATCTACTGGAAGCTGGTACCGTGTAAAATCAGGCGGTGTTTTTTACGATTGTCGGATTAGAGGACGGTTTCGTGTAGATGGCATTCGGAGTACTAATCCCGTCGCTGTTGGTGATTATGTTCGGTTTGAAATTGAGGAAAAAGGCGATGAAACCGTTGGTGTCATTTATGAAATTGAAGCCAGGGAAAATTACATCATCCGAAAATCGGTTAATCTTTCCAAGCAAACCCATATTATCGCTTCGAATATAGACACGGCTTTTTTGGTTGTTACTTTGAAAAATCCGGTAACTTTTACAAGTTTTATCGATCGGTTTTTGGTCACTACGGAAGCTTATCACATTCCGGCGGTGCTGCTGTTTAATAAAATTGATTTGTATGGAGAAGAAGAATTGGCAGAAATGAATTATCTGCTGAGTTTATACAGAAGAATCGGTTATGATTGTGTTGAAATTTCTGCTTCTCAAAAAATCAATATCGACAAAGTAAAAGAACTGATGTATGGGAAAACAACTGTTTTTTCCGGACATAGTGGCACGGGAAAAACAACTTTGGTCAATGTAATAGAGCCGGGATTGGAGCTAAAAACTTCTGAAATTTCAGAACAGCATTTACAGGGCCAGCACACCACCACTTTTGCAGAAATGCACGATCTTTCCTTTGATGCGCAAATTATTGATACGCCGGGCATTCGAGGATTTGGCGTGGTCGAAATGGAACGAGAAGAAATCGGAGATTATTTTCCTGAGTTTTTTGAGAGAAAACAAGATTGCAAATTCAACAACTGCCTGCATTTGGAAGAACCTCAATGTGCCGTGAAAGACGCTCTTGAAAATGATGAAGTTGCTTGGTCGCGATACAATAGTTATCTCCAACTTTTGGATGGCGACGACAATCAATATCGCAGGGATGCTTATGAATAGCTGAAGGTTTTTTTGGAATCCCCTTTATTGCTTGAGATATTCTTTTAAAACGATTGCCTGATTGTGTTTTTCGTCTTTTGCACCATAAAGTAAGGTAAGCCGTTTTTCTTTGGCAAGAGATTTAAGCTTATGCACGAGTTCGGGTTGCTTGTCGAGTTCCTTTTTATATTTTTCTGCAAAGTCAGTAAAACGTTCTTCCTGATGATTAAACCATTTACGCAATTCGGTTGAAGGCGCTATTTCCTTCATCCATTCGGTAAGCCGGGCTTCCTCTTTGCTTATTCCCCGCGACCAAATACGATCTACTAAGATGCGGTTTCCATCCTTTTTTTCGGCGGATTCATAAATCCGTTTGATTGCAATATCCATTTGAAAAGAATCGGGGAGGGAAAATTACATCCCCCAGTTTTTAAGCTCTTCTTCATTCCATAAAGTCGGGAAGAATTTTCGTTGTTGAAATCTTGGACTCAGGTATTTTTTCCATTCCGAACCGCCGGTTGCAGCTTTGGTTTCTCCTTTGCTGTCTAAAAAATGTTGTGCGGTTTCAAGATGTACAATCGGCCATCTTACATTGTAAAAATGATCAAATTCACGCAGTTTGTTTTTCAACTCTTCTGATGGGTTTTCCATTTGGGCAAAACGTTCTTCCAAGGTCTTTCCTGCTACTTTACGTGCCAATTGTTTAAAATCGTCTTCGTATTTTTCAATAAACAACCTCAAAGTTAATGTCATCTTTCCTGTTTCTCTGTTCATTCCTGCATCTTTCCAATAAATATTTTCAAAATAATCATCGAGGGTAGGATTTTCAGGCAAACGGGTTCTTCCTTTGTCGTTAATCAAATTCTGCAAGCGCGTGGTATGTAATTCTAAAAAACGGAAAGAAGCACTTTGAAATCCACTGGCAGGCGTGAGTGCAAATCTGAAAATGTTGTAATCGTCATAATCCATTCCGAATTTCATAATATCAAATGAAGTAATCAACAAATTCGTATAACGATTTAACCGTTCCAATTTATCAAGCCAGATTTTTTCAGCTAAATTCTCTCCCTCGGAAAGTTGTTTGATTTCGTGAAGCATCATCTTTAAAGTTAATTCGGTAACCTGATGATACATTACAAAAATTTCTTCGTCTTTAAAATCCGTACGTGTTTTCTGTAGGGAAAGAAGCGTATCAACTTGAATGTAGTCCCAATATGTTATGGGTTTGGTATGTATCAATCCTTTTAGATAGGATTCTGTTTTTTCGCCTAACGCTCTGTATTTTGCGTCTATTTGGTCATATAACTCTTGACTCATGGAAAGTAATCTTTAAATGGTTTAAAAATACACGAAGTTTTACAAAATAAAAAAACCTCGTTTACAAAGAAACGAGGTTTTTTTTAATTTCGGATAAAAAGATACGAATTAATAAAATTCTGCTCGATTATCTTTAATAGTTGCTTTGTTTTTCAATGCTTCAAGGGCTTTATTATTCGCTTGTCCTCGTTTTTGTTGAGAAATTTGTTGTGCTTGACTTCTGTAATTATCCAACTTTGGAGCAGGAGTCAGTGAATTGACGCGAACCATATACACGCCTTCTCTACCGTCTATCAGTCCGGAAGTTTCACCGGTTTTAGTTCCAAAGGCGGCTCCCACAACTTTAGGCTCAGTTACTGAATCGAAAGTAGGACGACTCATATTTATATTGGTCGCAGAACGAATGTCAGTATTTTGCGAACTTGCAACATCTTCCAAACTCATTCCAGAAATTTTTTCTCTTATTTTTTGTGCTTTCTTTTCTTTGATGAGAATAGGTTTTACAGTTGATTCGGCATCACTTGCAGAAAGCAATCCTTTTTTATTTTTTCGAGTAAGTTGAGCGATTACATAACCGTCAGAAACACTAAAACGTCTGATGTCACCCACTTTGGTATCTTTGTTAAATGCCCATGAAACAATTTCGCGATTGTTTCCGATTCCGGGAATGGTAGCTTCCATTGGGCTGATTCTGTTAACCGGACGGATTTCCAGATTGTGTTCTCCGGCAATTTGACCAAAATCACCATCTGCTGTTGCCACTTCAAAGTTGGAAGCTTCTGCAAAAAGCGAGTTCATCGTGCTTTCAGACACTTCAATATTTTGGGTTATCGTAGCTAATTTTACTGCTTTTTTAGGTTCTGATTGCTCACCGACTTGAATGATATGATATCCGAAATCTGTTTCAACCAAACCGATAGCACCTTCCGGATTGTTGAAAATAAATTCGTCAAACGGAGGAACCATTCTTCCGGGTGTGGAAATTCCTAAATCACCACCGTTGCTTTTTGAAGGATCGTCAGAAAATTCCTGAACTAGCTCTTCAAACTTAGAAGGTGTTCTTCTTACAACAGAATAAATGCTGTCTGCCAGTTGAGAAGCTTCTTCTTCGGTTCGCGTGATTTCGGCTCCTGCTCTAAGTGTTCCTGCATAACGGATTAAGATATGTTTGGATTCGGTTGAATCAGGCATGTATTTTGTTTCAAGTATTCTTGTGATGTTAAAAGTATTTTCATTTTTATAGGGGCCGTAAACATCGCCTTCTTCCAATGCGATAATGTCTGAAGCTACAGCATTTGGAAGTTGGTTTTCAAATAACCAACGCTCTGTAAAGCCTACATCGGAGTGAAGATTTACAAATTCTTCGTAGTTTTCAATTTCTCTAAAGCCCGGCAATGTGTCGTTGACTTTACTTTGTACGTTGTATTCCACACGATTTTCTAAAAGTGCTGCAATTCGAGTTCGTGCATCTTCAATATCTTCCTCGGAAGGTTCTTCTACAATATGCACATATTCAAAGTCTGCGGTAGCTTCGGTTTCAAATTGTTTTGGACGTGCTTTGATGTAAGCTTCAATTTCTTTAGTAGTAACTGTTACTTCCTCATCAGAAATAGAAGAATATGGAATTGATACATAAGAAAAATTTATATTGTCATTGTCAAAATGATGAGCGTATTCTCCTTCTACATGGCTCGCTCGAACTCCCCCTGATATCATATTAAAATAGGTGTCTTCTTTAATATTTAATTCAAGCGCTTCCTCAAACCGAATCCAATCCATATACATTTGAGGAGAGGATGCTTTGATTGTTGCGATGTATTCTTGAATTCTTGCATTTTCAACCACTCCGGCTTCATTGGTGAAAGTTGGATTGTTTGCCAAAGCTGTTCGCATCGCTGTATTCAACTGACCTCTCTCAGCGCGAATCCCTACTTTTTCTGCTTGCTCTTCGATAAGAATGCGCCTTAGTTCTTGTTCCCAAACACGATTCATCGCTAATGTTGTGTTTGCGCCGGTATTTCGTTGCGTCACTTCAACTTCTCGCATAAAATTTTCACGCGGAATATCGACTCCATTGATAGTCGCAATGTTGGACGAAGGCATCATTCCTCCGCCACCACTAACGAGTATGTCGGTAAAAATAAATGCAAAAAGAGCCATTGCAATAATGAGAATAAGGAAGATTCCTCTTTTTCTGATACTGTTTAAGATTGCCATTTGATTGTTACAATATTTAAATTTCTATTCTCTTCTTGCAGAAAGCAGAAGAAAGTTTGTTGTCTATAATTCTTAAAAATTTAGACAAATTTGGGGGCAAAAATAGTATTTTCCATTCACTAATAAAAAGTTAAAATAAAAAATGTTCAAATTTGCCGATTAATCTTCGGAAGATATCTTGATTTCAACCAGTTCAATTTTCGTATTTGATACTTCCAAAATGGTAAATGTATAATTATTTAATACTACTTTATCTCCCTGTTCCGGGATTTCTTCGGTATAATGTAAAATATAACCGCCCAAAGTTTCATAATGTTCATTCTCTTCGATATCCAAATCGTATTTTTGATTCAGATAATCAACTTCAAAACGAGCAGAAAATCGATAATGACCGTCGGATAGTATTTGTTCTGTGAGTTCTACGGTATCGTGTTCATCTTCAATCTCTCCAAAGAGTTCTTCAATAATATCTTCAACTGTGATGATTCCGCTTGTGCCTCCGTATTCATCCACAATCACAGCAATGCTTTTTCGTCTTTTTGTAAGCGCATTCAGCACATCTTTAGCAAGCATCGTGCCCGGCACATAAATAACAGGCATCAGAATTTCTTTAATTGCAGTGGGTTTTTTGAACATTTCAAATGAATGGACATACCCGATGATGTTGTCTATTGAGTTTTGATAGATAAGAATTTTTGACAATCCTGTAGTATTGAAAATTTCAATGAGTTCCGACGGCGATGTAGTTTCTTCTGCGGCTATAATTTCTGCGCGGGGAATCATCGCTTCTCGACTTTTTATCTCAGAAAAATCCAAAGCATTTTGAAAGATTTGAATTTCACTGTCAACTTCTTCATCGGTTTCCACTGTTTCCATCTGTTCGGAAATATAGTTGCCCAATTCAACTTTGCTAAAACTCAAGGTAAAAGAATCGCCTACACTTTTAAAAATATATTTGAGGATGAAATCGGATATGGCCAATATAATTTCTGTAAACACATAAAAAAGCAGGTAGCATAAATAGGCGGGTACAGCCAATAGTTTAAAAATTCGATTTGCAAACACGGGAAAGAAAACCAACGATAGGAATTCAGCTGTAAACAGCAATATCAAGGTGGTTATTCCTATGTGGGTCAATAAACCGATACTGCCTTCCACAGGGAGCGCAGTAGCCAACAATTGTCCCATATAAAAAGAGAAAAAAACCAAGGATAGGATGTAGCCTATTATCATGGAAGTTACAAATCGAGAAGGTTTGTAAGTTAATCGGTTGAGAATTTTAGCCATAAAATTCTCTTGCTTTTTCTCCATTTCAAAATGGATTCTATTGGCGGAAATATAGGCGATTTCCATTCCTGAAAAGAATGTCATCGCTAACAAAAAAAGAATAACCGTGCCGTATAACATAGTAGGATATTATTTCTCTTTCATGCGCTTTTCAACTCTGCGCCTGAAATTTCTCCTGAAGAAAAACATAAAGATAGCCAGAATGGCAAAAAATAAAAATAAATAAGCTTTGGAGCGTTCTGAGTTCCATAGAGCAATTGTTTCATAAGCAAAAAATACTGCTGCTATGATATAGAAAACTTCAAAAAAGCGGGTGAATTTATGTAGCATATTATGGGGTGTTTTGTTCAATTAGTTGAATTCCCTGATTTCTTCGGGAAAGAAAGATAGTGAAATCTTGGTTACTGTCAAATTGTTCACCTTCGTTATAGGATCCGTCTTTAAACTGAATTTTATAGGGTCTGTCCGTAAAAACCCATTCATTTTTTTGATCCCAATAAAGTTGGTTTGCAAAAAGTCGGACGCTGTCGGCGGTAATGACAACGACATTTTGCCTTAAATCTATCAAATCCGTATCGTCATATTGAATGGCATAATCGGAAGTTACGATACTTTCTTCGCCTTCTTCATTCCAAAAGTGAATTTCAATTCCTTCCGGAAATTCTTTAAAAGGAAAATCGAGGTTGGAAAAGTCCAATAATTTGTCTGCCAATAGATTGGTTACCAATCGGCCGGAATCGGTGTATTTAAAATTGATATTTTTCCCTTCTGCTATGGGAGCATTGTCGGAAATGGTGAGTTTTCTGGCTTGTTGGTAATTTCCTTCACATGAAAAAAACGTGATGACCATTAAAGTCATCACGCTTTTCCATATATAGGATATGTTTGTCATTCTTATAGATTTGGAACCTTCACGCTTCCTCCGACCCAACAATTAAATGTAATGGTCTCACCGCTTTTTCCTTCCACAAAAATATCATTTTTGGAAGGAGCACGTTGTCTGTAGGATTCTGCTGTGGCGCGTGCATTGTTGGCAAGTGAGGCATCAACGCTGGCAGCTTTTTCCATCATATCTGCGGCCAACCAATAAATGGCTCTTTTTTCGAAAACTGTATTTCCACAGTTGTCAGTACTCTCTGCATACATTGTTCCAATTCTGTAATAAGCAATTCCCGCAGAGGGTCTTACTTGTAGCATTCTATTGTAATATGTACGGGCATCTGAAAAACGACCACTTTTGCGATAGTTCTCGGCAATGCTGTAATAGATTCTGGATTTTCTAGTATTGTCTTGCTCCAAATCAGCGGCTTCGTTAAAATATCTCAACGCTTGAGTCGATTTTCCTTCAGCTTCAGCACGTCTTCCCAACAAATAAGCGGAGGTTGAACTCGGCTCCAATTCGTGCAAGCGAACTGCAAGTTTAGCCGACAATGGGCTGTCACATTCTTTTGCGTCCAAACGATTGCTGGCAGCTTTTAGCCAATCAATATCGTCTTTCTTAGCTTCAAAATCTTTTTCGTAGAAAGGAATGAGATTTTCACAATCCGCCAATTGACCCAATTTACCATCAACGCTGGTCTCAACAGTAGAATAAACTTCAAGGTTGTTTTCATAAACGTCCATGTTGCGTTTTTCTCTGTCGTCAAGACCTCCGTTGTTGTTTTTTTCCATCAACGTTGTCAAGTTTTCTGCAATCTTGTTTTTTTCAACGTTAATTTTCTCCATTACTACATCATAAAGATTGAAAATCTCTTGGAGTTCTTTTTTTCCTTCATTGAATAAATCCACAGCCAATGAGAAATAAGTGTAGAGGCTTCTTCCGCTTGTAAAATTTTCGGGGTCTTTCTTAAATGCTGCGTCAAAAGATTTAAACTGCGCTTCTTTAGTTCCGATATTGTAATCGTACTCTAATTGCGCAATAGTCATCAATACTTCACCCTCGGAGGTGCGATTTGGAAAATGCTCCAAACGCAATTCCCAAGCTTCAATCAAATCTTTTACTTTGCCCGTATCTTCTTTTTCATTGATAAAATATTCAAACATCCTCACGGCATACTGATAAGTAGCCAAACTTACTTTCGGACATTCGGTGATGACTTTTTGGTAGTGTGGCAAAGCAGCCTCATAGTTTCTCGCTTTGGCAGGCTCGATAAAATAAGACAATGTTATAGCGCAATCATCCGGCGCTTGTGCCGTGATTTTACCCGAGAAAGACATCAGGAGAACTGCTATAAATAGACCAACTTTTGTTTTCATGAGATTTATTTATTTGTTATTAATAATATGCTTGGTGTTAATCAAAGAGTCTTTTTTCAAACCACAAATCATTTAAAGAGAAGCTGATTATTGCATTAAAAAAGTTTTCTTGAATCAACCCGTTGTTTTTTGTGGCGCGTTGACCGATTTCAAATCCAACGTTGATATTTGAAAAAGAACGTACCATCGGTATTCCAATTCCAAAAGATATGCCAAACTCATTAACGGCTTGATCGTGGATGTTTATTCCAGTTTCTTCATAACGGAATCCTGCCCTGTAAACGATGCGGTTGAAGTAGTTGTTGAAAGAGTTATACTCAGGTATGTAAAACCCGCCGATTCGGTATTTGGAGGCGTCTTTAAAGGTTGTGTTTGCAGTCTGAAAAGGGGTGTTGTTAAATTCAGACATCTGTTGATTGCCGTATTCGATTCCCACACCCCAATGCTTGGGACGGCTGAGTCCAAATCCAACCGTATAGTTGCTCGGAGCGGTAAATTCGGTATCGGGTCGTTCGATTTCCCGTAAGTCTATAGTTGAAACTCCGGCAGTGCGAATGGAAACTGTGGAAAGCCTGCGGAGGTTTCTGCTTGTTTGAGTCAATCCCGGCGAATACGAGGCGCTTCCGTTTAATTCCAAATTTCGAGATAGCGTTCTATTATAGATGACGCCAAAATTAAGATTGAATCCGTTGATTTCATTGTTATCTACAATACGGGTTCCGTATTGTACATCCGAATGTTGGGAAATAGAGGAATTTTCGATTTTGCCAAAATTATATCCACCTTCAACACCTATAGATAATGAAGGCAATAATTTATATCCGGCAGAAAAATAAACCCTGTTTAATCCGCCATTACCCGAATATTCCGTAACAGCATTTTCTGTTTGCGAAAGAAAGTGATAACCCACTGCTGTATTGGGAAGCACGCCAAAACCCACGCCCCATTTTCCGATGGGAATGCCGAGTGCCAAATAATCTAAAGAGATGGTTTCATTCCGTTGAGAAACGTCGGCATTGCTTTGTTGTGTGAGTTGATAACTTGCAGCAACCGAGAAATTAATCAGGCGCAATTCGGAATAAGCCGCGGGATTTTGCAAATTTAAATGAATACTGTCGGAGAAAACACCCAAACCGCCCATCGCACGATTCTCCATTGTGCCGCGAAATTTTTGCAGCCCGATTCCGTAAAAAGAATAGGGGGAAGTCGTTCCTTCTTGTGCCACAGCAAAGGTGGTAGTAAGAAAAACGATACCGATAATAAAACGTTTGTATATCAAAACTTGTTGTATTCCAAAATATAATTGAGTCCCTCCAATAAGAAATTTGGGTGCGCAAAGATGTCATTTTTTATGAGATTTTGCAAAAAATGAAGGTCTCCTCCTGTTAAAATAACTGTTAAATCACTATGTTCTTTTTTATATAATTCAATAAAACCGTCAATTTCGTTCTTAATTCCCAAGACAACTCCGGAATGCATGGAAGTCGCAGTGCTTTTGCCAATGGTTGAAACCGCTGATTCCGGCTCCAGCAGTGGCAGTCCGGACGTGAAAGTATGCATCGCTTTGTAACGCATAAAGAGTCCGGGCGAAATGCCTCCACCCAAATAAGAATTGTCTTTGGATAAAAAATCATAGGTAATACAAGTTCCCAAATCGATTACCAAAACGTTTTTATGCGGAAATAATTGTGAAGCGGCACTTATTAATGCGATTCTATCGGTTCCAAGGGTCTTGGGAGTGGCGTATTGGCTGGTGAATGGTACCGGAGTTTTATGGGTTAAAATCAGCAAGGGAACTGATTTTTCTATTTTTTTAAGCTGTGCTGCCGTTAAAAATCCCACAGATGAAATAATTGCCTTTTTGATGGGATAATTATTGAGAAATTCCTGAAAACGAGTTTCCAAATCCGACGTGGCGCATCGTTCTTTCCTACGGAAATTTCCGTTTTCAAAAAGTGCGAATTTGCTAAAACTGTTTCCAACGTCTATGACGAGATTCATCTTGTGTTTTTATTAAGAAATCTTCAAAGGTAAATTTTTTGTGAGCATCATTCCAAAGTAATTTGACTGTTTAATTTAGTGTTTAATTCTGTTCAAAATAATTTGCGGAAAGTGGATTAAAGTCAATGCAGCAAGTGTCTTGCTTGAATAGTATAAAAAATTAACCTATAAGATGAATATTAATTTATTCAATTTCTTTGTTTAGGATTAAGTTATTGTAAAATAAATGTTATATTTACCTGCTATTTACATTCTATTAACGATAATGATAGGTGTGTAATAGCTTTAGACTAATTATTAACCAATTTATTTTATTATGAAGAAAATTATGCTTTTGCCGATGCTCTTCCTCTTTTCGATGTGGAGTTATGGGCAGTACAGTTTCCCCGCTATCCC
>CAZWVT010000027.1:0-24003 GCA_964636665.1 uncultured Flavobacteriaceae bacterium
CGAACCGAATGCCGCCTTAATTAAAAGTGGCGGTTTTTAAGTACTTTCAATTCTATTGGGAATTGAAAAAATTCATCCCAATTCACATTTATTTACATCCGAAAATTTAATTCCATTTCCCGGAAGAAGTTTTAAAATAGAACATATCGTTCCTTATAAAAAACAAGCCTTAAAACAATTTCCATTACCAAAACAAGCCAATATAAGTACGCGAAATTTTCCTGAATCTGTCGCAACGATTCGTAAAAAATGGAAAATTAAGGATGGCGGAGATTCTTATTTATTTTTTACAACACTTCAGGACAACCGGAAAGTTGTCTTGTTTTGCAGAAAAGTTTGAATAATCTCCAACTCCCGTATAAATAAATAAGCTGCTTCAAATTATCAAAACAGCTTATTCTTTAAAGTTAAATGGGAATCATTAATTATAACGGACGATCCGCATCATCAAGCGTCGGATCTTGATTTCTCTGATTTTCATCTTGTTGATGTCGAGATTGATTGGTGGGATTATTTCGTTCCGAATGATTTTCCTCATCCCAGTTTCGTTGCTCTCTTCCTGAATTCCGATTGGTTGGATTCTCTCTATGCGATTGAGAGTGAGGATTTGATTGATTTCTCTCAGCATCATCCTTCATTCTTCCTACAGGAGTATCGGCTCCCGGTTCTTGACTGAATCCCGGTTCGTTTTTACCATATTCATTTCGGGATTCATTTCTGCGAATTTCATTTCGCTCTTCGTTGCGGTTTTTTCTTTCTTGTGGAATCATAACTTTAATTTTTTTAAGGTTTAACTTTATTTATCTGATATAAAATTAATACAGTATAAATCAATTGGTTCCAGCTCTAACAAAAAATTGGCTGCCAATTCACACAGTTTAACGACACACATTCAATTACATTCGTGAATCAAATTAATAAGGTTCATATTTTGAATACTTCAAAAAAAATTCTCAGATAAAACAGCTATTTGACAAAATAAGAATGTCAATACTGAAAGATTAATTAAAACTCATTATAATCGATGCGATTTAGTTAATTTTTATATAAATCCTACTTAACGGTTTCTTCAATTTTATTCAGACTTATTTGTGTTGTCATAATTTTATAAAAAAATAGTTATGGAATCAAATATAGCACCGATAGAAATCAAAAAATCATTTAAAGAATTCATCATTAATAAAAACCATCCATGCGTTATGGCGCGCTCACTTTTTACAAACGATGATGTGGAAATTCATTCATTTGCTGAATTAGGTTCTAAAAAAACTGCCGAGGAATTACTGAAAGCTATTGAGCAATATTTGTTACGCTACAATTTTGAAGACAAAAAATTTGAAACTTTAATCGCTGTTTTTCCAAATGAAGAAATAATTTCAGAACTTGAATTTGAAGAAAAAATGTGGAAACAGTTGCAATTACTCCATAATATTGATTCACATCCTTGGGATTCCGAAGTAAGCAGTAATCCAGAGGACAGCAAATTCAGTTTCAGCATTGCAGGAAAAGCATTTTACATTATCGGTATGCATCCAAAATCTTCTCGAATGGCAAGACAATCTCCGTATCCGGCGATGGTTTTTAATTTGCATTGGCAATTTGAAAAACTCCGCGATATGGGCGTTTATCAACGCGTTAAAAAAAGAATCCGAAAATCCGATGAAAAATTGCAAGGTTCTATTAATCCGATGCTTGATGATTTTGGTGATTCCAGTGAAGCCAGACAATACAGCGGAAGAACCGTCGATGAAAGTTGGAAATGTCCGTTCCATCATTAATTATGACACACTATGTACAGACCAGAATCTCATATAAAAGATGACTTTCCTTTTATAGAGAATTTTATAAAGCGGTATCCTTTTGCTACGATTGTAATTAAAGGTTCGGAATTAATAGCAACGCATATTCCGTTATTGATAGATTCAACTCAGGAAAATTTTCGACTTTTCGGACACATTGCCAATCACAACACAATGAAAGAATATTTGGAAAATGAAACAGAAATCCTGTGTATTTTTCAAGGTCCGCATACCTATATATCTTCTTCTTTGTATTCAGAACCCGACATCAGCACTTGGAATTATTCCGCAGTGCATATAAATGCAAAAATTGAAATTCAAAATTCCCAAGAGCTCGAAAAAAGTTTAGAAACATTAATTCATACATTTGAAAAACATCAGAAAAATCCGTTATACAAAAAGGACATACCCCAATCTGTATGGCTGAAAAACTTTCCCAAAATAACCGGTTTTTAGTTAACTCCGGTAAAAATTCAGGGAATTCACAAATGGCATGGAAATTACAATTGCAAAGAACGCAAACATATTGCGTCACAATTAAATAAAGACAATTTAAACACTGATTACAATACAAACGAACTAATTAAAAATTTTTATGATTCAAAAGATTGAACCACAATCCGGCGTAGCATTTACAATTAACAAAGGAGAAAAACTCAAAATCATCGATCCAAAAGGAGAACAAGTAAGCGATTTGGTAGTTTTTAATAAACACGACATTCGAGAAAAGATTTCATCCGGAAAAACGATGGATTTTGAAGAAAGCATTCTTATTACTTCCGGAAATTATATTTGGAGCAATCGAAGCAACAAGATGCTTCACATTATAGAGGATACCAACAGAAGGAATGATTTTTTGTTAGCGCCTTGCAGCCCGGAAACATTTCAGATTATGTATGGCAATCCCGATTATCATCCGAGTTGTTTTGAAAATTTATTTACCAAATTGGCAATTTACGATATCAAACCTGATGAAATCCCGACGGCATTTAATGTTTTTATGAATGTTGTTTTTGATGCAGATGGAAAAATAAAAGTTCTTCCTCCTACTTCAAAAGCCGGAGATTATGTGCTTTTTGAAGCGCAAATGGATTTGATTGTCGGCGTGACTGCTTGCTCTGCAGAAGACAGTAATGGCAGTACTTTTAAACCAATTCACTATGAAATAATCAAATGATTTTTATAACTTTTTTTTAATTGTTTTATACTCGAATGAATCCATCAATTAAATTATAAGATACCAAAATACTCCGATTAAAAAATAACTTTGATTATAACCTTAAAAAAAAAGTTATGGCATCAAACGAAAAAAAACAGGAAGACAAAAAAGGAACTGCTGGCAACAAAAACAGCGGAACCAAATCTCAGGCTACTTCGAATAACAAATCAAACGGAGATAAAAACAAAAAGAAGTAATCAGCTTGATTAAATGTGATAAGACCTCTCAAGTTTTGGGAGGTCTTTTTAAATAAGTATAAACCCCAAAATTAAAATTATGGCAAAACCAAAACAATTCCCCGAGCAATCCCAATCTCAACCCGGAAAAGAACATAAAATGAATCCGAAACCGGAAATCATTCGTTTAACTTACAAAGGAAGTGAAAAACTGAAAGGAAAAGTTGCACTTATTACCGGTGGTGACAGTGGTATTGGCAGAAGTGTTGCCGTCCACTTTGCACGAGAAAGCGCTTCGGTGGCAATAATTTATCTTGAGGAAGATAAAGATGCAAAAGAAACCCAGAAACTCGTTGAAGCCGAAGGACAAAAATGTCTCATTATTGAAGGCGATCTCAAAGATTCAAAATTTTGCAAACAAGCAGTAAAAAAATGTGTTGACACCTTTGGCGACCTGAATATTTTAGTCAACAATGCAGCAATGCAATATTCTAAAGATAGTTTGGAAAAAATAAGTCGAGAACAAATTCAAACTGTTTTCGAAACCAATATATTTTCGATTTTTGAAATTACAAAAGTCGCACTTTCTCATCTTTCTGAAGGCGATACCATTATAAATACAACTTCAGTTACTTCTTTTAGAGGAAGCGAACATTTGATAGATTATGCATCAACAAAAGGTGCCATTACCAGTTTTACACGTTCTTTATCTCAAAATTTAACTGAAAAGAAAATTCGTGTCAATGGCGTTGCTCCCGGACCGATCTGGACTCCGTTAATTCCGTCAACTATCGATAAAGTTTCGGAGTTTGGACAAGATACGCCAATGGGAAGAGCAGGTCAGCCCAGTGAAGTAGGTCCGGCTTATGTTTTTTTGGCAAGTGAAGACAGCAGTTACATCACCGGACAGTTTATCCACATTAACGGTGGCGAACAGATAGGAAGTTAAACCGATAAATTTGCTTTTCCTGACTTTATTAGCTATTTCTTAAAACGAGAAATTTATATTTTTAATTAATGCATTTATTTGCGAATCGATAATTCTGCTGCAAACTCATTATTTTCCGAGTATTGCATTAAAATTACACAGAACTTTTGTTAATCAAATCAATTATATGCATTTGTTTTAAGAAATAAATTATTAAAACTTTAGTAATCCATTAAATATTAAAGAAAAACCTCCTTTGTATCTTGATGCATATTTTATAAATGCATTTGCTATGAAGGCATATACTGAAAAAAGAGACTTTACAAAAACTCCTGAACCAAAAGGCGGAAAAAAGAAGCGTAACTCTAAAAATCCGGTTTTTGTAATTCAGAAGCACGATGCTACAAATCTGCACTACGATTTTCGTCTGGAAATTGACGGAACTTTAAAATCTTGGGCTGTTCCCAAAGGTCCAAGTACAAATCCTGCCGAAAAACGAATGGCAATTCCGACCGAAGATCATCCAATAGAATATGCAACTTTTGAAGGTGTCATTCCTGAAAATCAATACGGCGGAGGAACTGTCTTGATATGGGATAAAGGACATTTTAAGAATCTGAAAAAAAATGAAAACGGAGAAACAATATCTCTAAGTGAACAATACAATTCCGGAACAATTGAGATTTGGCTAAAAGGAAAAAAACTAAAAGGCGGTTATGCTTTAATCCAAATGAAAAGCGGAAAGATGAAAGGCAATTGGCTTCTGATAAAAATAGACGATTCGGAAGCAGATGCACGACGAAACCCTACAAACACACAAAATATGAGCGTCATTTCGGGAAGAACAATGAAAGAAATTTCAGCTGAAAAGAAATAACCGATTCACAACAAAACTTATTATTATGACAACAATATCAAAAACAGAAATTACCAATCCTGACAAAATATACTATCCGGAACTCGGCATTACCAAACTACAAGTGGTAAAATACTATAAAAATATAGCTCCCAAAATACTTCCTTTTTTACACAGCCGTCCGCTTACTTTGGAACGCTATCCTGATGGAATTGAAAAAGACGGTTTTTATCAAAAAAATGCTTCCGATTATTTTCCGTCATTTGTAAAAACTGAAAAAATTATAACTGAAGACGAACCTATTAATCAAGTGGTTTGTAATACCAAACGAACTTTAATCTACTTGGTAAATCAAGGAACATTATCATTTCACATTTGGAATTCCAAAATCTCGATGATTAACAAGCCCGATAAGGTTGTACTTGATTTAGACCCTTCAGATAACGATTTTGAAAAGGTAAAAGAAGCAGCAAAAATTTTAAAAAACTTCTTAAGCAAAAGAGGTATTGAACCGAATCTGATGACGACAGGAAAAAACGGACTTCACGTTTGGTATAATATCCGTCGCACCAAAACATTTGATGAAGTTAGAGAAGAAACCAAAATTCTGGCTAAAAACATAGAGAAAAAACATCCGGATTTATTGACAACATTGGTTAGAAAAGATAAGCGAAACGGAAAAGTTTTTATAGATTATCTTCGAAATTCTTATGGTCAAACGAGTATTTGCCCATATTCTCTAAGACCAAATAAAACAGCCGGAATTGCTACACCGATTTCTTGGTCGGCTTTAAAAAGTTTGAAAAGCGCTGATTTTTATAATATCAATAATATTAAAACTTGACTTTAAATCAAGTTTTAATCTCAGTTTAATAGGATAAAAATCAATCTCTGGTATCTCTAATCGGATTTTCTCGACGCCAAAGTTGATACCTTTCATATTGGCTTTCATCCAAAAGTTTTTTCATTATTTTATCTTCTTGCTCCATTTTTTCATAAGCATTCATGGCTTGATTTGAATTTCGTGAGCGGTGTGCTTTCTGAGTTTCTCTCCAATTGCGTTGATAATTATTTCTTTGTTCAGAGTTCATTTGAACTGCATCAAACATCGTATTATTTTTAGCTTCAGTTCTTCTAATTTCTTCATCGGAAGTTCCGGTTTCACGCACTAACTCGTTTGCCCTTTGTTGTGTAACTGTATTTGTTTCGCTGCGTGTAGTTTCCCTGTCAGCAACATTTTTTGAAGTTCCGCAAGAAACAAAAATACTCAAGAAAACAATAATATCTAATAACTTCAGTTTTTTCATAGCTCGTAGTTTGATTATAAGAAAGCTAAGATATTGTTCATTTAAATTAAGTTATGTTAATAAAAATAGAATCTCTTATTAAATTATTGTAGTTTAGGAAGTTTTAAAAATCAGAAAGTTCTTTCCACTATTAATCCACTGATTTTTAATTATTCTCTCTTAAGTTTGTAAAATGTAATTTTAAAATTGCTCTTTATTTTTCCATTAATTTAATAGTATTATGATTGCTTGGCATCAATATCTTTTAGGAATTTTACTTGTTTTGGCAGGGATGAATCATTTTCGCAAACCCAAACTTTATGAAAAGATGCTACCTCCCACTTTTCCTGCATTGAGTACAATTATTTTACTCAGCGGTATCGCTGAAATGATTCTTGGATTTATGTTGATGAATGTCGGGACACAACAACAAGCTGCTTGGGGAGCCATTTTCCTGTTGATTATTTATTTTCTCGTTCACATTTACATTCTTATGAACAGAAAAAATTATCCAAAACTGCCAAAATGGACATTGTTTTTAAGTATGCCCATTCATGTTTTTCTTATTGTCTGGGCTGCAAATTATATATAATCAGTCGTTTTAAGCATTTTAAAATTTCAATAAGGTAAAATCAATCACTTCTACTATATTTACTCCAAAAACTATGAAGAAAGTTGTAATTGGTGATATACACGGCGGATTACGCGGGCTGACTCAAGTTTTGGAACGTGCAAATCTCCCGTCAGATACACAATATATTTTTATTGGAGATTATGTTGACGGTTGGAGCGATTCAGCTGAAGTAATTCGGTTTTTGATTGATTTTAAAGAAAAAAACAATTGTATTTTCATTCGAGGAAATCACGATGAACTTTTATACAACTACCTCAAACACAACGACCAAAATGAAGTTTGGCTTGCACATGGCGGTGCGAGCAGTTTAGAAAGTTATAAAGATATTGCTACGTCTGAAAAAGAAAGACACATACGTTTTTTGGAAGACTTGATAAATTATCACATCGATGATGAAAACCGGTTGTATGTTCATGCCGGATTTTTCAGTATTCACGGCCCGCAATACGAATATTTTCCAAACATTGTTTATTGGGACAGAACTTTGTGGGAAACCGCTTGTGCGTTAGATACATCATTGCCTACCGATCACATCAGATATCCTAAGAGATTGAAGTTATTCAAAGAGATTTTTATTGGCCATACACCTGTAACCCGAATCGATTCAATGATTCCCGTTAATTTTGCCAATGTTTGGAATGTGGATACAGGTGCAGCATTTAAAGGAAAAATCACCATTATGGATGTTGAAAGTAAAGAATTCTGGCAAAGTGAAGAAGTTTACAAATTATACCCTCAAGAAAAAGGAAGAAATTAACCCACTGTTTTTATAGTTTTCACTTTAAGAAACTTATCTTTGTTCACATAAATTATTTTTTTCATGAAATTAAAGAATATCCGATTGGAAGTCATGCAAACGATAGAAAAGGAAGTTGAATCCTATATCGATAAATATCTTATTCCGGTCGAAGAAATATGGCAACCCACTGATCTACTTCCCGATTTCCAAAGTGAAAATTATATGGAAGAAGTTCTGCAGATTCGCGAAGAAGCAAAAGAATTGGGTTATGATTTTTGGGTGGTTTTAGTTGGTGATATGGTTACTGAAGAAGCACTTCCTACTTATGAAAGTTGGTTGATGGATATGGAAGGCGTAGATCAACACGGACGAAACGGTTGGAGTAAATGGATTCGTCATTGGACCGGAGAAGAAAATCGCCACGGAGATGTGCTTAATAAATACTTATATTTAAGTGGTCGGGTGAATATGCGCGAAGTTGAAATCACTACGCATCACTTAATAAATGACGGTTTTGAAGTAGGTACCGGTCGCGATCCTTATCGCAATTTTGTTTATACAAGTTTTCAAGAATTAGCAACCAATATTTCTCACAGAAGAGTGGCTCAAATTGCAAGAAAAAAAGGCAATAAGGCGCTTTTTAAAATGTGCAATATCATTGCAGGCGATGAAATGCGACACCATCTTGCGTATCGCGAATTTGTAAAAACTATTTTCAACTACGACGCAAGTGAGATGATGTTGGCATTTGCTGATATGATGAAGAAAAAAATAACGATGCCCGCACAGAATCTCAGACAAAGCGGCGGAAAAATGGCATCTGCTTTCGATGATTTCTCTAATGCAGCTCAAAGACTTGGAGTTTATACTACTTACGATTATATCGATATTTTGCAGAAACTTAACGAATATTGGGAGCTTCCAAAAATTACAAATTTGAATGATGAAGCCGAGAAAGCACGCGATTATTTAATGAGACTCCCGGAGCGAATGAAACGCATTGCAGACCGGATTACACTTCCGCAAGATTCTGCACGATTCAAATGGGTTCAAGAAAATGGGACTTTATAATTTACTAATAAAACTTATAACAAATAAAATTCTCATAAGTCTTTTTTTGTTGGTGTTTATTTCATGTAACACCTCCAAATCAGTTTTTACAGAATCACCTCCTTTTGAAATTGAAAAGGTTTTTGTAAACAACGAACCGAATGTATCTGAAATTATTATCGCTTTCAATAAATTACCGGAAACAGTAGAAATCAGCAAAATACACTTTCAGAATAAGGTTGAAAAACCAACGTTCATGGGATCCTCTGATAATAAATTTAAAATTCGTTTTTCAACCCACACAAATTGGAATCTTTCAAATATTCCGGAGGAAGAAGCTAAAAATAAAATACCCGTAAAAAGCGATTTTAATTTAGATGAAAATCAAATTATCATTGAATATTTTTATCTCGAAAAAAAATATTTTTATAAAACTTCGATTGAACAGAAAGCTGTCGATTAATAAAATTGAATTGAATTGACCATTCTCCATCTTGATACCAACCACCCCATTCTAATTGCTACCCTTGAAAAAGCAGGATTTATAAATCATGAAAATTATACGGCCGGAAAATCAGAAATAGAACGCATTATTCATCAGTATGACGGGATTGTAATTCGCAGTCGATTTAAGATAGACAGGCAATTTCTGGATGCTTCAAAAAACTTGAAATTCATTGCCCGCGTTGGTGCCGGACTTGAAAACATCGATTGTGATTATGCCGAAGAGCTCGATATTTCATTAATAGCCGCTCCCGAAGGAAATCGGAATGCCGTGGGCGAACACGCTTTGGGAATGTTGCTTTCTCTTTTAAACAATCTTTCTCGTGCAAATAACCAAGTAAAAAACGGTATCTGGAAACGTGAAGCAAATCGAGGCGAAGAATTGGACGGAAAAACTGTGGGAATTATCGGTTATGGAAATATGGGAAAAGCATTTGCCCAAAAACTACAAGGATTTGACTGTACTGTTTTATGTTATGATATTCAAGAAAATATCGGCGACAAAAACGCACAGCAAGTTTCTCTAAAAACCATTCAGCAAGAAGTAGATGTATTGAGTTTACACGTTCCGTGGACGCCTTTAACCGATAAAATGGTAAATGAATCGTTTATTCAAAATTTCAGCAATCCTTTTTGGCTTATCAATACGGCACGCGGAAAATGTGTAGTAACTTCAGATTTGGTAAAAGCTCTAAAATCAGGGAAGATAAAAGGTGCCGGACTTGATGTTTTAGAATTTGAAAAAACTTCTTTTGAATCGCTGTTTGAAACAGATACACTTCCGGAAACGCTTAAAGAATTGGTTGCTTTTGACAATGTAATTCTCTCTCCTCACATTGCCGGTTGGTCCTTTGAAAGCAAGGAAAAACTGGCTCGCATAATTACAACTAAAATCCTCACACAATTTGCATAAACCTATCTAAAAATCGAATACTATTCTAATTTTTTATCCACAGGTTTTTTATTTTCTCGCGGTCCTCTTTTATAGATAACCAATCCGTTTAAAAAATTTCTCAAAAACTGATCGCCACATTCCATATATTTAGGATGATTTTCACTTCTAAAAATTGCGCCTAATTCACTCTTAGTCAATTTGAAATCAACCAAGGAACAAATATGAACAATATCATCATCTCTTAATTTAAGAGCTACACGAAGTTTTTTCATTATGTCATTATTCGACAACGCCATAAAAATAGGTTTTAATTATTTCACACGAAATTACGCTCTTTTCATTAGCTTCCTTTAATTGTCCGTTATTTTTTTAATAAAGTACCGTTAATTCACTTGATACAAAGCAGGTGGACTTTTAAATTTATAAAAAATTCAAGTTATGAATAAGACAAATAAAGCAAGTAATAAATCGGATACTAAATCCGAAAAAGACAAACTCCCTTATAATCCTGAAGTAACTGAACACGATTTAGATATTCTCCGTCAAGAAAATATTCACGGTGATGGTGGTGACGATCAACAATTGAAAGAACGAGAAGATAAAATCGATTTTACCGGCAATGAGTTGGATGTTCCCGGGAGGAATGAAACGAAAGAACAAGACAAACGCCGGCTTCCTGATGAAGAAAATGAGCTGTACAGCCGTAAAGACGACGATTCAACAAGTCATGAGTAAAAACTATTACTCAATGGGAACCATATAAACCGGTGTTTTTGTTTTTTCAAGTACCGATGAAGCCACAGTTCCTAAAAATATTTTTTCCAATGTGCTATAACTGTGAGTTCCCATAACAAGTACGTCAGCATTCCATTCTTCAGCGTATTTTAAAAGTGCTTCGGAAGTATCGCCTTCTGTTATGTGGATTGAAACGTTTTGGTCATTTAAGATTTTAGCTGTTTTTTCAAGATATTCTTGAGCCATTTTAACGACATCTTCTTGCGCTGTGTGGTTCATAGGAAATGAATATCCTTCGTATCCCATAAATGATTCAAATTGAACATCGTAGAATCGAACTTCGGAAAGAACATGGATAAGGCAAATCTGTGCGTCCATCATTTTTGCAAGTTCGTGTCCGCTTCTAATTACCTTTTCAGCATTGGGATGATAATCTACTGCGATGAGAACCTTTTTCATAAAATTTATCTTTTGATGATTTATAGATTTAAAAATACAATAATTTTATGAAAACCGAGAAATATGTTTATTCTGAAATTAAATAAATTAATTTTCAGAAAGTTATTGTTTTACTATAATTGCCGTAGCTTTTCGTCCGGTTAGAAGATTCCATTCATAATTTGCCAGAATATTTCCCACTTCGTCTCGAATTTGCAATTGCGCTGTATTCGGACCTGAAGTACCTTGGTTTAAAGCTTCGAATTCAATACGGTTAAAACCATCTTGAAGTGGCGTATCAAAACCGTTAAACTGTGCTGTCAATACTTCGTTGGCAACAACGACATCTCCATTTACATAAACTCGAACTCTGTCTCCGTCAACATATTCATGGTCGCGGTATAGTATCGAAACTGTTTCAGCTTTTGTTTTAAAATCGCCTAAATACATATCTTTTCCATATTCAGGTTTGATGTCTTTATCTTGAGAAAAATATTTAGGAGTAATATTGGAATTGTATTCTTGAAACTCATCATCAATCATACTGAAAGGTTTTTCCTCTTCCTTTCCGAGTGTGGATTGCTTTGGTGTTGTTTTTCTTGGAAAATTTAGAGAACTATTGTCATCTCTGAGAATTCTCAATCCTTCAGAATCATTTCCACTACTTGCCGGAATTCCTACATTTGGAGTAAATGGGGAATCAATTTGTGCCATCAAAGGCATCATGGAAAATAGAAATACAAAAAGAATAAAGGGTTTCATAAATCTTTTTCTTGTGAATGTAGCAAAAAACAAACCATTATTACAATTCGTTATTTGTTTTGTTCTTTTTATTCATAGCCTCTTGTTCGGCAGCTTTTTCTATTTCTCGCTTTTTAGTTTTTCGATAAACAAAATATAAAACCACAATTATCAGCGGCAAGACAATATAGATGATTATGTTTTCAATTTTTGTGAAATCTACTTTATCATCGGTGGGTCTGGGCACATTGGAAGAAACTTGCGCAGTCACACCTTGAGACAAAAGCAATATGGGTAATAGAAAAGTTTTAAGTATATTCATGTTTTTTTTGGAAAATTAATAATTTTATAGATACCATTCAAAATTTAACACTTCTTGTTAAGTATTTGGAAATCTGTAAATTTTGTTGTATCATGGGCTGTTTTTTAAAAGCTAATCCTAATATATATATGAGACAACTTAAAATCACGAAGCAAGTAACCAATCGAGAGACTAAATCATTAAACAGTTACTTGCAAGATGTGAGCAAGATTGATTTGATTACAGCCGAAGAAGAGGTTGAATTGGCACAACGAATCAGAGAAGGCGATCAAGCTGCCTTAAACAAACTAAGTCGTGCAAACCTACGATTTGTAATCTCCGTGGCAAAACAATACCAAAATCAAGGATTGAGTTTGCCGGATCTTATCAATGAAGGAAATGTCGGATTGGTCAAAGCTGCCAAACGATTTGATGAGACCCGCGGATTTAAATTTATTTCATACGCTGTTTGGTGGATTCGTCAAGCCATCCTTCAAGCCATTGCGGAACAATCAAGAGTAGTAAGACTGCCATTGAATAAAATCGGCGACATCAACAAAATCAAAAAAGCTTCTATTTATTTAGAACAAAAATTTGAACGTCCACCTACTGCTTTGGAAATTGCAAAAGAATTAGATTTTACCGAGGCGAAAGTAAAGAGTTCATTAAAAAACTCTACGCGAAGCCTTTCAATGGATGCTCCTTTTCAAGAAGGAGAAAACGACAACAATTTATACGATGTCTTAAGTTCTGCAGAAAGTCCAAATCCGGATAGAAATTTGCTTCACGAATCTTTGCAAATTGAAATCAATAGAGCATTGGAAACTTTAGCTCCAAGAGAAGCAGATGTCGTTAAACTTAATTTTGGATTGGGCGGTCAACCACCGATGACACTGCAAGAAATTGGTGATACATTCGATTTGAGTAGAGAACGTGTACGACAAATTCGTGAAAAAGCAATCAGAAGATTAAGACATACTTCAAAAAGTCACATCTTAAAAAAGTATCTGTAATAAGATAATCCTCAAGTTTTTAAACCTGATTAACGGGTATATTTTCAGTTTGAAATTATACCCGTTATTTATTTATACTATTTCGATATTTATTAACTTTTTGGTTTAATAAAATCAAAAAAACAAGAATATCAAAGTTTTCTTAACGTCAGTTATTCATTGATTGAAATTTCTATCTTTATATAAATTAAAAACCAATGAGTATTCTACCGGACGAATATGACAAATACATTCGCTTTTTCAGATTTATCATAAAATACTGGAACAGTCAGCTTTTTACTGCTGTAAATGACGAGGATGTAAATTTAGATAATTTAGACCCGAAAGATTTAGATCCTTCACCAGAAGAATTAACGGAGGATTTGCAAAAAATGGGTCCCACCTATGTGAAACTTGGTCAATTGTTATCTACTCGACCGGATATCCTTCCCCAGCCCTATCTCGATGCTTTAGCAGAACTTCAAGATGACGGCGATGTTATACCTTATCGGGAAGTTGAAAAAATATTTTCAGAAGAAATCGGCATACGAATTTCCAAAGCATTTGAAACTTTTGAAGAAGAGCCGATGGCAAGTGCTTCAATTGGTCAAGTTCATTTGGCTACTTTGCGCTCCGGAAAAAAAGTAGCAGTAAAAATCCAACGTCCAGATGTGCGGAAACGATTTGTCGAAGATTTGGAAACTTTAATGACAATTACTGAAAAAGCAGAAAAATACAATGAAACTGCAAGAAATTTTTCGGTTCATGAGATTATTGAAGAACTCCGTTATATTTTGTTGCAAGAGTTGGATTATGTTCAGGAAGCCCAAAATTTAGGTTTATTAAAAGAAAATTTAAAAGACTTCAAGTATCTGTTTGTTCCCGCTCCAATTCCTAATTATTATTCACAACGGGTTTTGACTATGGAATACGCTGACGGGCAAAAAGTGACTTCAATTTCCACTGTAGCTTTAATGGAACTTCCTCGAAAAGCGTTCGTAGATGATTTGGTAAAAGGCTATTTAAAACAAATTACCGTTGACGGATTTGCCCATGCCGATCCGCACCCCGGCAATGTCCATTTGACCAGAAATCATCAGTTGGCACTTATGGATTTGGGCATGGTGGCTCGGTTTAGTCAAGATATGCAAGGGGATATTTTGAAAATTATGATTCATCTGGGCAATCACGAGAGCGACAGATTGGTGGATGTACTCATAGAAATGAGTACTTACGACGAAGACCAAGCCGATATTGAAAGATTCCGCAAGCATGTTTCCCGACTTGTACAGGAGAACAAAAACAGTAAAGCGAGCGAATTAAAAACAGGTCAATTAATTTTAAAATCAAATCAGATTGCCGCGCATAACGGGATTCACCTTCCAACGGAATTATCCATTTTGGGAAAAATTCTTTTAAACTTAGACCAGATTGTTGCCGTTTTGGCTCCCAACTACAATTTACAGAAAACAGTTCGCGACTATGTTCAAGACCTGTTTCGAAAGCGCGTTAAGAATGAAATTAAATCCGGTCATGTTTTAGAAACACTTCTTGAGAGTAAAGAATTTGCAGAGAGACTCCCCTATCGCTTAAATAAAATTTCAGAAAATCTCTCTCAAAACAAATTTAAAATTCAAGTAGATGCTTTTGACGAACATCGATTTGTTATAGCGTTGCAGAAAGTTGCCAACCGAATTGCTTTAGGACTCATTATCGCTGCCTTGATTATTGGTGCTGCGATGTTGGTTCGTATTCCCAGCACTTGGAACATTTTTGGATATCCCTCTTTCGCTATTATCCTTTTCCTCTTTGCTGTTTCCATCGGTATTTATTTGGTATATACTATTTTATTCACGGATGAATCTAATGATAAACATTAATAATTTATATGAAAAAAATATTTCGTGCGCTTTTGGCCGGATGGGGAACTAAAAAGTTGTCCGGCGGAAGATGCGGATGTATAGGCACAATTGTACTGTTCATCTTATTATATTGGTTGCTTGGTTTTGTATTTTAGAATACTGATTTAACAGAAAAATAGCATTCGTTAACTTAAACTTGGTGATGTCAATCAATACATTTGAATTAATAAACCAATAAAAAATACGAGCTATGAGCAATTTAATGAAAATCGGATTATTATCAATGGTAATAGTCGCTTCATCATGTGTATCGAAAAAAAAGTACACAACCCTTGAAAATCAGTACAATGAAACACGTTCTACTTTAGCGAAAACACAAATGGAAAAGGAAGAGATTGAAGCTAAATATGCACGTATAGAATCACGTGTTGCAGATTACAACTCAAGAATTCAATCGTTGACGGAAAGCAATCAAACGAGATTACAAAATATAGAGGGGATGGCTATTTCGGACAGCGACCGTGCAAAAATGCGTCAAGCTTTAAAAAATGTCGATCAAGACAAACTTAGAGAAGCAAAGACATTAAAAGATTCAATGAATCTAATTGTATCTTATAATTTAAAAAAGAATTTAGACGGCTCCATTGCAGAAGATGACGACATTGATGTAACCATAGATGAGACCGTTGTTATGATTACCATTTCCGATAAATTATTATTTCGTTCCGGAAGTGCTGTTGTAAATCCAAGAGCCAATAATTTATTGCAGAGATTGGCAGATGTAATAAACAGTGAGCCCGCAATGGAGGTATTGGTTGAAGGTCATACAGATAATCAAACCGTGAAGCCTGGTTCTTATGTAAAAGATAACTGGGAATTAAGCGTAGCCAGATCTACTGCGGTTATTCGTAAGTTGCAAAATGATTACAATGTCGATTCTTCCAAACTAATTGCAGCCGGACGAAGCAGTTATCATCCATTAGTAGATAATGATACCGCAGAAAATCGTGCAAAAAATCGGCGTACGCGTATTGTAATTCTTCCCAATTTGGATAAATTTCTTGCACTACTTGCTGATTCAGAATAGTTTTTATTCTGTTATTGATTATAAATTTCAGTGAATAGATTAAAAAGATAGGGATGTATTTCTCTATCTTTTTTTCATTCCACTATACGTACCGATATATCGGTTCTTACAGAAATTTAGACCTCTGAAAATCGGTAAGAAAAGATACGCTTTCGCACCCCAGCAGGGATTCTGATATATTTATTGACGCCTTTTTGAAATTAAAGTAAGATGTCTTTTACTTTTATCAACCTTCACAAATTTAAAGAAGCTGCCTCAAATAATGAGACAGCTTCTTAGTTTGACACTTCTATCTTAATGATTTATTTATTGGGTTAGTTTAGTTATCTACCTCATCTTTAACAACAAGTCGGAAACCTTCTCCGTGAATATTCACGATTTCCACACCATCGTCTTTGCTGAGGTATTTTCTTAATTTGGCGATGTAAACATCCATACTTCTCGAAGTAAAATAATTATCATCTCTCCAAATTTTAGTGAGTGCCAATTCTCTTGGCATCAAATCATTTTTATGAAGCGCCAAAAGTCTGAGAAGTTCATTCTCCTTAGGAGATAATTTGATAGGATCCTCATCTTTATAAGTCAAAAATCTGAGTTTTGAATTTAAAAAGAAATTCCCTATTTCAAATTCAAACTGTTTGCTGTCAGCAATAGAATCAGTGGCTTTTCTTTGAATGATTGCTTTAATCTTCATCAAAAGTACTTCAGAGTCAAAAGGTTTGTTTAAATAGTCATCTGCTCCTACTTTGTAACCTTTGAGTACGTCTTCTTTCATTGCCTTGGCAGTCAGAAAAATAATGGGGATATCTTCGTTTTTATCTCGAATCTCTTTCGCCAATGTAAAACCGTCTTTATACGGCATCATCACATCTAAGATACACAAATCAAAATCGTCTTTCTTAAACTTTTCAAAGCCTTCCATACCGTTTTTTGCATGTGTGACTATATAGTCATTCATTGCTAAATAATCCTTTAGCACGGTTCCGAAATTTGGGTCATCCTCAACGAGAAGAATTTTTTTGTTTTCTGTTTCCATGGTTATTATATATTAAGATATTAAGTGTAATTTTATTATAAATGTACTTCCTTTTCCTTTTTCGCTTTCTACAGTGATTTCAGCATCGTGATCATCGAGAATACTTTTAACGTATGCCAATCCGAGACCATGTCCTTTTACGTTATGAATATCGCCGGTGTGTTCACGATAAAACTTTTCAAATATTCTTTTTTGAACAACTTTACTCATTCCCGGTCCTTGATCGCGTATTTTTAATATGACTTTATCTTTGCTATTTTCGGTATAAACATCAATTTTAGGTGGTTCTTCAGTCGAATATTTTATAGCATTGTCCAAAATATTTATGATGACATTTGTCAAATGTGAACGATTTGCCCAGACGGTATTTTTTAAAGCTCCAAAATGTGTTTTGATATATCCTCCACTGTTTTCCACCATCAGTATCAAATGATTGATTGCATCTTCAGTAATTTCTTTTAAGTCAACCGGTTCTTTTTGCAAATCCAATTCATTTTTTTCCAATTTTGAAATTCGGAGAACATTCTCAACCTGCGCATGCATCCTTTTATTCTCATCTCGAATCATTGTCAGATAGCGGTCAACAAGTTCACTTTTTTCCCGGATTTTAGGGTTTTTCAATGAATCTAAAACCAAATTTATCGTTGCGATTGGCGTTTTAAATTCATGCGTCATATTGTTTATAAAATCACTTTTAATTTGTGATATCTGACGTTGTTTATAGATTTGTGAAATCGCTCCGCCATAAGCTATTACAATAATTGACGTAAAGATAAGCGACAATATTGTCATCGCCATTACATCGTCAAATATCACTTTTCTTAAATTTGGAAAATCTACATAAAGCTCATAACTGCTATTGGTGTCATTTACAAATAAAGGAACAATGTAAGTACTCTCCGGATGCATCTTATAATTTTCTGAACGTACTTTGGTTTCAATCCCGTTGCTGTAAACAGCAAATTCAAAATTGACATCCATTCCATTTTTGTCCAACTCGGCAATCATTAAATCTTCAATATTTTCCGGACTGATTCTTTTATATATCGGCGTATAAGCTGTGATGTCTCCAATAAAACTTTCAAATTGATTCCGTTCGTAATCTTTTAAGCGGGTAAACGTTTCTACATTGGTCTGTGTTATTGGCGATCCGTCCAATCCGGACATCACTTTAGTTTGTGTTTTTCTGTTGGTCAGCTTTCTAAATCGTATGCTGTCGGTACCCACATCAAAAACACCGCTTGAAAGTTTAAAATCTTGTTCTAACAAACCGTCGGTAAAAATTTGAGTTTCGTTGGTTTCATTGTTTCTCGTTCTATATGCTAATTCCGTAAAAGATACATTATCCGGAACGGACAACGTATCAAGATAAGAACTGTATATTTTATAATATTCCTCCACCTCTTTTAGTTGTATTTTTTTTGATACTGAAAGAAGTACTTGTCTGACATTTACTGTAAATTGATCTTCCTTTGCCTTATAAGCATCATTAATCCAATACAACTGAAGAAAAACAATACCTATTAAAGACAAACTCATTAATACAATGAGAATTACGAATAATTTTTTATTCATATCCCAAATGTATGATTTTAACATTTACTTCTTTTGGGTTTTAACCAAAAGTTAACAAAACGGAGTCTTTTTATGAGTTTTTTAATAAATTCATGTGAAGTGTTTCTACTTGGCTGTAAGTGTGTGCGATATCTGTATTTTCAATTATAAAATCCGATAGTTTTCTTTTTTTTTCTTCTGACCATTGATTTTTCATCCGACTGAGAACTTCCTCCCTCGAAACTTTATCTCGATTCATTACTCTTTTTATGCGAATTTCTTCGGGTGCAGTTACCAAAATCACTTTATCACAATTTTTATGACTTCCGCTTTCAAAGAGAATTGCAGCTTCTTTTAAAACATAAGGAACTGTTTGTAATGCTGTCCATTTTTCAAAATGCTTGGCAACTTCCGGGTGAATAAGGTTATTGACCTTAGCTAATAATTCGGCATCATTAAAAATCATTGAAGCCATTTTTTTACGATTTAGCTTTCCATCCGCTGAATAAATTGTGCCTCCAAGAAGCTTTTTTAATCCTTTAATTATTGTTTTGGAAGTATCGTTTAATTTCTTTGCCTCTTCATCGGCAATGTAAACAGGAACTCCCAAATCCTGAAACATTTTAGCTACTGTAGTTTTTCCGCTTCCGATTCCTCCTGTAAGTCCAATAATTTTAGGTTTCATCCGCTTAATTTTTTAGAATAAAATAATCTACTTTTTTAGGATTTATAGAAATATTGACTGCGCCGGGTGGTTTTCTGATAAGTTCCGGAAGTAAAAAGTTTTGATTTTCCTTTTGCTTTGAATAATCACATATTACCTTAAAGTTTTCTTTGGTCACTTGAGAAAATTCAGAAATACTGATATCAAAACTGACAGTAACATGAGCCGGAACTATCTTTACCTCAAGATTCGGAGGCAAATTGATTATTTCTACGGGCAAGGTGAATTGTTCTTGGGCAAATTCTGAAACTTCCCACTGAATTTCAACCTCAGAAGGCGTTATCGATACGACTTCCTCATTCGGTTTTTCAACAGCGATTTTTTCTGAAATATTATTTTCTACACCTTTTAAAGAAAGTGTTTCTGTATAAACTGTATCAATTTCATTGATGATTTCCTTAGCACCGGTAATAACAATCGAATCGGGAATAATTTGATACGATTCTATCCCTTTAAATCCTTCTTTAAATTCTATATCCGTATATGCCAATACGGGAACTTTCTTTTCGATAATTGGATTTAACTTTACAATTAACGGGTCGGGGAAAATATTTCGGATGTCCAAATACTTATTAAATTGATTTTCTATTTGTTGTTTTAACTCATTTTGATTGAGAAGAAAACTATCTCTTTCTTCAACATAGAATTCATTCACATAAATATCTACTTTGGGCTGTCTTAATTTATAATATAAAATCTCAAATCCATTAGCTGTAAGATCAAAATGAACCTCTTCAACATTGTTTTTATCCAATACTGCTGTTTGAGGCAAATTTTTATAATTTACCTGCGCCGTTAATGGAGCGGTAAATTCCCGACCAAATTTTGTCAAAATCCAAAATAAACTTGCGATTCCAAGAAAAAACAGAAATCGTTTTATTTTTTGATTTGAAAGTCCTTTAAAAAATTTTGCCATGGTTTTTTAATTGGAAACTTTAAAATTAGTCAAAAAACAGAAAAGGAAATGCTTTTGCCGCATCTTTGTTTAAGATATGAACTTTTAAATACGATTGAAGAAAGGCTATTCCATAACCGAAAAACTGTATAAAAACGGCAACCAAACTATAAATTCCGATTTGAATGCTGTTATTTTTCCACGTAGCATCAACCAAAATCAAAAACAAATACAACAAAAGTGGAATTAAAAAACAGCTGTGAATTACAATGCTCAATATGATAGTTGATAACACTCCAACAATAAACAAACTCGGAAACCAAAAAGTTATTTTGGCCGATGAAGGATGCCAACGGTTTAAAATCGGACGAACCAAGCCAAATTTTCTGACTTGCTGATAGAATTTTTTCCAGGAAATACGTCTTTTATGATAGACAAAAGCATTTGGTATAAAAGCAGTTTCGTAGCCTGCTTTTAACAATCGTTGCGATAAATCGGGATCTTCCCCGGGATGAATTTTTCCGAATCCGCCTGTTTTCATAAATGCTTCTTTGGAAATTCCCATATTAAAACTTCTTGGTTCAAAACGCTGAAGTTGTTTTTTCCCGCCACGAATTCCGCCGGTGGTTAGAAATGAGGTCATCACATAATTTATCGCTTTTTGCAAAGGCGAAAAACTTTCGTGTGCCGCATCCGGACCGCCGAAACAATGCACAAAATTTGAGTTTAAAAATTTATCTGCGACTTGCAAATAATTTGACGGAAGCAAACAATCAGAATCCAGAATGATAAAATAATTTCCCTTAGCGCGCTTCATTCCGTAATTTCTCGAATCTCCGGGACCTGAATTTTCTTTTTTATAATATGAAATATTTAATTTTTTAAAGCCTTTAATCACACTTTCAGAAGATATGGAAGAACCGTCTTCTACAATTACAATTTCAAAATCCCGATGAAAATCAATTTTACTCATGCTTTCCAGAAGCTCCTGAATTTCTTGAGGACGATTATAAACGGGAATAATAAAAGAATACTGAATCATATTAAGGACAGTTGTTTCAACATTTCATTGCGTTTTAGCTTTTTGGTTTCCGTATAAATGAATACCGGAATTGCATAAATTTTTTTTGGTTTTTCATAAGCATCCAGTACTTTAAAAAAATCTTCATAAGCTTCGATTGTCGGTATTTCAGACGATTCAACGACAAGAATGACTTGCTCGCCCAACGCACTGCTTTTTTCGGAAGCGATAAAAAATGGCAGCTTTAAGGTTTTTGCTAATTTTTGTTCTACTTTTTCCGGGTGAATTTTTACGCCACCGCTGTTTATTACATTGTCTAAACGACCTAAGAAAATAAATTCCTTTTCTGAAATTAATTTGACAACATCATTGGTAACGACTTTTTCTTGTGAAATCTTTGGAGCATCGATTACAAGACATGAATTTTTATTTACTGTAAAATTTACGCCAGAAAGTGCTTTATACGATTCACTTTTATTCTTCCCGTTAATTTTTCTTACGGCAATATGACTGATAGTTTCCGTCATTCCGTATGTAGCGTAAACCGCTGTTGATACCGATTGAAGTTGTTCGTCAAGTTCCGGAGAAACCACGCCCCCACCGATAATTAATTTTGAAACTTTATAAAGTTCATCAATTGAATGAAAAACCTGATAAGGAACCATTGCCGCAAAATCATATTTTGTAGCATTATTCAGCAACGGATTTTTAGATGCTTCTCTGATATCCAAATTCCATCCGCCAATCATAGCACGCACCAACATCATTTTTCCACCGATATATTCAACGGACATACAAAGCAATGCATTGGTTTTTTCATTCAAATTAAAATATGAATTGGTAGCTTGTGCACTATTCAACATATTGGTTTTGTCGAGTTCTATAAGTTTGGGCGAACCTGTAGAACCTGAAGTTTTTACTTGAACAAAGTCATTTTTGTTCAACCATTCTTGAATAAACAACCCTATCGCTCGTAAATAATTATTTTCATGAGTGAGATTTTCAGCAAATTCTATAAGTGAGCTTTTAGAATTGAAAGATTTTGAGTTTATTTTAAATTGAGGATGAAGCACATTTATTCAATTTTATCTTGAAAAGTATCTCGGGTTGCATTTTCTGAAATCGGAAGCGGATTTACAACTTTTCCGGTTAATTTTTCTTTCCAATCAGACCATTTGTACTTCCAGCTAAATAATGCTAAAAGAAGTGGATAAACCACAAAAACAGGAAACAGAATACTCATTCCTGCAGATGGATCTTCTGTGATATCTTTTAAAAGAGAAGGCGTTTGAAAAACCGTCCAATCTGCAGTTACAAGCAAAGCCCCAAATAGATTATTCCCCGCATGATATCCCAAAGCCAATTCCAATCCTTCATCCATCAAGGTCATAATTCCCAAAAAAAATCCGGTTCCGATGTAGTAAATCATAATGACATTTCCCATTTTGCCAACTTCCGGGTTAAAGAAATGCAATCCACCAAAAATTACGGAAGTAATGACCAATGGCATCCAACGGTTTCTCGCAGCAACGCCAATTCCTTGCATGAGATACCCGCGAAAAAGATATTCTTCAAAACTGGTTTGAATGGGAATCATAATCACAGCGATTACCAAAAGAATCATAAAAGGTTTTAATTGAAAATTTATCAAGTAATCATCCGGATTCATATAGTAATCCAAAGCCGTCATTGCAATGCTGATAACTCCAACCAAGCCGAAAGCAAATAAAATTCTGTTCCAATCAACCTTTTTGCGTCCTGTTGTTGCATCGGTAAAATTTTGATTGTGCAAATACCGAATGACCAAATAAAGTGCGCCCATTCCAAAAGCAAAACTGAGCAACATCAAAAACAATGTGAGATTTGAATCCAAGATTGTCATTAATTTTGATTGATCTTGCATGTCCATAATATTGCCGCCTTCACGCAGCGTTTTGAGTAAAACTGCTACTATGAGCGGGATTGCACCCAATTGGCTTACCATAAATGCAGCAAAAGCACCTACCAAATAGCGCCACCACTCATTCTTTGCTCGAAATGCTTTTTCTATAAACATAGTTTGTCTTTAAATTTTTAATATGAAAAATCCCATTTTTCCTGCGGATTGTAATATAAATTTCCTTGTTTGACTTGCAATGGCGACGGAATATTATTGGTGTATAAACTTCCCGTTCCCAGTCCTTGAGGCATTGTTGCCTTTTTTTGATAAGTGTATTGTGCAATGGCATTCAACCCAATATTACTTTCCAGTGCCGATGTTATCCACCAACCGCCTCCATTGTTTTCAATTAATGATATCCAGGTTTCACAAGCTTGAAAACCACCAATTAAAGAAGGTTTAAGAATGATGTATTGCGGGTTTACAGTTTCGATTATATTTTTCTTGGTTTCATCAGAAAATGCACCAATTAACTCTTCATCCAGAGCAATCGGAATGGGCGTATCCTGACAGAGCGCTGCCATTTTTTCCAAATTTCCTTGTTCTATAGGTTGTTCCATGGAATGAATTTCAAGTTCTGAAAGTCTTTTTA
>CAZWVT010000028.1:0-8779 GCA_964636665.1 uncultured Flavobacteriaceae bacterium
ACAACACCTACAATTAAAAAAGCAAATCATCAAAAAACAAAATAGAATACGAAGAAATTGTTGAGATTTTAAACGGAGTTGGGGAAACCAAGATTTTTGAGCAACCACACCAATATTTTAATGCCGGAAAAACCGAATTTAACGACCATAAAGAATTTTTATTCCTAACTAAAAAATATGAATAGACAAAAAAAAACATATCGTTCGCCATTATTTTATGTTGGGGATAAATACAAACTGTACCCCAAAATCAGTAAATACTTCCCCAAAACGGTAAACCGCTTTATTGAGCCATTTACGGGTGGTGGTTCGGTTTTTTTAAACATAAACGCCAACGAATATTTATTGAACGACATTGATTCCAATGTTATTGATATTCACAACTTTTTGATTGAACGAGCTGAAAACCCAAAAGCATTTTTTGATGACGTTTTTGAAGTAATTGAAAAATACGGTTTATCCCATTCATACATCAAAGATGTTGTTCCACAGAGATTAAAAGACAAATGGGTAAAAACGTATTACGCAAAATTCAACAAGCAAGGTTTTAATCAACTGAAAACCGACTACAATTCGAGCAATGAAAAAAGTGTTTTGCACCTTTATTTGTTGTTGATTTACGGTTTTAATCGTATGCTTCGCTTTAATTCAAAAGGCGAATACAATTTACCTGTCGGCAATGTTGATTTCAACCAAAATACGCTTGTAGCACTTCAAGATTATTTTCGATTGACGCAGCAAAAAAGCATTACATTTCACAATTTAGACTTTGAAACGTTTTTTGAAACTATTGAATTTGAGGAAGACGATTTTGTTTATCTCGACCCACCCTATCTCATCACTTTCAGCGAATACAACAAACTTTGGAACGAAGAAACTGAAGGACGACTTTTGGATTATCTCGAAATTTTAGAAGAAAGAAATATTAACTTCGCCATTTCTAATGTAACTCATTACAAAGGAAAAATAAACGAGCAATTTTTGGAGTGGAGCAGACAACACAATTCCTTTGATATAAAAAGTAATTACATTAGCTACCACGATAACACAAACAAAAAGTTTAAAGAGGTTTTAATCACAAATTTTGAACCTCAAAGAACCGAACCCCAACAAAAACTGATTTTTAACGAACTTGAACCCATAGAATAAAAATGGCGAGAAAACCAATAAAAAGAAAACCAACCTATAAACAAATGGCTTTTGAAACAGCCGTTAGAAATCCTGAACGTTATATTGATATTTTAAGTGCGGTCTCAGAATTTGAAGGAGTAATCTTGAATGATGAAAATTTATTGCAAATCGTTTCAAAACTCTATGTTGATGGCATTGTTTCAAGTAAGGAAATAGCGGTTTCTGAAACCACTACCATTGATGATATAAAAAAGGAAGTAAAAGAAGTAAACAGCACCCGAAGAGCCGATGGTGGATTTCCTGCGGGTTACGCTTCAAGGTTTTGGACTTATATGCGAACGCCTTCGGAATTAGGATTTGTGTATGCTCAATACAACCAACCGTTTAAACTGTCGGAAATTTGTAAAAAACTGATTTCGGGCGAAATTGACGAACAAGAAGCGTTTTCAATTCAAGCAATAAAATACAATAGAAACAGCCCTTACAGAAATGTAAGTAATGATTTTAACTTCTTTACATTCATAATCAAGGTGTTATTAGAATTGCGTAAAGAGGGAAAATCGTTAAGCTATGAACAATTTATTATTGCAATGTTCAGCCAAAACGGTAATGTAAACGAGTTTATTAACTTACTAAAAGACAATACATTTAAAGATTTTGATGAAGCATATAACTTTGTGAAAAAGGAATATAAAGTCAATACAAAATTCAAAACCATAACCCAAGATTACCCTGATGTAGTCCGTAGAGTTTTCATTATTTCGGGTTTCACTACAATTCGGTTTATTGGCAAAAAGCTTATTCAAATCAACGAAAGTAAACTCAAATACATTCAAGAGTTACTGAAATTTGACTTCAAATTAACGGAAGAAGAAAAAACTAATCCTTTGAGTTATTTCAACAGATTAGACAGCCAAAATGATGAGTTATTAAGTCTTGTTCAAGGAACAAGAAAAGAAGATGTAATTGATGGCGAGAAATATGTAAACAAGATTTTCAACATAATTGACGACTACAAAATTGACGAAGAAATCATCTTAGAAAGCATTGACAAAATCGGTACAAAACGAACTGTAATTGATGAATTTAAGGAAATACCCGAACCTCTAAAATTAGAGTTCTTTATCTCGATTTTGATTGTCTTGAAATATGGAAAACAATACGCCATTCGTCCAAATTATAAAGCCGACCATATAGGAAAACCATATTCACACGCACCCGGAAATAAGGGCGATATTGAAATATTTTCAAAAGACATTTATTGGCTGATTGAAGTTACTTTAATTCGCAACAAAACCCAACAGCTTAACCACGAAACAGCCAATGTAATACGACATTTGTATTCAAACGAAGAATTTAGCGACCGATTGATTAAGTATTTGTCATTTGTTGCCCCGGTCATTCACCAAGACGTAAGAGAGTTTTTTGATTATTCAATCGTAAGAAGTCGCTCAAACGAGTACGAAGTAAACATAAAATCCTATGATTTACAGGATTTTGTTGAAGTTACACAGGCTTCTGAAAACTTTGATGATATGAGAAATTACACAAATGGAGTTGTTGAAGAATTTAGAAATAATTTGAGTAAAAAAATATACTAAGCTATGAACCTAAACAACATAATCGTCCATAAATTGGACAAAGAGGCACAAGGAAGAGCAATCCTCGAATTACGAGACAATGTACTTCCTATTGGAGACAAAGAATCGGAATTTATTACAAACTTGAAACGAGCTTACTATCGTAAATCAAATCCTAATTACGGAGTATTCAACTCAAATACTACCACATATCCGTATCAAACAATGTTGAAATCCTATGCTGACGGGGGTTTATCATTCTTGGAGTTTACTCAAAATGCTATGAATCACTTGTTCGGTATAATTAACAATGTTTCACAAGCAACAGGCGGTTATGTTGTTTTTGCTCATTATACACTTCAAAATGAAGATTTCGCCATAACTGTAATGCTTAATAATAAAAAACAATACAATATCAATGATAGACTGAGTATAGAAGAAATTTTCAGTTTAGATATTGATAAATTAGATGTGGCAAATTTTGTAAATCTGTCAAGGTGGAATGGCTCGGAAGAAACATATCTTTCGTTTGCGAGAGGGAGAAAAGAAGTCTCTAATTATTTTAAAACTTTTATTGGTTGTACAGACCAAACATCGGCTAAACAATCTTCTCAACAGCTAAAATCAGCTTTCTTAGACTATCTTGACACCTTACAAATTGATAACGAGACAAAAGAAAATTTACGTAATGATGTTTTCAACTATTGTATAGCACAGGCGAAACGAAAAGAGGATATTTCATTAAGCCATATATCAAGTATTATTGATAACGAACAACCCGAGTTGTTTCAAGAATTTGCATCAGCTGAACAATATAGAGTGAGTGCGAATATTAAGGGACACGTACAAACATTGAAAAGCCTAAAATTCTACACCTACAAAAGCAAGAAACTTTCCATTTCGTTTGATAGTGGTTTGGTAAATGAAAGTATATTTTACAACGAAAATGAAAACGAACTTAGAATCACTAACATTCCAGATGATTTAAGAAGACAATTGATAAATTCTGAAACGGAATAATAATTTATGCTATCTGAATTTATCCAAATAAGAAAAAAGTTAAACACTGTTTCAACAGCACCAAATGAAATAGTCGGAACTTTTTTGCCTACTTTGGAAGAAGTTCAAACGTTGAAAGATTTATCTTCAAAAAATTGTATTGAAAATTTTGTTTTAAGTCAAGGAAGAAACATTCCAATAGAGCAACTTACGGAAGGTCAGGAAGTTCAGGTAAAGTTGTATCCTTTACAACTCAACAATGAAAAGTATTTTGAAAATACTGATGAATTGCTAAAAGCGACAGGACAAAAATATCTTGACAATCGTTTTTATGTGTTTACCTTAGATTATGATTCAGCAAATTCTCAAAAACCTGAAATTATTGAGAAATATGAACTTGCAACACAGCTAATTTCTTTTCTGACAAACATTTCCGACTACCAAAAGGAACGTGAACTTGTATTTTTTCAGGCGAAACAACTTGTTCTTATTACAAACTACGAATTTTCAGATTTGGAAAACTTAAAAAGCGTTCCTGATTTAATCAATCACATTTCAAATTCAGCAGACAAAGAAGAAAGACGGATAATTTTTACCAATGAAATGATTGCGACTTTGAGTACAATTCCCGAAACAAATAATCGGTTTAAACACCTTTTAAAAAACTTTGACGACCTTTTTCTAAACTACAAAAGAAGTCATACTTTATACCTTGAAAAATACTCTTATCAGAAATTCAAGTCCGAAATTGACAAAGAAATTATTGAATACAGCAAAAAAATTCAATCTGTCATCAATGATGCACAAGGAAAATTAGTGGCTATTCCAGCTGCATTTTTACTGATTGTTGGACAATTCGACCTATCGGGCCAAAAATTGCATTTGAATGTTGCTTTGGTGCTAAGTTCCTTTGTCTTTAGCGTTCTGTTGGAAGTATTGTTACGCAATCAATTTTCAGCATTATCATTTGTAAAAGACGACATAGACAGATTTAAAAATTCGGTTGATGATAAAAAAGTAAGCATTTTGGGTGCTGACTTTACAGCAACATTTGATAAAATTTTCAAGCTACACAAACGACAAAAATGTTACTTAAATATTATTCGCTATTTAGTTTGGCTTACACCATTTTTTGCCATAGGACTTTTAATACTTTCTTTAATTGACAACTCTCTTATAGAATATTTTCAAAACTTGTTTGATAATCAAAACAATTAAGCCAACGCTAAAGCCATACACATTGCCAAATCACACCACCCACCACACCACCAAAACTTGGCAAAGAGTATGGCTTTCCCCACCGCTGACGGACAAGCGAAACGGAAAAAAACAACGAAGGCACAACACCGTGTATAAGCAATAGCGAGGAAAGTGCTAAAACCAAAGTAACCGTTTTTTTGCTAACTTTGTGTTTAATCGAACAGTAAGTACGTATAATCCGCTACTGCTTATACACGCAAACCGTTGTAGCACATTATAAAAAATGAATACAGTCAGCAAAATAAATCTTACGAATTTAAAAAAATGTAATCAGGTATGGACTGACATGCCCGAAAACGAAAAAGGAAGATTGTGTCAAAAATGCCAAAACACAATAATCGACTTTAGAGAAAAAAGTGACCGTGAGGTTGCGCACATTCATTTATTTACAGAAGGCAAAGTCTGTGGATTGTATAAAAATGAACAAATACGAACTCCAAAGAAAAAAAGAACAACAAAACAATTTAACTTTTATAAAGGATTTTATATCGGACTTTTTAGTTTGTTGTCTTTTAAAAGTTTTGGATTTAATGAAAAGGCAAATGTTATTCAGACTGAGCAAACAGACAAAAAATTTGATGATTTTAAAAATCAAAAGTCCATCAAAAGAAATCAACCGAGAAAACAAATAGTTCAAGACAGTATTTATATAACAGGTACAATAACTGACACTGATAATTTACCATTACCAGGAACAAATGTTATTATAAAAGGAACTATAATTGGTGTATCAACAGATTTTGATGGAAATTACAGACTGAATGTAACTGACCCTCTTAAATCAACAGGTAAAATTATTTTGAGTTATTCTTATGTTGGATATCAAACTGTAGAAAAGGAAATAAATTTAAATCTCTTGAATAAAAGAGAAAATAGAGAAATTAATATAAAATTCGAAGAAAATTCCGAAATAATAGCATTTTATGTTACAAGAAAATTACCATTTCATAAGAGAATTTGGAGAGGGATTAAAAACATATTCTAGAAAAATAATGTGCTACAACACGAGTATAAACGCTATAAATCTATATTATGAAAAAGAGAATTATCATCAATGTATTATTAGTCACAATAACTGCCATTTTATTCTTATCAGGATATTTTTTAAATAATGAGTTTACTCAAACATTATATATAATAGGTGTGCCAACAGGGTTTTGGGCGCTGATGAGAATATTCAAAATGAAACAAATAGCCACAAAAGACTGATGAGGATTGATTTTACCTCCATTATTTGATTTTGTGATAATGTCTTTTTAGATTATGGAAAAATTGGGACTTAAGACTTTTTTCCTTTTTTCTAACCACACGGTTTAAACTGTGAGTTTTTCAACTGAATAGCGTCACTTTGGTATGGATAACAAACACAAAATCGCTTCAACCAAACCCTTATTTCCTTTTAAAAATTCCCTATTTAAATTAGCATCAGTGAATTCCCTATCCATAAAAATGAATTCACTCAAAATTGAATCAATTTTCGAGTTGTATTTTGTAAATTCGTAGCCTGAATTATGAATCTTATACTTTTAAATGATGAATAAATACGACATTATTGTTTTAGGGAGCGGTCCGGGTGGTTATGTAGCTGCCATTCGCGCATCTCAATTGGGTTTTAAAACTGCCATCGTCGAAAAAGAAAACTTGGGCGGTGTGTGTTTAAATTGGGGCTGTATTCCTACCAAAGCACTTCTAAAAAGTGCGCAGGTATTCAACTATCTCAAAGATGCCGAAAGTTACGGTCTTGTTGCTGAAAACGTAAATCAGGATTTCTCTAAAGTTATTGAACGCAGTCGGGATGTAGCAGGTGGAATGAGTAAAGGTGTTCAATTCTTAATGAAGAAAAATAAGATTGACGTAATCCAGGGAACCGGAAAACTAAAACCCGGAAAAAAAGTAGAAGTTGATGGCAAAGACATTGCTGCCGACCACATCATTATCGCTACCGGAGCACGTTCACGTGAATTGCCAAGCTTAAAACAAGACGGTAAAAAAGTCATCGGGTATCGCGAAGCACTCTCTTTAAAAAAGCAACCTAAAAGCATGATTGTCGTAGGTAGTGGTGCAATCGGTGTTGAATTTGCTCATTTCTACAATGCGCTTGGAACGAAAGTAACAATCGTGGAATATTTGCCTAACATCGTACCTCTTGAAGACGAGGATGTCTCTAAACAATTTGAGCGTTCCTTTAAAAAAGCGGGAATTAAGGTAATGACAAACTCCTCTGTAGAAAAATTAGATACTTCGGGAGATGGCGTTAAAGCAACCGTAAAGACTAAAAAAGGTGAAGAAGTTCTGGAAGCAGAAATCGTACTCTCAGCTGTCGGGATTCAGGCCAATATCGAAAACATCGGTTTGGAAGATGTGGGAATCATTACCGATAAAGGAAAAATCACAGTAAACGAATGGTATCAAACCAACATTCCGGGTTATTATGCCATTGGCGATGTTGTTCCCGGTCCAGCATTGGCACACGTTGCTTCCGCAGAGGGAATTACCTGTGTCGAAAAGATTAAAGACCTTCAAGTAGAACCCATTGATTACGGCAATATTCCTGCCTGTACTTATGCATCTCCGGAAATTGCAAGTGTCGGATTTACTGAAAAGCAAGCCAAAGAAGCCGGATACGATATCAAAGTCGGTAAATTTCCTTTTTCAGCTTCAGGAAAAGCAAGTGCTTCGGGAGAAAAGGACGGTTTTGTAAAAGTTATTTTTGATTCAAAATACGGTGAATGGCTCGGGTGTCATATGATTGGCGCAGGCGTTACCGATATGATTGCAGAAGCCGTATTGGGTAGAAAACTGGAAACCACCGGTTACGAAGTGCTTAAAACCATTCATCCGCATCCTACGATGAGCGAAGCTGTAATGGAAGCTGTAGCCGATGCTTACGGTGAAGTGATTCATTTATAATATCTTTTGATAAATTTCTTAAAAAAGGCTGTTCCAAAATACTGAAACAGCCTTTTTTGATTGCAAACTTCCAAATAACAAGCTTACATATTGCGTCGGTATTGCCCTCCTACTTCAAACAATGCTTCTGTTATTTCTCCCAAAGAACAGTATTTTGTTGCTTCCATTAATTGTTCAAAGATATTGTCGTTCTGAATAGCTGCCGATTTGATTTGTTTTAGAGTCGTTTTCGCTTTTTCAGGATAGCGGTTGTGAAGGTTTTCAAGTGTTTTTAATTGCTCTTGTTTTTCTTCTTCCGTTGCCCGAATGACTTCTGCCGGCAAAACCGTGGGAGAACCTTTACTGCTCAAAAACGTATTCACGCCGATAATCGGAAATTGTCCGGTGTGTTTTAATGTTTCGTAATAAAGACTTTCCTCCTGAATTTTACTGCGTTGGTACATCGTTTCCATCGCACCTAACACGCCGCCTCTTTCCGTGATATTATCAAATTCCAATAGTACGGCTTCTTCTACCAAGTCGGTTAGTTCTTCGATTATAAATGAACCCTGTATCGGATTTTCATTTTTGGCAAGTCCAAGTTCCTTGTTGATGATTAACTGAATGGCCATTGCTCGTCGTACACTTTCTTCTGTCGGCGTGGTTATGGCTTCGTCATAAGCGTTGGTATGCAACGAATTACAGTTGTCATAAATCGCATATAAAGCTTGAAGCGTCGTTCGGATGTCATTAAAATCAATTTCCTGTGCGTGCAACGATCTTCCCGAAGTTTGAATGTGATATTTCAACATTTGCGCACGCGGATTGGCACCGTATTTATCTCTTAAAGCTTTTGCCCATATTCTCCTCGCCACACGACCGATTACCGAATATTCTGCATCGATTCCGTTGCTAAAGAA
>CAZWVT010000028.1:8879-23501 GCA_964636665.1 uncultured Flavobacteriaceae bacterium
GTGTTTTGTGCTTGATCCTCTTTTAAAATATCCGCTTGAACAGTTCCACGAACTTGTTGGAGTGTTTCTTCTTTTAATTTATTGTAAATCTCAATATCGAGGACTTGATCGCCGGTAACACCCAACAACATCAAGCCCAAACCGTTATTACCTTCGGGCAATTCACCATTGTATTTCGGTCTTTCTATTCCTTTTTCTGAATATATTTTATCTATTTTCTGCTTTACTTCATCTTCCAAACCGTTTTCAATAATGTATTTTTCACAAGCTTGGTCGATGGCGGCATTCATAAAAAAGCCTAACAACATCGGTGCAGGACCGTTGATTGTCATACTTACCGAAGTCATTGCATGGCTTAAATCGAATCCCGAATAAAGTTTCTTGGCATCGTCCAAACAACATATTGAAACGCCTGCATTTCCGATTTTTCCATAAATATCCGGTCGGATGTCCGGGTCGTTTCCGTAGAGCGTTACACTGTCAAAAGCTGTGGAAAGTCGTTTTGCCGGCATTCCCTGACTGACGTAATGAAAACGTCTGTTGGTTCTTTCCGGTCCTCCTTCTCCTGCAAACATTCGCGCCGGATCCTCGCCTGTCCGTTTAAAAGGATAAAGTCCCGAAGTGTACGGAAATTCTCCAGGTACGTTTTCCTGCAATACCCAACGAAGAATATCGCCCCACGCCTGATATTTAGGAAGTGCTACTTTTGGAATCTGTAAATGAGATAAAGATTCGGTATGGGTTTCGATTTTGATTTCTTTATTTCTAACTTTAAAAGAATAGACCGGTTCTTTGTATTTGTTGACTTTGGCTTTCCAATTTAGGATGACTTCCCAGTTATACGGATCTAATTTCATTTTCTCTCTGTCAAACTCGGCAAGTAACAATTTACCCAATTGCTCATTTTCTTCGGAGAAATTACTTTCTTTCAAATTAATTCCCGATTTATCCAATTCCGGTGCAGTTTGCATCACCGTTTCGAGTGTTTTGTATATTCCGTAAAGACGTTGCGCTATTTCTACTTGTGTGTTAGCATTGCGGTCGTAGATTCTGTTGTTTTCGGAAATTTCAGACAAATAGCGTGTGCGTGCCGGAGGAATGATAAATACTTTTTCCTCCATTTCTTCGCTTATCTCATAATTGCTTTTTAATGAAGATTCCGTTTTCTTTTCGATTTCGGACATAATCTTCACGTACAATTTATTCATTCCGGGGTCATTGAATTGGGAAGCAATTGTTCCAAAAACCGGAAGTTCATCTTGCGGAGTATCAAACAACAGATGGTTTCGGGTGTATTGTTTTTTCACATCCCGAATGGCATCCAAAGCGCCTCTCTTGTCGAATTTGTTAATAGCGACAATATCGGCAAAATCGAGCATGTCAATTTTTTCCAATTGCGTGGCAGCACCAAATTCAGGAGTCATTACATATAGGGAAATATCACTGTGATCCATAATTTCAGTATCACTCTGCCCGATTCCTGAAGTTTCCAAAATAATTAAATCGTATTGCGCAGCTTTTAAAACCTCAATGGCTTCTTTTACGTGTTTTGACAATGCCAGATTGCTTTGTCTCGTGGCAAGACTTCGCATATATACACGGGGATTGTTGATGGAATTCATCCGAATCCTATCGCCTAAAAGCGCACCGCCTGTTTTCTTTTTTGAAGGATCTACAGAAATTATTCCTAAAGTTTTATCGGGAAAATCAATTAAAAACCGACGGACAAACTCATCTACCAATGAAGATTTTCCGGCTCCTCCGGTTCCTGTAATTCCTAAAATAGGCGTTTTTGAATCTTTATTTATCTCGTGAATCTTATCAAAAGCATCTTTGGCATTCTCTTGAAAATTTTCCGCCGCTGAAATCAATCGTGCAATCGCGCCTGCATCTTTATCTTTTAATTTATTTACTTCATCATTGAGAGAATCGCCAATTGGGAAATCTGATAATTCGACCAAATCGTTTATCATTCCTTGAAGTCCCAATTCTCTACCGTCATCGGGTGCGTAAATTCGAGTGATGCCATAATCCATCAATTCTTTAATCTCCGATGGCAGAATAACACCGCCGCCGCCGCCAAATATTTTAATATGACCCGCACCTCTTTCTTGAAGCAAATCATACATATATTTAAAATACTCATTGTGTCCTCCTTGATAAGAAGTCATTGCAATTGCTTGAACATCTTCTTGTATTGCCGTATTTACAACTTCTTCAACACTGCGATCATGACCCAAATGAATCACCTCTACGCCGGTTGCCTGTATGATTCGCCGCATAATATTAATGGCAGCATCATGACCGTCAAAAAGTGAAGCAGCAGTAACGATTCTTACTTTGTTTATAGGTTTGTATGGAGTAACAACTTTCATTCTTTCAAATTTTAAAATTGTGCAAATTTAAGCAAATCCTGCATATTTAGTAGTCTATTTCAAATCCTTAATCCACGATGCTTCATGTAAAAATTATAATTTAATCCATAAAAATTAACTATTCGATAAAATAAATGCCAAGTCAATTTTATACCTTGCACAATATTCAAAAACTTAAAACTTTTATATCATGAAAAAACTATACTTATCCGCACTGTTTTTAGGTGCATTTACATTTGCCGCCCAATCACAAGTGGTGGTGCAATCAGAAGATTTTGAATCCTATAACTTGGATTATATCTCTCCTCAATCCATACTGTGGAAAACCTGGTCCGGTCAAGAGGAAGGTGAAGAAGATGCGATGGTTAGTGCGTTACAAGCACGAAATAGTGGAAAATCGTTAAATATTGTCAGAGACGGGAACGGAAATGACGTTTTATATCTAATTGACGATATGCCGCATGAAGGAATCTACTCGATTCAAATGTGGTTTTACATTCCAACCGGTCAGGAGGCTTATTTTAATCTCCAAGGAGAAATTTTTGGAAACAATCAAGGAAATGGGTCTTTCTTATCTTACGACCATTACTTTAACCCGGAAAATCTATCTCCCGGTTTTGGACAAAATTCAGATGGAACACTTACGTGGACTTTCCCGCACGATGAGTGGTTCTCGATTAATTTAGTTGTTGACTTAGATACTAAAACTTATAGCATGGACGTGGACAACAACGGAGGTATTCCTGCCGGAACACCATTTAACAACGCTGCTGTGCCGTATTTGGGAGCTATCGATTTTTATGCGCCTTCCTTATTTGCCAACTTCTTTGTTGACGACATTACAATTGCAGAAGGTGTGTTGAGTGTTGAGGACGTGAAATTATCTTCAATCAAAGTATTCCCGAATCCGATGAACGAGGTTTTGAATATTAGCTCCAAAGAAATTATCGATGAAGTTACCATTTACGACATTACCGGAAAAATTATCTTGAGCGAAACTCCAAATGCTGTTTCTCCGACAATCAATACCTCTCAATTATCAAGAGGAGTTTACTTGGTTAAAGTAACTGTTGATGGAAGTTCCAAAGTGGTTAAAGTTCTCAAATAATCTTTTGAACATCAAGAATATAAAGCAGGCTGTCTTATAATAGACGGCTTGTTTTGTTTTTAATCCAATGGATTGTATTAATTTTATCCAAAATCAGAATTTATAGATTCCTCTATTTTCAAATTATATTAAATCATGAAAAAAGTACTATTCCTTTCCTTCTTATCTATAATTTTCATCCTACAATCTTGTGCAGAATTAGGTCAGGTTGTAAATTCTTTACCACAGACAACGAGTAATGAAACCATAGCAAATGGACTTAAACAAGCATTAAACAAAGGAATTGAAACGCAGGTTGCCAAACTGACACAAAAAGACGGTTTTTACAGAAACGAATTGGTGAAAATTTTACTTCCCGAAGAATTGGCACGTGTAGATCAGGCATTGCGAAACGTTGGTTTGGGCAATTTGGCCGACGAAGGATTGAAAGTTCTGAATCACGCTGCCGAAGATGCCGTTAAAGAAGCAACTCCCATCTTTGTGGATGCCGTTAGACAAATCACGTTTGCCGATGCCAAAAACATATTGTTGGGTCAGGACGACGCAGCAACAGATTATTTAAAATCACGTACCGAACAAAATTTATATGCAAAATTCCATCCCGTAATTCAATCTTCATTTGCAAATGTCGGTGCCGACCAAATTTGGCGAAATATCATTGAGCGCTACAACGCGATTCCGCTCACCCAAAATGTAAATCCGGATTTGACGGATTACGTGACCAATGAAGCACTTAAAGGTGTTTTTACGATGATTGCAATCGAAGAAAAAGAAATCAGAAACAATATCGCTGCCAGAACCACTCCCCTTTTACGACAAGTTTTTGCCTTACAGGACAATAGATAAGTTTATTTATGAATCGCTTAACCTCTTATTAATACAGCTTTAGAGTTAAGAGAATTATCTTTGTGGATATAATACTGTATCCATGATTGAATGGCTGAAGAAAACGATACGCCTAAACATCCTAAAGAACTATTATACTTCATTGATGAAAAAATCTTTTGAACTTTCGGTCACAGCACCGGAGAAAAGCCAGAAGTATCATCATAAAGCTGAAGAAATTTTAAAAGAAATTAAGGCAATATCAATGAAATATACCGTAAAAAAAGAAATTTAATGGATTATTCACATATTGTATTAAATAAAATAATTTCATTAAATTTACTTTTATTTTGTTATAAAAATTCAGATATTATAAAATATTAAGAATTTTATATTATGAAAAAAAATACTACTGATTTTGATAAACTAAATCGATTATTGGTTGCCTGTTTTGAAGCTGAACGCCTATATTACAATGCTGCTCAAGATGCTCAGGATACAGACCTTAAGCGCTTCTTAAATTATATGGCAGTGGAACGAAACCGAATGAGTCATGACATCTCCAATGAACTAAACTCACGAAATATCGAACCGCTCAAACAAGACGCCGATAAAGATTACGGCAACCGAACTTGGCAGGAAATCAAAGAAGCCATTGAGTATTTCGATGCAAAATTTATCATTGAATCCTGCACCGACAGAGACCAAAACAACATTAAACGTTATGAAGAATTGATTAAAAATCAAGCTTTGCCACAACCCATTTTAGAATTACTGGAAAAACACAAATTCCAATTGGAATGGTATGTCAAGCAAGCCATTCAACAGTTGAAAACCAATCCTTTCAAAGAAGAAAAAAAGGCTCAAGACAAAGACACTCCCGGCGGAAAAGTCATTAATCTTAAAGCCATTTAGTTTTCAGACGCTTTATTCGTCTTCGTCAAGCAATAAATTCAAGGTAACAGTGATGTTATCTCTTGTGGCACGAGAATAAGGACATACTTCGTGAGCTTCTTTTACTATTTCTTCACCAGTTTCCAATGAAACTCCCGGAAGATAGCAATCAAGAGTGGCGCGCAACTGTAAGTCGCCTTCTTTGGTTTTTCCCAATTCGATTTGCGCAGTTACTTCTACTTCACCATCCATTTCAATTCCTTTTTGTTTTGTGACCAATCCGATTGCTCCACCAAAACAAGCAGCATAAGCCGCACCAAAAAGTTGTTCGGGATTTGTTCCTGAACCGCCATCTCCTCCCAATCCTTCGGGAACAGACAATTCGACATCTAATTTAGAATCTTTAGCGTACGCACGGCTGTTACGACCGTTTTTTGCTGTACATGAGGTTGTGTATAAGACTTTCATTTTATAAATTGTTTTAAAATTCAATATACCTTCAAAAAACTGTTTAAGAAAATTAAGATTCTTAAATTTGTCATAAACTAAAAATTTCTTGAAAAAAGATTCTTCACATAGCGCACTGAATGAAAAAAAAGGAGTTGATCAGCCGAATTCATTAAATGAAAAACTCGTCGGTAAATTAAAAAAACGCCGAAAATCCTTTACTGTATCAGAAATGATTTCCGAAATCATCAAAGGAAATCAAGTGATGCTCAGCCGTGCTATTACCTTGACTGAAAGCAATGCAGAAAAGCATCAGGACAAAGCGAGGGAACTAATTGAAAAAGCACTCTCCTACGCCAAGCCTTCCGTTCGTATCGGAATTACAGGCGTTCCGGGCGTGGGAAAAAGTACATTTATTGAAAGTTTTGGGATGCATCTGGTTTCTCTGGGTAAAAAAGTTGCTGTATTAGCTGTGGATCCGAGCAGCAGTATCAGTCGTGGCAGTATTTTGGGTGATAAAACACGAATGGAATCTTTAGTCAAAGAACCTCATGCTTTTATCCGTCCTTCTGCCAGTGGAACCTCTTTAGGCGGTGTGGCTCAGAAAACGCGTGAAACCATCGCTCTGTGTGAAGCCGCCGGATTTGATGTCATTATTGTTGAAACAGTCGGTGTGGGTCAAAGTGAAACGGTGGTTCATTCGATGACGGACTTTTTTCTGTTGCTTAAATTAGCCGGCGCCGGAGATGAACTTCAAGGCATCAAAAGAGGGATTATGGAAATGGCAGATTGCATTGTCATCAATAAAGCCGATGGCGAAAACAAAAAAGCAGCACAACTTGCCAAAAACGAATTTTCACGAGCTTTGCGCTTATTCCCTCATAAAGAAAACGGATGGACTCCAAAAGTATTGAAAGCAAGCGCCTTAAGAAATGAAGGCATTGAAGAGATTTGGGAACTGATTTCAGAATATGTCGACTTGGTTCAATCCAATCATTTTTTTCAACATAAAAGGCAGGAGCAAAACAAATATTGGCTCAAACAAACCATTGACGAGCATTTGAAACGGATGTTTTATGACAATCCGAAAATCAAAGCCGAAATGGAAATTCAGCTTCATAAAATAGAAAAAAACCGAACCTCTCCATTTGAAGCTGCTCGGCTTTTAATTGATTTATTTGAAAAAAGAAAAGATTAACTTTTGATTTTTAAACGTTTAGTTTTTCTTGTCATTACGTTTTACGTATTGTTTTACGTATTCGCCTTTTGAACTTCCGTGGTCAAAATTTCCCCATTTCACGAAAAAACGACTGTTCTTACGGGCTTCTTCATTCGGCACCCCCTCATATTCCATTCGGTAAATTGTTGAAAATAGCACCGCTCTCCCCTCTCCGTGATGACAGTGAATCAATACGGGATAATTGAGGTCGTCATCCATTACTTCGAAAAAACGATTTAAGGTTTCCTCATCAGGAATTTGTTCAGAGCCAATGTTGTAATATTGAATATTTCCCATTTTATCCAACGCTTCTTTCTCAGCTAACAATTCTTCAGGAACTTCCGGATTGTTTACCAAGTCATCCGTTCCGGGAAAACGTAAATCGATAACCGTTTTAATTCCGTGTTTTTCGATATAAGAAGGAAGTTTTTCAGGTGGAATGGCTCCGGAGCGATATACTTTGTTCTCTGAAACTTCTTTAAAATTGTAGTTGATGTTCGTGTCATAAACATATTTGCCTACGCCCAATAAAATTAGGGATGCAAGAACAATTAATACTGTTTTTTTCATAAGGTTGGTTTTATAATTTTTGGTCGATTATTCTTTCAAAGTAATCTTGGAGAAAAGCTTTACAAAACAATTCCATCTCGTCCATTTCCGAATTTCTTTCCGAAATCAAGTTTTTGGTCAGTCCTTTATCGCTAATTTCATAAAATCCTATGGCTTTTTCTCCATCGAATAGGCAAATATAGTTTTCTCTTTGTAATTGATAGTAATCAATTCCGTTAAAAACGAAAGGTTTAACAGATTCTGACATCAAACTTCGCCCCCAACTCCTAAAAGGCTTGTCATAGCCTATCAACTCCAAAATGGTAGGATAAATGTCAATTTGCTGTGCCAAATCCCGATTTTCACCGATTAATGAGCCATCCGGAGTATAAATTAAAATCGGCACTGCCCCTCTGTTGATCGCTTGTCCATAATAATCTGTATAATGGATTTGATTGCCGTGATCGGCTGTAATGACAAAAATCGTATTCTCAAACCAAGGCTCGTTTTTTGCGACTTCAAAGAATTTTTTAAACGCATAATCCGTATATCCTACCACTTGGTGCATCGGCACATAACCTTTGGGAAACTTTCCTTCGTATTCCTTGGGAACCACATAAGGTTCGTGAGAAGAAACCGTAAACATCGTACTGAAAAACGGGCTCTTTTTTTGATTAAGCGTTTCTCTCATAAATTGAAAAAACGGTTCGTCCCAGATTCCCCATGAACCATCAAAATCCGCATTGTTCCCGTATTCTTCCATTCCGTAATAATGGTCAAATCCGAGGATGTTCGAAAACCCTAAGAATCCCATTGAACCGTTTGGCGCACCGTGGAAAAAAGAAGTGTCATAGCCCATTTCTTGCGTTGCCGAAACCAGCGATTGTATGTCTTGCTTTGAATAGGGTGATGAAGTAAACGCATCTTTAAAAGAAGGAATTCCTGCCAGAATAGAAGACATTCCATGGATGGATTTGCTCCCGTTCGAATAGGCGTTAGAAAAAATCAGACTTTGTTGCGCCAAGGAGTCTAAAAAAGGCGTGAATCCTTCGTAATTGGAGATATTCGAATGCTTGTTGAAAGCGCCCCAGTATTCCCGTCCAAAACTTTCCACAATAAACAAGACGATATTGGGATTTGATTTAGAAGCAGCTTGATACTGTTTTATGGGAGTCAACAATTCATTTACCTGTCCTTCCGGTACGTGATAAGGAACTTTTTGAAAAGAATTTGAGTTAAATGTTCGAATGAATGAAAACGGTGTATTTAAAACAATATCAGAATGTTCTATTCTTTTTACATGTCTGCTTGCATCCACCATATTGATGGGTCGCGTGGTCTTTTTAAAATCGCCGCCACGGATTCCACCCACCACCAAAGTTCCGATAATTCCGATTCCTAAAAGCGAAAAAAGAAGGTAAGGAATAGGGCGAATTGGATTTTTTGGAGGCATTACTTTTACTTTTTTATAGCAATAAATCCATAAGAAAGCCATCACAAAAAACAACAGATAAACGTGCCAATAGCTGACCATAAACCTGAAGAACATATTGAATCCGTTGGATTCATTTTTAAGCACATCCCATACTACAAGCGTCGTCCGGACGTAGGTATATTTGTAATAAATAAAATCGACGAAGTTCAGGGCGTAACCGATTAGATTAAAAGTAAAATAAACGTAAAACAAGAACTGCTGATAATTTCTGGTCGCGTTTATAAACAGCGGTAAAATTGAAAAAAGAATAAAGACCGAATTCAAATACAGAATAGCGGTAGTATCAAAAGCCAATCCATGATATGACAACCTGAAAAATTCACCGGCCCTGTCAATATTCAACACGCTTTTATTGTAGAGTACAAACAACAACCTTGCTATAAAATAGAATACATAAGCCAAAAACAACCTATATGCTAAGGCAGCATATTCGTTAACCCTGATAAATTTTTTTATATTCATTACTGATGAAGAAAATCGGGCTCGAAAGTACGCATTTTTTAGAATATGAAATCCAACATAAATGAATCGCTTCAATGTCAAAGCGTCAAGAATGTCTTATTTTTACAAACATTATAAGATATTATGCCCGATTTCACTATCATAATTCCTGTTTACAACGAAGCAGAAAACTTATTTCCACTGCATACATTGCTCATTAAATTCATGGATAAATGCAGTTTAAAAACTTCCGTTCTTTTTGTAAATGACGGCTCTACCGATGAAAGTCAACAACGAATTGAAACTATTTGCAAACAAAATCCGACTTTTAAATTTATCGTATTAAAAGAAAACAAAGGACTCTCTGCGGCTTTGAAAGCAGGTTTCGACACTGTTGAAAGTGAATGGGTTGGATATATGGACAGCGATTTACAAGTAGTTCCCGAGGATTTCAACTTATTGCTTCCCCATCGGTTTGAATTTGCATTGGTTACCGGAATTCGCAACAATCGCAAAGACAGCATCGTAAAAAGAGCCTCATCTTGGATAGCCAACAACTTCCGGCGGATGTTTACCAAGGATGGCGTAAAAGATTCAACCTGTCCGCTAAAGGTGATACAGACTTCGTATGCCAAAAAACTACCGATGTTTCATGGAATGCATCGATTTATTCCGGCTTTAATTCAGTTGGAAAATGGAAAAATCAAACAAGTGTCCATCAATCATTATCCGAGAATGTATGGAAAGCCTAAATACGGTATCCGAAATCGGTTGTTTCAGGGAATTATCGCTTGTTTTGTGTTCTTGTGGATCAAGCGAAACTATATCTCTTATTCGATAAAATCTAAGTCGGTCTGACAGGAATTTTCCCTTCTTTTAATAGTTTCCGTCGCGCCCAAATTTGCAAGCGATAAAAAATCCAACCGATTAAAACCCCAATCACAAAACCGGTTAGCACATCGGAAGGATAATGTACGCCCAAATAAATGCGTGAATAACCGACGACTAAAGACCAAATAACAAGAATCAGAGGCAGTTTTTTGTACCAAGGTTTCAGGCTCAAGCCTATAAAAATAGCCGCAGCCATCGAGCTTGCCGCATGCGCTGAAAAATATCCGTAACGTCCGCAATTTTTTGCAACAAACCGCATCACTTCCGTCATTCCGGCAGATTCTTGACAAGGTCGCGGTCGTTTGAAACCGTGTTTAAAAAGATTGGCCAGCTGATCGGTGGCAGTAATCATCAAAGCGACAGCAACTAAAATAACAAGCGTTCCCTTCCATCCATAATGACGATAGATGAGAATCAACATCAATACATACAACGGTAGCGCTGATAATTTATGCGTAATAAAAAGCCACACTCCATCCCATCTTTCACCTCCCAATGTATTCAAATACAGAAATATATCCTTATCTAATTGAAGTATCTGTTCCAGCATAGTTGTAAAGATTCTTAATCTTCGTACTGATTAATTTCGCGTTCATAAAACGCAAAAGCCTGCTCAAAAAGATTTTCTGCTTCTTCTTCCAGATCTGCTAAATCTTCTTTATCAAATTCCTCCAACCACTCCACTTCATCTGTTTCCACATTGATGATAAATCGGGGAAATTCTGTGTGAACAATATACAAGGCATGGGGAAAATCACTGTTATCTCCCAATATAAATTTAGGCAGTTCCATGGGCGTGTTTTTTAAATATGTTGAACTCTTATTAATTTTTTTGAAAGGTAATTAAATCTCCAGAATAACATAATTGCACTTGCGGAAAGTCCGGCTAACAATCCAATCCAAATTCCGCTGCTCGCCAAATCCGTTTTCATACTCAGGTAATAGGAAATTGGAAAACCAATCACCCAATAAGCGACTAATGTCATGTACATCGGGATTTTCACATCCTGCATTCCTCTTAATGCCCCTAATGCGACCACCTGCAAACTGTCCGTAAATTGGAAAATCGCTGCAATGATGAGCAATTGAGAAGCTAAAGTTACCACCTCCAAATTATCAGCAAACAATTCGGGATTGTTAAAATCCAAAAATATCTTCGGCAAACTTTCATTGAACAAGATAAACCCTCCTGCAAATACCAAAGAAAGTACAGTTGTCAGCATAAAAACAGAAATAGCGATTCGTCTTAGTTCCATATAATTTCTCAATCCCTTTTGGTTGCCTACTCGAATGGTTGCCACCACACTAAAGCCTTGAGCAACCATAAAAGTCATAGATGCCAAATTTAAAGCAATTTGATTGGCTGCCTGCGGATTTTTTCCCAAAATTCCGGAAAGCCATACGGCAGAAGTGAATATTCCCACTTCAAAAAACATTTGTAATGCCGATGGAAATCCGAGGTTCAGGATTTTTTTCAACACCTGCGGACTCAGGGTAAAGATGCGAATCCGAGTGACAAAAAAACGGGAAATTTCGTGTTTATAAAGCATATACCATAAATATCCCATCATCATAATGCGTGAAGCCAAGGTACCAATAGCCGCTCCTACAACACCTAGAGCCGGCGCTCCAAATTTTCCAAAAATGAAAATATAATTGAGTAGGATATTGACCAAATTGGCAATAATCGTCGCATACATTGGATATTTGGTCATCGACATGCCGTCGCTAAACTGCTTGAATGCTTGAAATATAATCAAAGGAATCAAGGAAGCTGCCACCAATGTCAAGTAAGGCATGGCAAGTTCAACCACTTCGGGCGGTTGCTGCATATTTCTCATCAGCGGTCTGGCAAGCATCAATAAACCGAAAAGTACAATCCCCATTACGATGCACAGAAACAGTCCATGTTTAAATGCCGATTTTCCCTTCAGTTTGTTTTTCTCCCCATCAGCTTCGGCTACCAAAGGCGTGATGGCTACGGAAAATCCGACTCCGATTGACATGGCGACAAACATAAAACTGTTTCCAAGGGATACTGCGGCCAATTCTGCACTTCCCAACTGTCCGACCATGATGTTGTCAATTAAAGCAACAACCTGATGTCCTAATAACCCTAATATAATCGGGATGGCGAGTTTGGTATTAAACTTAAATTCCCGTGCGTAATTTTTTAACAACACTTCTTTTGAAAATTATCGTGCAAAGATACTTCTTTCGGCAATGCTGCATGAGGATTTTAAAGATTGAATAACATATAATGATGATACTCGAATCTGTTTTGACTTAATAAATAAAAATCCCAAAAGTCGGAATGACAAACTTCTCGTATTTTTGCCTCTTAATTATCTATTTATGGCTGTTTCAGATTATTTGCTCGATCCACAAGAATGCAAAATCCCACTTGAAGAAATTCATCTCAGTTCCGAGAATAAAAATGCACTTTCCCAATTGCTTAAAGAATTTAAACATGCTTCGTTATTAAGCAATTACGACTTGCCAATTGACAATAAGATATTCCTTTTCGGCCATACGGGTTGCGGAAAAACAACTACCGCACGTGCTATTGCGCATGCTTTGAATAAGAAAATATTGGTTGTAGATTTGAGCAGCGTTGTTTCCTCAAAACTCGGTGAAACAGCAAAAAACATGGCCGATGTATTTCGCAAAGCCATTCGCGAAAAAGCGGTTCTTTTCTTAGATGAGTTTGACGCTGTCAGTAGCATGCGGCAGTTTGAAGACAACGATTCCAGAGAAATGAAACGACTCGTGAATTCGATAATCCAACTAATCGATGAAATTCCCCAAGATACGCTCTTAATTGCCGCTACCAATCATTCGGCAGTTGTGGATTCCGCTATTTTGCGCAGGTTTCAGTTAAAATTGCGCTTTGACCTCCCTACCCAAGAAGAACTCGATACTTATTACGACAATTTACTCAAGCGTTTTCCTGAAAAATACCGAAACATCTCCCGTAAGTATGCAATATCCTATGCCGAAGCTAAAGATGATGCTTACAAAGCTGTGAAAATGCAGATTATTGATGAGATAGACGATATGCGTGATAATGTTTGAAATGACGTATGACTGTAAGACTTAGGACATAAGACTAAAACTTTTCTGCTTTGCTTGAACCCATTGATAAAATATAAACTTGTTGGTCAGAATCCTTAGTAGAAATATTTACAAGCGGTCTTTAACAATAATTGTGATTTTTTAATTTTCGTTAAAAATATCTTTATATTTAGCGCACTAAATTTCGCATTATGAAAAATGTATTATTTGCATTCGTTTTAACCCTCATTGCCTTTGGCAATAGCTATTCGCAATGGTCAACGCACACAATGACCCACGATGGAATTCAACGTGATTACCGACTTTATCTGCCTGACAATTACAATTCAAACAATCCGGCATCTTTGATTTTTACCTTGCACGGACTCGGAGATACGATGGATAACTTTAGTTTGGTAGGTTTTGACAAAGTGGCAGACACCACCAATTTTATCGTCGTGGTGCCTCAGGCGATTGCCGATGTTATAGCCGGAACTGCATGGAATTCACAGGCAGGAATTTATGGATACTACCCCAACACGCATATTGACGACATCGGTTTTTTAAATACCTTGACCGATAATCTAATCAATCAATATGCAATTGATACCGACCGTGTTTTTATGACCGGATATTCTATGGGTGGGTTTATGACGCAGCGAATGGCGTGTGAATCCAATACGAAATTTGCAGGTTTTGCTTCCGTTGCAGGAACCATCGGCAGCGGGATGACCGGCTGCAGTCCAAATCGCCCTGTACCGGTTGCTCATTTTCACGGAACGGCTGATTCCACAGTAGATTATAACAACAACAGTTTTGGAATGAATGTCCCCGATTTAATCAATACGTGGGTGGCTATCAACAATACGTCCTCCACTCCTATTCATACTGTATTGCCCGATACTTCGAATGACGGATTTACCATAGATCATTATTTATACACCGAAGGAAATGCTGATGTTGAATTGTTTAAAGTAAACGGCGCCGACCACCAATGGTTATACAAGCCTTTAAACGATATAGCCTACACCGAAGAAATCATTCGTTTTTTCCTTAAAAATACTACACCACTTAGCACCAATTCAATTGAAATTGAAAATAAAATTACAGTGTTTCCAAATCCCGTTTCAGATTATCTGACCATTCGCATAGGGAATCAGCGAAATGTGCAGCAGGCTGATGTTATATTTTACGATGTTTTGGGAAGAACAGTTTACCAAACCAACTTCTCGGGAACTGATTTTTCATTTTCCCCCAAAAATCACGGAATCCTCCCCGGGGTCTATCTTGTAAAAATTGAATTAGAGAATACAGCGTTTACCAA
>CAZWVT010000029.1:0-22979 GCA_964636665.1 uncultured Flavobacteriaceae bacterium
TCAGAACCAAAGAGGTCGACGGGTACGATGCTCTTCAACTTGGTTTCGATGACAAAAAGACTGCTAGTAAAGCTGCCGAAGGACATGCTAAAAAAGCAGGAACCGTTGCAAAACGTAAAGTCGCCGAATTTAAAGGTTTTGAAGAGGATTACAAATTAGGCGATACAATTACGGTAGCGCATTTTATTGAAGGCGAATATGTAGATATTGCCGGAACATCCAAAGGAAAAGGGTTCCAAGGTGTTGTAAAACGCCATGGTTTTGGTGGAACCTCCCCGAGTCACGGTCAACAAAGTAGGTTGCGCGCTCCGGGATCTATCGGAGGTGCATCCACACCGGGTCGCGTTTTTAAAGGAAAGCGAATGGCCGGACAAATGGGAAATAAAAGAGTTAAAATAGATAACCTGAGAGTGCTGAAAGTGGTTCCTGAAAAGAACTTGCTTGTTGTAAAAGGAGCAGTACCCGGGCATAAGAATTCTTATGTAATAATCGAGAAATAATGAAGGTAGCTGTATTAGACAAAAACGGAAAAGACACAGGCAGAGAGGTTGAACTTTCTTCTGAAGTGTTTGGAATTGAACCTAATAATCATGCTGTTTATTTGGACGTGAAACAATACCTTGCCAATCAAAGACAAGGAACACACAAATCCAAAGAACGAAGCGAAATTACAGGCTCTACAAGGAAAATTAAGAAACAAAAAGGAACCGGAACGGCGAGAGCGGGAAGCATAAAGTCCGGAATCTTTAGAGGTGGAGGAAGAATATTTGGTCCAAGACCTAGAAATTATTCCTTTAAATTGAATAAGAATTTGAAGAAATTGGCTCGTAAGTCAGCTTTGTCTTTGAAAGCTCAAAACAATGAGATTTTAGTTATCGAAGATTTGTCTTTTGATGCGCCAAAGACTAAAGATTTTGTCAATGTATTAAAAAATTTAGGAATAGACTCTAAAAAATCTTTGTTTGTGTTGGGAGCGTCGAATAATAATGTATATTTGTCATCCCGTAATTTGAAAAGCACTGAGATCGTAAAAGCATCAGAATTAAGTACATATAAGATTATGAATGCGAAAAGTTTGGTCTTGTCCGAAGGTTCATTAGAAGGGATTCAACAAAATTTAAGCAAATAGAAACGAGATGAGCATCTTAATTAAACCTATAATCACGGAAAAGGCGTCTGATTTTGCAGAAAAGCGAAACGTATTTACATTTTATGTGGATATGCGTGCGAATAAGATAGAAATTAAAGAAGCTGTGGAAGCTGCTTATGGAGTTTCTGTAGATAAAGTTAGAACTATTAATGTCCGCCCTGATAGAAAAGTCCGTTATACCAAAACGGGCGTTCAAACTGGTAAAACAAATGCTTACAAAAAAGCAATTGTACAGGTGGCGGAAGGTGATACTATAGATTTTTATAATAATGAGATTTAATATCTCTAATTTTTAATTAGACACATGTCAGTAAGAAAACTAAAAGCAATCACCCCCGGTCAGCGTTTTAAGGTTGTAAACGGATTTGACGCCATTACTACCGATAAGCCGGAAAAGTCTTTACTTGCTCCGATAAAAAAGACCGGTGGACGAAATCGTCAAGGTGTTATGACCATGAGAAACAGAGGTGGTGGTCATAAAAGAAGATATCGAATCATAGACTTTAAACGCGATAAATCAGGAATTCCTGCAACTGTTGCGTCTATCGAATACGATCCGAACAGAACAGCATTTATAGCATTGTTAAATTACCAAGATGGGGAAAAAAGATACATCATTGCGCAGGACGGTCTTCAAGTAGGACAAAACATTGTTTCCGGTGAATCTGTTGCTCCCGAAATTGGAAACGCAATGCAATTATCGTCGATTCCTTTGGGAACAGTCATTTCTTGTATAGAACTACGTCCCGGTCAAGGAGCTGTTATGGCTCGCAGTGCCGGTGCTTTTGCGCAATTAATGGCAAAAGAAGGAAAATATGCTACCATTAAATTACCATCCGGTGAAACCCGTTTGATTTTAAATAATTGTATGGCGACTATCGGAGCGGTATCTAATCACGATCATCAATTGATTGTTTCCGGAAAAGCCGGAAGAAGCAGATGGTTGGGAAGAAGACCACGTACTCGTGCAGTTGTTATGAATCCTGTGGATCATCCGATGGGTGGTGGAGAAGGTAAAGCTGCCGGAGGACATCCGCGTTCTAGAAAAGGAATACCTGCTAAAGGTTATAGAACCCGTTCAAGAACAAAAGCAAGTAATAAATTCATATTGGAACGTAGAAAGAAATAAGTTATGGCAAGATCATTAAAAAAAGGACCTTACGTTCATTATAAGTTAGAGCGAAAAGTTCAGCAAAATGTTGAGAGTAATAAAAAGACAGTAATCAAAACTTGGTCACGTGCATCTATGATTACTCCTGACTTTGTCGGACAGACAATCGCAGTTCATAATGGAAAACAATTTGTGCCTGTATATGTAACAGAAAACATGGTAGGTCATAAATTAGGAGAATTTTCACCTACACGATCATTCCGTGGTCACGCAGGTGCTAAAAATAAAGGAAAAAGATAATAGACCATGGGAGTTCGTAAAAGAGAAAGAGCAGAAAGAATCAAAGAAGCTAAGAAAAGCATTTACTTGGCTAAATTGAATAATTGTCCTACTTCTCCAAGAAAGATGCGTCTTGTGGCGGATCTTGTACGTGGAGAGAAAGTTGACAAAGCCCTTAATATTTTGAGATTCAGTTCAAAAGAGTCTTCTCGAAAATTAGAGAAACTTCTTTTGTCAGCTATCGCAAACTGGCAAGCAAAGAATGAAGACGCTTCTATTGAAGATGCTGATTTGTTTATTAAAGAAATCCGAGTGGATGGAGGAACGATGCTAAAAAGATTGCGTCCTGCACCACAAGGAAGGGCACATAGAATTAGAAAACGCTCCAACCATGTCACTTTGGTTTTAGGAGAAAATGATAACACACAAAGCAATTAATTAAATGGGACAAAAGACAAATCCAATCGGAAATCGCTTAGGTATTATTAGAGGTTGGGAATCCAACTGGTATGGCGGTGATGACTATGGCGATAAACTCGTCGAAGACGATAAGATTAGAAAATACATCCACGCCCGTTTGAATAAGGCTAGTGTGAGTAGAGTAATTATTGAGCGTACTTTAAAACTTGTAACCGTTACTATTACTACCGCTAGACCCGGAATAATCATCGGAAAAGGTGGACAAGAAGTAGACAAGCTAAAAGAAGAGCTTAAGAAAATTACAGATAAAGAAATACAGATAAACATTCATGAAATTAAACGACCTGAACTTGACGCATTTCTTGTAGCATCGAGTATTGCGCGCCAAATTGAAAGTCGAATTTCTTATCGTCGTGCAATTAAAATGGCTATAGCTGCAACGATGAGATTGAATGCAGAGGGAATTAAAGTTCAGATTTCCGGAAGATTGAATGGTGCTGAAATGGCACGGTCAGAAACGTATAAAGAAGGACGTATTCCTTTATCTACTTTTAGAGCCGATATCGATTATGCATTAGCTGAAGCACATACTACTTATGGTAGAATGGGAGTGAAAGTATGGATCATGAAAGGCGAAGTCTATGGTAAGCGCGAATTATCTCCACTTGTAGGATTGTCCACAGGTAAAAAAGGAGGAAAAGGTGCTCCGGCAGGACGCGGTGGAGGAAGATCTCGCCGTAGAAAGTAATTTTTAAAAATTAGGAAAACATGTTACAGCCTAAAAGAACAAAGTATCGCAAACAAATGAAAGGTCGTATGAAGGGCAACGCAGAACGCGGAAACCAATTATCATACGGAACCTTCGGTATTAAATCATTGGAATCTGAATTTCTTACAGCTCGTCAAATCGAAGCTGCGCGTATTGCCGCAACTCGTTATATGAAAAGGGAAGGATCCCTATGGATTATGATTTTCCCTGACAAACCCATCACCAAAAAACCTCTTGAGGTTCGTATGGGAAAAGGAAAGGGAGCTGTGGAACATTATGTTGCAGTTATCAAACCTGGAAGGATGTTATTTGAAGTATCCGGAGTTTCTCTGGAAACTGCAAAAGAAGCACTGCGTCTTGCTGCGCAAAAACTTCCGGTAAAAACAAAGTTTGTAATGTCTAGGGAACTCCAAGAATAATTTTTTGAGAAATGAAACAATCAGAAATTAATAAAGCATCTACATCTGAATTACAAGAAACACTTGTTGAATTCAGAAAAGCTTATATGAATTTAAAAATGGCACATGCTATTTCACCGGTGGAAAACCCAATTCAACTTCGTTTGCAAAGAAGAACAATTGCGCGTATTGCTACAGAATTAACCAAAAGAGAAGTACAATAATTCCTACAGTTGAAAGATGGAACAGAACATTAGAAATTTAAGAAAAGAACGAATTGGTGTTGTGACAAGCAACAAAATGGATAAGTCCATAGTAGTTGCTGAGATTAAAAAAATTAAACACCCGATGTATGGTAAATTCGTGACCAAGACAAAAAAATATGTCGCTCACGATGAAACCAACGACTGCAACGAAGGAGATACTGTAAGGATTATGGAAACACGTCCTTTGAGTAAAACCAAGTGCTGGAGATTAGTAGAAATAATTGAAAGAGCGAAGTAATCATGATACAACAAGAATCAAGACTAAAAGTAGCTGACAATACCGGAGCAAGAGAAGTTCTATGCATCCGAGTATTGGGCGGTACAAAGAAAAAATACGCTTCAATCGGAGATAAAATTGTCGTCTCAGTAAAAGAAGCCACTCCAAATGGAAACGTAAAAAAAGGATCTGTTTCTACAGCCGTTGTCGTACGTACCGTTAAAGAGGTTAGACGTCCTGACGGATCTTACATTCGATTTGATGATAACGCTTGCGTTTTGCTTAATACGCAAGGAGAAATGAGAGGGACACGTGTTTTCGGTCCTGTAGCTCGTGAACTTCGTGACAAGCAATTTATGAAAATAGTATCATTGGCACCTGAAGTGCTATAATAGAAAACTATCATGACAAAGCTTAAAATAAAAACCGGAGATACAGTAGTTGTTATTGCCGGAGATCACAAAGGATCAGAAGGCAAAGTACTTCGTGTATTGCCCGAAAAAAACAAAGCAATCGTGGAAGGTGTGAATATTGTGTCTAAACACGAAAAACCAAGCACTCAAAACCCACAAGGCGGAATTTCAAAAAGAGAAGCTCCAATCCATATATCTAACTTGTCGTTGATTGACTCCAAAAGTGGAAAGCCAACACGAGTAGGATATCGAATGGAAAATGAAAAGAAAATACGATTTTCAAAAAAATCGAATCAAGCAATTTAGTTATGGCATATATACCTAGACTTAAACAAGAGTACAACAGCAGAGTCATTAATGCACTCAAAGACGAATTTGGTTACAATAACGTCATGCAAGTACCGAAATTAAAATCCATTGTGGTTTCCAGAGGAGTTGGAGCCGCAGTGGCTGATAAAAAATTGATAGATTATTCTGTTGAAGAGTTGACCAAAATTACAGGTCAAAGAGCAGTTCCCACAGTCTCGAAGAAGGACGTGGCTAACTTTAAACTTCGAAAAGGAATGCCTATCGGTGTGAAAGTAACACTCAGAGGAGAGCGCATGTATGAATTCTTAGACAGATTAATTACTTCTGCATTACCGCGAGTTCGTGACTTTAACGGAATTAAAGCCACAGGTTTTGATGGTAGAGGTAATTATTCTTTAGGAATTACAGAGCAAATCATTTTCCCCGAGATTGATATTGATAAAATCAAGAAGATTGAAGGATTAAATATTACTTTTGTAACCTCTGCAGAAACAGATAAAGAAGCAAAATCGCTATTACAAGAATTGGGATTACCCTTTAAAAAGAATTAGAATTATGGCTAAAGAATCAATGAAAGCCCGTGAGCGTAAAAGAGCGCGAATGGTAGAAAAATATGCCGCCAAACGCAAAGCTTTAAAAGAAGCCGGCGATTGGGAAGCACTACAAAAACTACCTGCAAATTCGTCTCCGGTACGTTTACATAACAGATGCAAATTGACAGGAAGACCAAGAGGATATATGAGAGTCTTCGGATTGTCTCGTGTGACTTTTCGTGAAATGGCAAATCAAGGTCTTATCCCGGGAGTGAAAAAAGCATCTTGGTAATTTAAATATTATAAACATTAACTTGAATAAAGGTTTGATTATAATCAAAAACCATATTCGCAAATTGCAATAAATGAATACAGATCCAATTGCAGATTATCTAACCAGAATTAGAAATGCTGTTAGAGCCGGACATCGTGTTGTCGAAATACCGGCTTCGAACCTTAAAAAGGAGATTACAAAAATCCTTTTTGACCAAGGGTATATTTTAAGTTATAAATTTGATGATGAATCTTCTCCTCAAGGAAGTATCAAGATTGCATTGAAATATGACAAGCTTACAAAAGAACCCATTATCAGAGAAATTCGCAGAGTGAGTAAACCGGGATTACGTAAGTATGTAGGTTCAAAAGAACTTCCTCGCGTTCTAAATGGATTGGGAATTGCTATCGTTTCTACTTCTTCAGGAGTAATGACGGGAACACAAGCAAAATCTCAAAATATTGGTGGTGAAGTGTTATGCTACGTTTACTAAAAAATAGGATATTATGTCAAGAATAGGAAAAAATCCAATCGAAGTTCCACAAGGGATTACAATAGATATTACTGATAACGTAATTACTGTTAAAGGAAAAATGGGAGAACTCTCTCAAAACTTTGATGAAATTGCTGTAAAAGTAGAAGATAATCAAATAATTATAGAACGTCCTTCAGAATCTAAAGATCATGTTGCAAAACACGGATTGTACAGAGCGTTAATCAACAATATGATAGTTGGCGTCAGTGAAGGCTGGACCAAACAACTAGAATTGGTAGGAGTGGGATATAGAGCAAGTAATCAAGGGCAAAAATTGGATTTAGCTCTTGGATTTTCTCATAATATTGTTATGGAAATTGCTCCTGAAGTAAAAGTAGAAACGGTTTCTGAAAAAGGAAAAAATCCGATAGTAAAACTTACTTCACATGACAAACAGCTGGTTGGTCAAGTAGCTGCCAAGATTCGAAGCTTCCGTAAACCTGAACCTTACAAAGGAAAAGGAATCAAATTTGTTGGAGAAGAATTGAGAAGAAAAGCAGGAAAATCTGCATAACAAAGAACTATTAAATAGGCTGTAAATTTAAAAGCATCCCCCGATAGTTCTATAAAAATATAAAACGACATGGCATTAACAAAACAAGAGAGAAGACAACGTTTGCGTATGCGAATTCGCAAGACGATTTCCGGTACTTCAAGCCGTCCACGTTTGGCAGTTTTTCGAAGTAATAAGGAAATATATGCACAATTGATCGATGATGAAAGCGGAAAAACACTCGTTGCTGCTTCATCAAAAGACAAAGAAATTGATGCAAAAGATAATAATAAAACCGAAACATCAAAATTAGTAGGCAAAAGCTTGGCTGAAAAAGCATTAAAAGCAGGAATCGAAACTATTTCTTTTGACCGTGGCGGATATTTGTATCATGGAAGAGTAAAATCATTAGCTGATGGGGCTCGCGAAGGAGGCCTTAAATTCTAAGCACTACAAAAATATGTATCAAGATTATAAAAACGTAGAAATTGTAAAGCCCGGAGGTCTTGAATTAAAAGATCGATTGGTAGGAGTACAACGTGTTACTAAAGTGACCAAAGGAGGAAGAGCTTTTGGATTTTCAGCAATTGTAGTTGTTGGAGATGAAAAAGGAGTGGTCGGACACGGATTGGGAAAATCTAAAGATGTCGCTACAGCAATTGCAAAAGCAATAGAAAATGCTAAAAAGAATCTGGTTCGGATTCCGCTTCATAAAGTAACCATTCCTCACGAACAAAAAGGAAAATACGGTGGTGCACGCGTAAATCTAATTCCGGCTGCTCCCGGTACAGGGGTTATTGCAGGAGGACCGGTGCGTGCAGTATTGGAGTCTTTAGGAGTACACGATGTGCTTTCTAAATCTCAAGGTTCTTCAAACCCTCATAACGTAGTGAAAGCTACTTTTGATGCACTTTTGCAATTGAGAAGTGCCCAAACCATTGCTAAACAACGCGGAATATCACTTGAAAAAGTATTCAACGGTTAAATATTTGAGAGAGATGGCAAAAATTAGAGTAACAAAAATAAGAAGCGTAATAAAACGCCCTGAAAATCAAAAACGTACAATGGAGGCTTTGGGGCTTCGTAAAATAGGTCAAACTGTTGAACACGAAGATAATCCAAGCATTCAAGGAATGATAAAATCAGTCAATCACTTAGTTTCAGTAGAAACAGTATAATTATAAACTCATGGATTTAAGTAACTTACAACCCGCCGCTGGTTCGGTGAGAAATAAAGGCAAGCGAGTAGGTCGCGGACAAGGTTCCGGTAAAGGTGGCACCTCTACACGTGGACATAAAGGAGCAAAATCACGCTCAGGATACTCTAAGAAAATCGGTTTTGAAGGTGGACAAATGCCACTTCAACGTCGTATTCCAAAATTTGGGTTTACCAATGTTAATCGCGTAACGTATAAAGGAATAAATATAGATACGCTTCAACAGTTAGTAGATGATAAAAAAATAACAGATACTGTAGATTTTGAATCATTATACAGCCTCGGACTCGTCAGAAAAAATGAATTAGTAAAAATTCTCGGACGCGGAGAGATTAAATCTAAACTTAAGGTATCAGCTCATAAATTTACTGCCTCCGCTAAAGAAGCAATCGAAGCTGTTGGCGGTGAGGTAATAACATTATAACACCTTTGAAGGATGAAATTTATTGATACTTTAAAGAATGTATGGAAAATTAAAGAACTACGTGAACGTATTATCTTAACGCTTGGTTTGTTACTTGTATATCGTTTTGGTGCACAAGTAGTTTTGCCGGGTATTGATGCGGACATGTTAGCATCTTTTGCCGGAAGGTTTGAAGGCGGTGGTTTAGGAGGATTACTAAACGCTTTTACAGGAGGAGCTTTTGCTAATGCTTCCGTATTTGCTCTTGGTATTATGCCTTATATTTCCGCTTCTATTGTAGTCCAGCTTATGCAGATTGCAGTTCCTTATCTTCAAAAATTACAAAAAGAAGGAGAAAGCGGACGAAAAAAAATCAACCAGATTACCAGATGGTTAACAATTGGAATCTGTTTGGTTCAAGCACCTAGTTATTTAGCCGGTCTTCCTGCGATGGGAGTGCCTGCTGAAGCGTTTATAATGGGTCAAAGTGTCATGTTCTACGTGTCTTCGGTAATCATTCTGGTTACCGGTACAATCTTTGCAATGTGGCTGGGTGAAAAAATCACTGATAAAGGGGTAGGAAACGGAATTTCAATCTTAATTATGGTTGGGATTATCGCCACTTTACCACAATCATTTGCTCAAGAATTCGTATCGAGAGTTGTAGAGTCTAACGGAGGACTTATCATGATTTTAATTGAATTGGTATTGTGGTTCGTTATTATTTTACTTTCTGTAATGCTTGTTATGGCGGTCAGAAAAATACCGGTTCAATATGCAAGAAGAACAGCTTCCGGAGGTTTTGAAAAGAATATTTTCGGCGCACGTCAGTTTATCCCGTTAAAATTAAATGCTTCCGGAGTGATGCCTATCATTTTTGCACAAGCAATTATGTTTGTCCCTTCAACAGTCGCTAGTTTGTCTGACGGAGAATTTTCACAGAGCATCCAAACCATATTTAGTGATATCTTTGGATTGTGGTATAATATTGTATTTGCAATTTTAATTATAATATTTACTTATTTCTATACTGCAATTACAGTTCCTACCAACAAAATGGCTGACGATTTGAAAAGAAGTGGTGGATTTATTCCCGGGATAAAGCCCGGAACTCAAACGGCAGAATATTTAGATAGGATTATGTCTCAAATTACATTGCCGGGTTCAATTTTCCTTGCATTGTTAGCAGTTTTCCCTGCATTTGTAGTAAAATTAATGGGAATTCAGCAAGGATGGGCATTGTTCTACGGAGGAACCTCACTGCTCATTATGGTTGGGGTTGCGATCGACACTATGCAACAGGTCAATTCGTATCTGTTGAATCGTCATTACGACGGATTGATGAAAAGTGGAAAAAACCGTAAAGCTGTAGCTTAACGATTATAAAAAATTAAAATAGATGGCTAAACAAAATGCAATAGAGCAAGATGGAACGATAGTAGAAGCACTATCAAATGCAATGTTCCGGGTAGAGTTGGAGAATGGTCATATTGTTACTGCTCACATATCCGGTAAGATGCGTATGCACTATATTAAATTATTACCGGGCGATAAAGTAAAACTTGAAATGAGCCCGTATGATTTAACAAAAGCAAGAATTACATACAGATATTAATAAACTCAAATCCATTAAGGTGGAATAAAAAACAATGCAAATTTTTAATTTGCAAGCAAACAAAAACAAAAAGAGATGAAAGTAAGAGCATCCGTAAAGAAAAGAAGTGCCGACTGCAAAATTGTTCGCAGAAAAGGCAGACTATATGTTATAAACAAAAAGAATCCAAAATTTAAACAAAGACAAGGATAATTATGGCAAGAATCGCAGGTGTAGATATCCCAAAACAAAAAAGGGGTGTAATCGCGTTAACATATATCTATGGAATCGGTCAGAGCCGTGCTAAGGATATATTAAAAAAAGCCGAGGTTGACGAAGACAAAAAGGTTCACGAATGGAACGATGACGAAATCGGAGCAATTCGTGAAGCTGTCGGGGCTTTTAAAATCGAAGGTGAATTACGTAGTGAAGTTCATTTGAGCATCAAACGTTTAATGGATATTGGTTGTTACAGAGGTATTCGCCACCGTTCAGGACTCCCGCTTAGAGGACAAAGAACAAAGAATAACTCACGTACTAGAAAAGGAAGACGTAAAACTGTTGCTAACAAGAAAAAAGTAACTAAATAATAATAGCCGACTCGAACTGACTTAAATCATTCGATCGCTAAATCACTTAAAGTTATGGCAAAAGCTCAAAAAAATACAAAAACCGTAAAGAAACGCAAAGTTAATGTCGATGCAATTGGGGAAGCTCATATCAATGCATCGTTTAACAATATTATCGTTTCCCTTACAAATAAAAACGGAGATGTTATCTCGTGGTCATCTGCCGGAAAAATGGGTTTCAGAGGTTCTAAAAAGAATACTCCCTATGCTGCACAAGTAGCTTCTGAAGATTGTGCAAAAGTAGCTCATGATGCAGGACTACGTAAAGTAAAAGTGTATGTTAAAGGTCCCGGTAATGGTAGAGAATCTGCAATTCGAGCCATTCACAATTCCGGAATTGAAGTTACCGAAATAATCGATGTAACTCCAATGCCACATAACGGATGCCGTCCTCCAAAAAGAAGAAGAGTTTAATTTAAGTAAGAGTATAATCCTGAAGATTATCAAGTGCTAAAGGATTGCGTAAGCGAATTATGACCTTAATTTAGCATTTATCTTCAAAACAAAATTTATATGGCAAGATATACTGGTCCAAAAACAAAAATCGCCAGAAAATTTGGCGAACCAATCTTCGGAAGTGACAAATCTTTCGAAAAAAGAAATTACCCGCCGGGGCAACACGGAAACAGTCGTCGTCGTGGAAAAAAATCGGAATATGCAATTCAGCTAAATGAAAAGCAAAAAGCACGCTATACCTATGGAATATTAGAGCGTCAATTCCGTAATATGTTTAAGAAAGCAAGTTCAGCCCCCGGAATTACCGGTGAAGTGCTACTTCAGATGTGTGAATCTCGACTTGATAACGTAGTTTACAGAATGGGAATCGCACCAACCCGTGCAAGCGCAAGACAACTTGTAACGCACAGACATATTACCGTAAACGGAGAAAAAGTTAATATTCCTTCCTATCAACTTAAAACAGGAGATGTGGTAGGCGTTCGTGAAAAATCAAAATCTTTGGAATTAATTACCAATTCATTAGGCAATTCATCTCAAGTTTATGAGTGGATTACCTGGAATAATGATAAAAAAGAAGGAACCTATGTTTCTATTCCCGAGCGTATTCAAATTCCTGAAAATATCAATGAGCAGTTAATCGTTGAATTATATTCTAAATAATAAAAAGAGAAAGTCAATTATGTCCATATTTAGTTTTCAAAAGCCTGATAAAGTTATAATGGTAGATTCTACCGATTTCGAAGGGAAATTCGAATTTCGCCCTTTGGAGCCCGGTTATGGTCTTACTATCGGTAATGCATTGAGGCGAGTGCTACTTTCTTCATTAGAAGGGTTTGCAATAACTTCGGTCCGAATCCAAGGCGTAGAGCATGAATTTTCTACAATCAAAGGCGTAGTAGAAGATGTTACAGAAATTATTTTGAACCTTAAGCAAATTCGTTTTAAAAGACAGATTGACGAAATAGATAACGAAACCGTAACGATTTCTGTCTCTGGAAAAGAACAAGTAACTGCTGGAGATTTCCAAAAATTTATTTCAGGATTTCAAATTCTCAATCCCGAATTGGTGATTTGCAATATGGAGTCCGGTACAAATATCAATATGGAAATCAGCATTGAAAAAGGTCGCGGTTACGTTTCTGCAGAAGAAAACAAAAAATCAAATGCTGCTTTGGGTACTATATTTACTGATTCAATCTATACTCCTATTAAAAACGTTAAGTATAGTATTGAAGACTTTAGGGTAGAACAAAAAACAGATTACGAAAAGTTGGTTTTTGAGATTGTTACAGACGGCTCTATTCATCCAAAAGATGCATTGACAGAAGCTGCAAAAACGTTGATTCACCATTTTATGCTTTTTAGCGATGAACGAATCACATTAGAAGCTGATGAAATTGCACAAACAGAAGTTTACGATGAAGAATCACTCCATATGCGTCAGTTGCTAAAAACCAAGTTAGTAGATCTCGACCTTTCAGTGCGGGCATTGAACTGTTTGAAAGCAGCCGAAGTAGATACCTTAGGTGATTTGGTTACTTATAACAAAAGCGATTTGATGAAATTTAGAAATTTTGGTAAAAAATCATTGTCAGAATTAGAAGAACTTGTAAGCAACAAAGGTCTTGATTTTGGTATGGATTTATCCAAATACAAATTAGATCGCGATTAAAAAAAATAAATAACTCGTCATATTTTGCTCCTCAGAATGGGTCGTAGCGAGATGATGATTAAAACAAAAGGTCATGAGACACGGAAAAAAGAACAATTCACTAAGTAGAAAAACCGCTCATAGAAATGCTATGTTAGCCAATATGGCTAGTTCTTTAATTGAACACAAAAGAATCAATACTACTGTAGCTAAAGCTAAAGTCCTTCAACGTTATGTTGAACCTTTAGTAACTAAATCTAAAGAAGATACTACGCATAACAGACGTGTTGTTTTCTCAAAATTAAAGCAAAAAGAAGCAGTTACAGAACTTTTTAGAAATGTGGCTCCAAAAGTAGGAGACAGACCGGGCGGTTACACGAGAATTATTAAACTTGGAAATCGTTTAGGTGACAATGCAGAAATGGCAATGATAGAACTTGTTGATTTTAATGAGTTATACAATGCTGCAAAAGCCACTAAGAAGAAATCTACGCGTAGAAGCAGAAGAGGTGGTAAGTCATCTGTAGGTGCCGCCGCCGCCGCGACAGCTTCAACAGCAGCTACTGAAGCTACTGAAAAGACTGACGAATCCTCTCAAGAAGAAGAATAGAAAATGTGGCCAAATAGGCTGAGATTCTAATAAATAAAAAAAGACAAACCATCATCTGGTTTGTCTTTTTTTATTTTAAATACCTAAATCTTTCAAGGAAACAATGCTAAGTCATATCCATACAAAAATCTTAAATTTTATAAAAGAAGATAATTCAGTTTTCATTTGTTTCTTTTTTGTATTATTTTTGCGAAAATTTTAAAAATCCTCACCTCACCTCAAAAAAATGAAAACTACAAATTCAATGAAATTCCACAACCCGACAAAAGCCGTAATTCTTCTTGCAGACGGCACGCTCTTTAACGGTATTGCAGTAGGAAACGTATCCAAAACTGTAACCGGAGAAATTTGTTTCACGACCGCAATGTCAGGATATGAAGATTTGTTTTTGGATCCTTCTTATTCAGGCAAAATAGTTGTTTCTGCTACCGCTCATATCGGTGGATACGGAATTAAAAAAGATGATATTTTATCTGAAAAAGCTAAAATATCAGGATTAATATCTAGGAATTTTGGAGATTTTTATTCACGAGAAGGAGCTGATGGGTCACTTCAAGAGTTTTTGGAAGAGAGTAATGTATTTATCGTTTCGGATGTAGATACGCGTGCACTAACTGCTCACATTCGAGATAACGGAACGATGCCGGCGATAATTTCTACGGAGGTAAATAACATTGAGAATTTAAAAAATCAACTTAAAGAATATAAAAGTCCAAATACGGAAGAATTATTAGAGACAATTTCAACTAAAAACACTTACAATTTGGGAGAAGAAGACGCCGAATACAGGATCGCCGCATTGGATTTCGGAATGAAAAAAAACCTTCTGCACCCTCTTGTAAAACGAGGGTGTTTTATTAAAGTATTCCCACATAATGTAACTTTCTCCGAACTTGCAGAATTTAGCCCTGACGGTTATTTTATCGCAGGAGGTCCGGGAAATCCGATGGAAATAGAGAACGGAGTGCAATTAATTCAAGACATTCTTAAAACAGACAAGCCTTTGTTTGCAGTTGGAATTGGTCACAATCTTATGGCGCTTGCCAAAGGAGTTCAATCTGAAAAAATGAATGTTGGACATCACGGTTTAAATCATTCTACAAAAAATCTTTTAAGCGGAATTGCAGAAATTACAGCACAGAATCATGCATATAGAGTAAATAAAAATGAAGTTGAATCCCATCCAGAATTGGAATTGACACATATCGATTTAAATGATTCCAGTGTAGAAGGAATGCGACTGAAAAATGGGAATGCATTTTCCGTACAATATTATCCTTCATCTCACAAAGGCGCAACAGATTCTGAAGCTTTATGGAATGATTTTATAGAAAAATTGAAAAAATAATTAAAACATAATCTAAATAACTTAACCAAATTATGGCATTCATTATTGACATTCGAGCAAGACAAATTTTTGATTCACGAGGAAATCCGACAGTTGAAGTTGATGTTTACACTGAAAACGGTTTTATGGGACGTGCCGCTGTTCCTTCAGGTGCATCTACAGGTGAACACGAAGCTGTAGAATTGCGTGACGGGGGAAAAAAATACATGGGGAAAGGCGTTCTAAAAGCTGTTGAAAATGTAAATACAATCATCAAAGAAAAATTGATTGGAACCTCAGTTTTAGAACAAGAATTGATAGACAAAACAATGATTGATTTAGACGCCACTGCCAATAAATCAAAATTGGGAGCAAATGCAATTCTCGGGGTTTCTCTAGCCTGTGCAAAAGCTGCTGCCGAAGAATTGGGAATACCACTATACAGATATGTAGGAGGCGTTAGTGCCAAAACCCTTCCGGTTCCAATGATGAACATCATTAACGGCGGTTCGCACAGTGATGCGCCAATTGCTTTTCAGGAATTTATGATTATGCCGGTAACCGCAACTAATTTTTCGGAAGCACTTCAAATAGGTTCTGAAATTTTTCATCACTTAAAGAAAGTTTTACAAAACAGAAACCTCAGCACGGCCGTTGGAGATGAAGGTGGATTTGCACCAACCTTAGCAGGAACTGAAGATGCTTTGGACACGATTGCCGAGGCAGTTAAAAATGCAGGTTATAAATTTGGCGAAGACATCAAAATCGCTTTGGATTGTGCGGCGGCTGAATTTTATGTCAATGGAAAATATGATTATACCAAATTTGAAGGGGAAAAAGGAAAAGTCCGTACTCCCGAAGAACAAGCTGAATATCTGAAAACATTGACCGAGAAATATCCTATTATTTCAATAGAAGATGGAATGGACGAAAACGATTGGGAAGGCTGGAAAACACTTACAGAAAAAATTGGCAATAAAGTTCAATTGGTCGGAGACGATTTATTTGTAACCAATGTAGAACGACTTTTTAGAGGTGTTTCAGAAAAAATTGGAAATTCCATTCTTATCAAGGTCAATCAAATAGGAACGCTTACAGAAACCATTGCAGCGATTAATATGGCTCATAATGCCGGTTTTACAGCTGTTATGAGCCATCGAAGTGGTGAAACTGAAGATTGTACGATTGCTGATTTGGCTGTGGCTTTAAATTGCGGGCAAATAAAAACCGGTTCTGCGTCGCGAAGTGATAGGATGTCCAAATACAATCAATTATTGAGAATTGAAGAACAACTGGGAACCATCGGATATTATCCCGGAATGCAAGCTTTTAAGATATAATATTATCTTGTGCTATATACGGTAACAACGGTTCTTTTTAACAAACAATTAGAAAAGAAGTTGTTAAAAATCACGATTGATTTAGTAAATTGCCATTCATTTAAAATAAAGCGTTTTTAAGAGATATATGACAAAGAAAGCAACTTTAGAAATTGACGGTAAAAAGTACGATTTACCAATTGTAGAAGGTACAGAAAAAGAATTAGCGATTGATATTAGCTCGCTTCGTTCTGATACCGGAGGTGTAGTTACACTGGATAGAGGATTTAAAAACACAGGTTCTTGCGAAAGTTCCATTACTTTCTTAGACGGAGAAAAAGGTGTTTTGAGATATTGCGGATATAGCATTGAAGAATTGGCGGAAAAAGCAAATTTTTTGGAAGTATGCTATCTTCTTATTTTCGGTGAACTTCCTACCAAAGCACAATTAGAAAAATTTCATAAAGATATCAAAGCACAATCTCATGTTGATGAGGATGTCAAAAGAATCCTTGACGGTTTTCCAAAATCTGCTCATCCGATGGGTGTACTTTCTTCGCTGACAGCTGCTTTGGTTGCTTTTAATCCATCTTCTGTGAATGTGGACAGTGAAGAGGATATGTACAAAGCCATCGTAAAAATTTTAGGTAAATTCCCTGTTCTAACAGCTTGGACTTACAGAAAACGAATGGGATTGCCGTTGGATTACGGTGGTGATTCCCTTGGATACGTAGAGAACTTCATCAAAATGATGTTTAAATCTCCAAGTGGAGATTACACGAGTAACAGTACCGTAGTCGATGCTCTGGACAAATTGTTGATTTTACACGCCGACCACGAACAAAACTGTTCTACTTCAACAGTGAGAATGGTAGGTTCTTCACATGCCGGACTCTTTATTTCTATCTCATCCGGAATTGCAGCTTTATGGGGGCCGCTTCACGGAGGTGCCAACCAAGCTGTAATTGAAATGCTTGAAGCCATTAAAGCAGACGGAGGAGATACGAAAAAATTTATGGCAAAAGCCAAAGATAAAAATGATCCTTTCAGATTGATGGGCTTCGGACACCGCGTTTATAAAAACTTCGATCCGCGTGCAAAAATCATTAAAAAGGCTGCCGACAGCGTGTTGGAAAATATGGGAATCGAAGACGATGTACTCGATATTGCAAAAGCATTGGAAAAAGAAGCTTTGGAAGATTCTTATTTTGTAGATAGAAAACTCTATCCGAATGTTGATTTTTATTCAGGAATCATCTATCGCGCATTGGGAATTCCGGTAGAAATGTTTACGCCAATGTTCGCATTGGGACGCCTTCCGGGATGGGTTGCACAATGGAGAGAAATGAGATTGAGAAAAGAACCTATTGGTCGCCCGAGACAAATTTATGTAGGAGAAACTAAAAGAGATTACATTCCTTTGGAAGAACGATAAATAAAATTACATCTTTAAAAGCACTTCAAGTATTCTATTTGAAGTGCTTTTTTTATATTTACTGCAATGATTAGGTTAAATATACAAGACGAAATAGCACCGCTTGAACGTGTCGTGTTAGGAAGAGCAGACAGCAGTGGTCCTGTTCCCGAATTAAAAGATGCATACGATCCCAAATCTGCGGAGCATATCAAAGCCGGAACTTATCCGAAAGATGAAGATATGGTGCGAGAAATGGAAGCATTGAACAAAGTGTTTCAAAAATACGGTGTTACTGTTTACCGCCCTGAATTGATTGAAGATTACAATCAGATTTTTTCCAGAGATGTTGCTTTTGTAATTGAAGATAAGTTTATGATTGCCAACATCTTGGAGGATAGATCCCGGGAGATAGAGGCGATGAAACCTATCATCAATCAAATGAACCCCGATAAGATTTTAAACTTCCCGGAAGCTGCACATATTGAAGGAGGTGATGTGATGCCTTGGGGAGAATATATTTTTGTTGGAACTTATTACAGTGAAAATTATTCTGATTTTATTACTGCACGTACCAATTTAAAAGGCGCAGCACATCTTCAAAAACTGTTTCCGCATAAGCAAGTAAAAACTTTCAGCTTAAAAAAGAGCAATACGATTGCAGAAGAAAATGCGCTTCATTTGGATTGTTGTTTCCAACCTTTGGGGCAAGGAAAAGCCATTATTCATAAAGAAGGATTTTTGGTAGAAGAAGAATATGGATGGCTTGTGAATTATTTTGGAAAAGAAAACTGTTTCCACATTTCAAAAAAGGAAATGTACCAGATGACAAGCAATGTTTTCTCACTTGCACCTGATGTTGTCGTTTCCGAAAAAAACTTCGACCGACTCAATGAATGGCTGCATAAAAATCATTTTAAAGTTGAGGAAGTTCCCTATTCAGAAATAGGAAAACAAGGTGGTTTGTTGCGTTGTACGACTTTGCCTTTAGAAAGAAAATGACTTTTTAGTTCGTAAAGTCATTGTTACTACCACTAATTGATAAGCTGTTTTTAAAAATCAAGAAGTTTTTAGAAATCTCTTTTTTTAATGTGTGATGCATTTAAATGGTGATTGTCAACCTGTTGGTAAATCGATAAGAGTAAAATTTTAATTAAAAGTACCCAATACTAAAAAAGTATAAATAAGTCCTTGTTTTCTGATTCTTTGCGTTAATCTTATTTAACAGAAAATGGTATGTGCTTTCATAAAAAATTAGTAAAATTGAGGTCTTAAATTTTTTAACAATTGAGAAGCTCATTTTTACCTTTAACTTTTCTGTTTTTAATAGGTTTTTCCTTTTCTATTTATGCTCAAAACAGAAGCATAACCCTTGAAGAAATTTGGACAGGACAATTTAGCACAGAGGGATTGGAAGCCATTCATTCCCTAAAAAACGGAAAGGAATACACAGTATTAAATTACAATTACCGAGACAGAAACTCGACCATAGAAGCGTATGATTATAAATCCGGAGAAAAAACCAAAACCATTTTAGATTCAAAAAATCTAGAAGGAATTTATAGAATAAGTTCGTATAAATTTAATTCTGATGAGAATAAAATTCTCTTTTCAACAGATTTAGAACCTATTTACCGTCGCTCTACAAGAGGAACTTATTATGTTTATGACATAGCATCCAAAACTTTCAAATTAGTTTCATTAAACAAGATTCAATCTCCCGAATTTAGTCCCGACGGAAAAAAAGTAGGATATGTCTATGAAAACAACCTGTATTACAAAAACCTTGAGACAGACGAAACCGTACAAGTAACTACTGACGGCAAAAAAAATCATATCATCAACGGTTTAACCGATTGGGTGTATGAAGAGGAATTTGCTTTTGTTCGTGCTTTTGAGTGGAGTACTCAAGGAAATAAAATGGCCTATCTAAAATTTGACGAATCCGAAGTACCGGAATTTGCAATGGATGTTTATGGAAAAGGATTGTATCCCTATTCCGATACATTTAAATATCCCAAAGCAGGTGAAGCAAATTCAAAAGTGTCTTTATACATTTACGATTTGCATACAAAAACTGCTGACGAAATAGAGTTGTCTTCCTATAACAGTTATTATATTCCCCGAATATTGTGGACTAAAGACAACAATATTCTCAGTGTTAGAGCAACAAACCGTCATCAAAACGTAGTTGATTTGGTTTTTGTCAATGCCACAGACCAAACTTCCAGATTAATCATGCAAGAAAAAGATGAAGCTTATGTGGATATCACTGACGATTTGACTTTTTTGAATGACAATAGTTTTTTCTGGACAAGCGAAAGAGATGGATGGAATCATATCTATCATTACGACCGTAATGGAAAATTATTAAATCAAGTGACAAAAGGATCGTGGGAAGTAACGGCCTTTTATGGTTTTGATCAAAATACCGGAAGGGTTTATTTTCAAAGTACAGAAAACGGCAATATCAATCGTGATATTTATTCTATGCTGCCATCCGGAAGAAATAAAGTACGACTTACTGATGAAACAGGAACAAATCGAGCTGCATTCAGTGCGGATTATTCCTATTTTATCAATACTTTTTCAAATACCACAACCCCTACTAAATATACGCTACACAATGCAAGAAACGGCAAACAACTCCGTGAAATTAAAGACAATTCGGATTTGTCGCAGCGTTTAAGAAATTATAAAATTTCCCCAAAAGAATTTTCTACCATCTCTATTCATGGTGAAGATTTAAATATGTATATGATTAAACCTTTGGATTTTGATGAAAATAAACAATATCCCTTGTTTTTGTATCAATATTCCGGACCGGGTTCTCAAACGGTCGCCAATCAATGGATGGGTTTAAATGATTATTGGCATCAAATGCTTGTCAACGAACTTGATATAATTGTTGTTTCTGTGGATGGAAGAGGAACGGGTTACAAAGGTCGGGATTTTAAAAAAATGACACAGTTGGAACTTGGAAAATACGAAGTAGAAGATCAGATAGCGGTAGCAAAAAAATTAAGTGAACTTCCTTATATCGATTCGGAACGTACCGGAATCTGGGGTTGGAGTTACGGCGGATTTATGTCGTCTAATTGCCTGTTTCAAGCTCCCGAAGTTTTTGAAATGGCAATCGCAGTAGCGCCGGTTTCAAGTTGGAGATTTTACGATACGATTTATACCGAACGTTACATGAAAACTCCTCAAGAAAATGCAAAAGGCTACGATGTGAATTCACCTTTATACCACGTCAACAATTTAAAAGGAAATTATCTGTTAATACACGGGAGCGCAGATGATAATGTTCATGTTCAAAATGCGATGGTGTTGATTGAAGAATTAATCCAAGCCAATAAAACATTTGATTGGCGTATTTATCCGGATAAAAATCACGGTATTTATGGCGGAAATACACGACTACATTTATATACATTAATGACTGATTACATCAAAGAAAACTTATAAGAATCCATAATTTTATTCAATAAATGACAAAAGAAAAAGATCCTCAGTTGTTAGCTCACCTTGAAAAATTAGGTGTAGATGATAAAATGGTTATCGGGCATCCGGCCGGATTACTAGTGCTGTTCTTTACAGAAATGTGGGAACGTTTCAGTTATTACGGAATGCGCGCATTATTAACGTTGTTTTTAGTGAGTTCATTAGCCGACGGAGGTTGGGAATGGACTCGGGCAGAAGCAATGAGCCTTTACGGATGGTACACCGGTTTTGTTTATCTCACGCCAATCTTGGGAGGAATTATTGCCGATAAATTGACAGGGTTCAGAAAAGCAATTATCATAGGTGCAGTAATGATGACGTTGGGTCATGCTTCGATGGCACTTGAAGGTTTCGACAATAATTTTTTCTATATCGGATTGGTTCTAATGATATTAGGTAACGGGATGTTTAAACCTAATATTTCTTCAATGGTAGGGCAACTTTATCCGGATAACAGTGCTAAGAAAGATGCCGGTTATACCATTTTCTATATGGGAATTAATGCAGGAGCTTTCTTGGGAATGCTTTTATGTGGATATATCGGTGAAAAAATAGGTTGGCATTACGGATTTGGACTTGCAGGAGTTTTTATGTTCTTTGGTATGCTGCAATTTTATTTTGCCAGAAATTATTTTGGTAAAATAGGGTTAGATCCAAAAATCTTGGCGACTCAATACGACGAAGAACAGTCAGGAAAAACAGTTGAAGAAATTCAAAAAGAAAAAGAAGAAGAAGTAAAAGAGGAATCTCCGAAAGTAATTCGCGACCGACTGATTGTTATATCCGTACTTATATTCTTTAGTATTTTCTTCTGGTTGGCTTTTGAACAAGCCGGAGGTTCGATGAGTATTTTTGCATTGGATTATACCCAACGTGTCTTGGAAGGAAATGCCGCTTTGGCATTTAAGTGGATTGATGCCATTCTCACGCTTTTCCCATTGGTAATTGTTTCGGTAGTTTTATATGGTTTGGCTAAAAAGCTGATATCCTCGTATCCGGCTACAATTTTGTTTACATTAATTAGTTTTATAATTATATGGATTTTGGGAATCTGGAAAATACAAAGAGAATTTTTTGCTTTGGAAACTGAAGTAGTTGCTTCTTGGTTTCAGATTTTGAACTCTTTCTTTATCATTACCCTTGCAGCTGTCTTCAGTAGAATGTGGGAAAAAGTCTGGAATCCTTCCGGACCTATCAAATTTGCAATGGGACTTTTCCTACTTGGAATCGGGTTTGTAGTCTTGGCTTATGGAAGTAAAGATATTCCACAAGGAGCAGCAACAGCTTCTGTGAGTATGCTATGGTTGGTAGCAGCTTATTTTTTCCATACAACAGGAGAGTTGTGCCTATCACCGGTTGGTCTTTCTTATGTAAGTAAATTATCACCCAAAAAATTCGTCGGTTTGATTTTCGGATTGTGGTTTGCATCTTCTGCAATTGCAAATATTGTAGGGTCACAAATCGGTGGATTAATTGATACAATCAGTGCAAAATATTCCTTATCTATATTCTTTTTAATATTTGCAGTACTGCCCGGAATTGCAGGATTAATACTTGTCTTGATTTCGGGGAAATTGAAGAAAATGATGCACGGAATTAATTAAACCAATTCTTTTTATTGGTTGCTTAATATAAATAAATAAAACCCCAACTAATTATTATACTATGGCAAAAGAAGTTGTAAT
>CAZWVT010000030.1:0-17786 GCA_964636665.1 uncultured Flavobacteriaceae bacterium
AAGCGAGTTCGTAAGCATCAAATACTTGTCCGTCAAAAAACACGCCTTGCGTGGGGAGTTCTTGCGTTTTTAATTGCAATGAGATTTCATTGACTTTTTGAGATAAATCATCCACATTATTTTCAATACGATTCATTCGTTGGTTCAGGGCATATCCTTTGAGTAAATAATCCCGTAAAATATTGGTTGCCCATATTCTGAACTGTGTACCCTTTATTGAATTTACTCTATATCCAACAGAAATGATTACATCCAGATTGTAGTTAAGTAATTCTCTGGTAACCTTTCTATTGCCTTCCTTTCGAACTTGTGCAAATTTTGCACAAGTTGCTTTTTCATCCAATTCCCCCGTTGAATATATATTTTGTAAGTGTTTGGTAATTGATGATCTATCCGTTTGAAAGAGTTCAGCAAGTTGATATTGATTCAGCCATACGGTTTCATTTTCAAATCTCACCTCTATATGTTCGGCAATCTCATTGGGGCTATATAAGATGATTTCGTTGTTCATTTTTAAATCATATCTTTTATTGATTCCAAAATTGCGTTGCTTTCATCATCCAATGCTTTCATCTCTTCCAAAATTTCTTGAGGTTTACGCAAAGGCGGTGCTTCGGGCGTATTGGGATTTTTTATGCTTAAATCAAAAGTAGTTTGGTCTATGTCATTTATGTTTACCGTCCACGAGTTTTCACTATCGGCAAAGGTTTTTTGCAATTCCACAAACTCCGCCAAATCTTTTTCGTTCAGTGGGTTGGTCTTGCCCAAATTTCGGTCAAGATTCAATTGGTAAAACCAAGTTTTTTGAGTAGGCTTCCCTTTTTCAAAAAACAACACCACGGTTTTCACACCTGCTCCCGTAAAGGTTCCGCCGGGTAAATCTAAAACTGTGTGCAGGTGGCAGCTTTGTAAAAGTTCTTTCCGTAAAGCAATGCTGGCATTATCTGTATTGCTCAAAAATGTGTTTTTGATAACAATACCCGCTCTTCCGCCTGCTCTCAATATTTTAATGAAATGTTGCAAAAATAGCGATGCGGTTTCACCTGTTTTGATGGGAAAGTTCTGTTGCACTTCTGCACGTTCTTTTCCTCCAAAGGGTGGATTGGCAAGCACCACATCATAGCGGTCTTTTTCTTGTATGTCGGCTATGTTTTCTGCAAGTGTATTGGTATGGACGATGTTGGGAGCTTCCACGCCGTGCAAAATCATATTCATCGTACCTATGATATACGCCAAAGATTTTTTCTCTTTTCCGTAGAAAGTTCGTTTTTGTAGAGTTTCCCAATCTTTGGAAGAGAGTCCAGGTTTGTTCATATAAGCAAAAGCCTCACACAAGAATCCTGCACTACCTGATGCTCCATCATAAACCGTTTCGCCAATCTTAGGGTCAACGACTTTTACAATCGTTGTAATCAGTGGACGTGGTGTGTAATATTCACCACCATTTCGTCCAGCATTTCCCATATTTTTAATTTTATCTTCGTAAAGGTGGCTCATTTCGTGCTTTTCTGCGTGGGTTCGGAAACGTAATTCGTCAATGAGGTTAATCACTTCACGCAAATTGTAGCCACTTTGTAAACGGTTTTTCAGTTCGCTGAAAATTTCACCGATTTTATATTCAATTGTATCGGCACTTACGGCACTCAACTTAAATTGTTTGAGGTACGGAAAGAGTTTATTGTTTACAAAATCCAATAGGTCATCGCCTGTAAGGGCATTATAGTCTATTTTACCATCGGCTAATTTCGGAGCTGCCCAAACGCTCCATTGATATTCCCGGTTGATTATAGGCGTATAATCCTTACCTGTGAGTTCAGCTGCTGTAGCACGGTCTTTCTCCAAGTCATCCAAATACTTGAGGAACAAAATCCATGAGGTTTGTTCGATATAATCCAATTCACTACCACATCCAGCATCTTTGTGGAGTATGTCATCTATATTCTTAAAAGTCTGTTCAAACATTTGATTTTATTATTTTCAATTATTCCACTGATATTATAAAAAACTTCGTTGTTCATTTATATTTTTTTATCACAAAACAGGTTTATTCATTGATGTTTTCCCGTTCGATTTTACTCCTGTTTTATGACAATACTTTTCGGGAAAATCAGCATTCCCATATTCATTCCATATTTTCCATGCTTCTTTACTCATAGGTTGTTTTGGATTAAATTTTATTTTTTTTCCTGTTCTAATGCAAAACCCATATTCACGTGATTCTTCAACTTCTCTTTTTGGTCTATTATTTGAAACTAAATCTAATTCCAATTCATCTGGAAAATCATTAAGTCTTTTATCTTTAAATTTTTTGTTTGGAAAATTACCATAAAATTTTTCGGTTGAATCAAAGAGGACATCAGATTTTATATAATTTTTACCTAAGCTTATAATTAGTTTTTTATTTTCATAAACAGGTCTTTTTATAAAAACAACTTCATGGCTTTCGGCAATTTCCATACATTCATTCCAAGCATCATTATCTGCCGATTTAACAAACCTACTTAAGAGGTTGTGCTGAGAGTAAATGCCAAATTCAATGTTATTCTTAAATGAATAATCATAAAGATTAATTGAAGTTGTTATTCCTTTCCTTTCATTGCCGTAATATTTAGCATGAAGATTTGGCACATACACTATGCTTACAAAAGGAAATTTTTTAAAATAATCAAAATCTGATTTACTCATACTTCTTTTAACTTCTTTTTCATTTTTACCAAAAACCAAAATCAAATGTATTTCAGGATTGTTTTCATGTTTATCAAATAATCTTTTGAAATAATCGTCAAGTTTGATGTATGGAGAAACAATCAGCAATGTGTTTTCTACTTCCCAAATAATATCATATATGGTGTTTTCCAAATCCTCCCCAGTTAAAAATTTACTCATTATATTTTCAGTTTTTTATGTGTTATTTGCAAATATTCAAACAAAATTATCCGAAGTAAAATTAACAAAAATTTAAACATATCGATTCCCAACAAAAAAACCACCCTCCTCATTGCAATCTACAATTTGAGGAGGGTGGGGTTCTTCTGACTATTCTAAAAAAAGTTACTCTTCAATGGCGATGAGCTTCATTGCGTTATAAGCACCATAAAAGAATAATGAATAGTTAATCAAAACGGTCAACGCCATTTAGGGAAGCTCAATGTTAAAACTTAAACTCAATTCTCAACTTCCAACTAAAAAACGCTTCACGCTTCACGACAGAAGTCTTAAATAAAGTGTCTTATCTAACTTCTATCTAAAGGCAGCTTAACGAGATAGTTACATCTGGATTCACTGCCTTTAGGATAAAGTCAATCTAATATTTATTATAATTCAAAGGCGAAAAGTCCGCATCATTTATTAAATTACATTTTTTATAAGTTATCAGATTGTAAGCGTTATGAAGCCTTTTTTAACAAGTTGAAACCCAGACAGAATACCATTGGGTGTAATTTCAAGATTATCCGGCAACGTATCGGGATTTATGTTGAACTTTGAAAGTGAAATTCCACATACAAAGACTTTTACGTGTTGGGCTTTTGCCTTTTTCAGCTGTTCGTTAAAATCCGGATTATTTTCAATGTCATTAACTGTTTTGCCACAAAAGATTAAGTAAAACGCTCCATATTTTTCCCCGTCTTCTTCTGCTAATGCATCCGCAGTCAATAGAACAGGCTTAAGTTGTCCTATATTTTTTGAAAGCACTAAATAATTATTCTTTGTTGGATTAATATCTTGTGCTTGTAATCGGATTGTTCCGAATAACAGAAGGGACATTGTTGTAATGAATATGATTGAATTTCTCATTGTTTTTGAGTTTGTAAATTTGAATTAATACTAAAAAAAAGAAGACCGCCAAGTATGGCCACATTTTTAAAAAGGGGACCTAAAGATGCCATTTGTCCTACTTGTATGGTCAGCGTAATAGGAATTAAAACTGCTATTAATACAATTGCAGCGATTCGGGTTTTAAAACCTATAAGTAACGACATACCCGCAATTAACATAACAACACCTGATAGAATCACAGCTGTTTCGGGTGTGCCTATAATATTCCCGATAAAGCCCATAGAGGCATTTTCTATCCTGCTCACGGTTTTTTCGGTATTTAAAAAATGACTGGTGCTTGCTACTATAAAAATCAGGCTAAGCATAATGCGAAGTACAACTACAGACTTGTAGCTAACTTCAAGAGTTTTTTCTTGTAATTTCATTTTTGATATTTATAATTGATAAATAGCAGTTGACAGCAACTGCTTTAAGTTTTCACATTCTGAAAAATCAATTATGAATAAATCTTGAGATTCTGATACAGAATATACAGCGGAACATCAACAGCTTCTCTGTTTCTCGATGCATCAAAGATGAAAGTATGTTTAAAAAAATAATTTGTGAAACCAGAAAAAGAAATATCCGATATTAGAAAATCGCCTTGCTGAAAGGTTGGTTTTGAAATATTATGGAAAGTTACAGCAACCTCAAAAGTCTGGCAATCTGATTGGGAAATTGTAGATTTACTCTTGTGTGGAACTTTTATTGTGGGAATTCCTAATTCAGTTTGAATGAAATTCCTAACCTTGCAAGGTGAAAGCAATAACAACAATACAAGTCCAAAAACGGACACAATTGAATTCATTTTTATCTTACCATTTTCCTTCACTTTTGTAAAAATAGGATGCATTTCCTGAAAAGATGTTAGATTTTTCCTAATAAACCAAAATGGTCTTAAAAAGTAGGTTTAAGGCAATATATCGCACTTAAAATGCACGTTGACGCATTAGTTATTGATTTGTATTTTACTTTGTCTTATCCGTTTGGCAGATTCGGAGGCTGTTATCAATCCGGCACCCATCATGATTATATCTTTTAATACCAACCTTCCGGCACCTGATAGATAGGGAAATCCATAATGCGGTGTGGGCGAATCTCCGCCTAAATTAGGCACGTAAACTTCGGGCGTGGTTATTAGGAAAGTCAAAGTAACTATAGACATCCCAAAGGTCAACAATCCTCCCCAAAGTCCAATCTTCGGAAACCAAATCCCTAAAAGCGTCAACAGACCGATGATTACAATTACCGTCCCCAATCCGTATGAGAATATATAAGTTCCGTTTGATTTGTGCCAAGCGATATTATCAGCAACCATTTTCCCTTCCGGATTTTTGTGTAATGTATAAGCCGCAACTGTCTCGCCTTTTTCGTTGATGACCGTTTCAGATGAATTTTTATAAAAAAAACTCATCAACGGACTGTTGATAACAAAAGGTACAATTCCGTCTGCTTCGTATTGAAAAGCTTTTAACCCGCCAATCCATACCATAACAATAAAAATTGCAAACCGCGTGAAGTTGATAAAATTATCTTGACTATTTACTAAAACATTAAGCAGTTGATTCATAATGCATTCAATTAATTTAAAACGGATTTAAAGTCTATTCGGACACGAGGATTGTTAAATAATAACCTGAAAATCCGAGGTGATTAAAATTATCTTGCAATATAGCAATTCATTCAATTTTATCTGTCAGCTATCTCCTAAACTACATTATACATTATCCACCTTATTTAAATTGATGATGATTATCTTTGCAACTCTAAAATGTAATTATGGATTACTTTTCATCCGATTTTACACTCGGAATATTGGGCGGGGGGCAACTTGGCAAAATGTTGCTCTATGAAACCCGCAAATGGGACATCCGAACGCATGTGCTGGATCCGTCGGCTGAGGCGCCTTCCAAAATCGCTTGCAATCATTTTGCACAAGGGGATTTAACCGACTATGACACGGTTTACAACTTCGGTAAAAATGTGGATGTATTGACCATTGAAATTGAAAATGTCAACATTCGCGCCTTGGAACAATTGGAAAAAGAAGGCGTAAAAGTATATCCAAGTGCTGCCACTCTTAAGAAGATTCAGAATAAAGGTGTCCAAAAACAGTTTTATGAAAAGCACCATTTGCCCACGGCTCCTTTCCAACTATTTGAAAACAAGCATGCGCTTGCTGAAGCCTTGAACAATGGTGAACTCAACTTTCCTTTTGTCTGGAAAAGCTGTACCGGCGGTTATGACGGACGCGGGGTTGCCATGATTCGACAAGCATCAGATTTGGATTCACTTTCTGAAGATGCTTGCATTGCGGAACAACTGATTCCGTTTAAAAACGAACTCGCCGTCATCGTAGCACGGAATGCTCAAGGGGAAATCAAAACTTATCCGGTGGTGGAAATGGAGTTTCATCCCACGGCGAATCAAGTGGAGTATGTGATATGTCCGGCGCGTATCGATGAATCGGCGGCCAACAAAGCACGCGCATTAGCCGAAAAAGTATCTTGCGTTTTCGAACATGTCGGTTTGCTGGCTGTTGAAATGTTCCAGACGGAAACCGACGAGATTATCATCAACGAAGTAGCGCCACGGCCACACAACAGTGGTCATTACAGCATTGAAGCATCTTATACCAATCAATTTGAACAGCATTTGCGCGCCATATTAAACCTGCCGTTGGGCGCTACCGAAAGTAAAACCAACGGAATTATGGTGAATTTGGTCGGCGAAGAAGGACATACGGGAGCGGTTTATTATAAAAACATCGAACGTATTTTGAATCTTCCGGGCGTAACGCCACATATTTACGGCAAAAAAGAAACCCGTCCGTTTCGGAAAATGGGTCATGTTACCATTACGCACCCGGATATCGGAGAAGCCCGAAAACTTGCCGAACAAGTCAAAGAAACCATCAAAGTAATTCACAAACAGCATTCTTAAATTTGAAACTCATGGAAAAAGTCGGAATCATTATGGGAAGTGCAAGCGATATGCGCATTATGCAAGAAGCCATCGACGTACTGAAAGAATTGGAAATAGAAACAGCCGTCGATATTGTTTCGGCACATCGCACGCCTGATAAATTATTTGATTATGGAAAAAATGCACACACCCGCGGGATTTCGGTCATTATTGCCGGTGCCGGAGGTGCGGCGCATCTTCCGGGAATGGTGGCTTCCTTGTCGCCCTTGCCTGTGATTGGCGTTCCCGTAAAATCTCGAAATTCTATTGACGGTTGGGACAGCGTATTGTCTATTTTGCAAATGCCTGCGGGTGTTCCTGTAGCTACCGTTGCATTGGACGGCGGAAGAAATGCCGGCATTTTAGCCGCACAAATTCTTGGAGCTTCCAATCCGGAAATTTTAAAACGAATTACTGCTTTTAAAGAAAACTTAAAACTAAAAGTTGAAGAAAGCGCAAAGAAATTAAACAAATGAACACACAAAATATAAACCCTCTTTTACAACCTTTTGACACAGCTCCTTTTGAGCAATTGGAAGAAGCACATTTTCTTCCGGCAATTTCGCAGCTTATCGAAAAAGCGAGAGCAGAAATAGATGCTATCTCTCAAAATTCCGAGTCACCCACTTTTGAAAATACAGTTGAAGCACTTGAATACGCCGGACTTCAATTAAATCGTGCAGCTTCGGTATTTTTTAATTTAAACAGTGCGGAAACCAATGATGAAATTCAGAAAATCGCACAAGAAGTTTCTCCAATGCTTACCGAATTCAGCAATGATTTGTTATTGAATGAAGCTTTGTTTGAACGCATCAAAACTGTTTACAATCAAAAACAAGAGGTCAATCTTACGGCGGAGCAAGAAATGCTGTTAGACAGGAAATACAAATCTTTTGTTCGAAACGGTGCGAATCTTCCCGAAGACAAAAAAAGAAAACTACGCGAAATCGATACGGAGTTATCGAAGTTAAGTTTAAAATTCGGCGAAAACGTTTTGGCAGAAACCAATCGTTACGAACTTCAACTTACCGATGAAAAAGAGTTGGTCGGACTGCCGGAAGGCGTTGTTGAAATGGCTGCCCAAACCGCCCAAGAACGCAATAAAAAAGGATGGGTTTTTACGTTGGATTATCCGAGTTATATCCCTTTTATGACTTATTCCGAAAATCGGGAACGTCGTAAGGAATTAGCCATTGCTTTTGGCGCCAAAGGATTTCAAAACGATTCTTTAGACAATCAGAAGCATGTGTTGCGCATCGTCGAGTTGCGATATCAACGTGCCAAATTATTGGGTTATTCCAGTCATGCGCATTATGTTTTGGAAGAACGAATGGCAAAATCTCCTGAAAAGGTGCAATCTTTTCTCAAAGCGCTTTTGGAAAAAGCACTTCCGGCTGCCAAAAGAGAATTTGAGGAACTCACGCAGTTTGCCAAAAAACGCGACAACATCAACAGACTTGAAAAATGGGATGCTGCCTTTTATTCTGAAAAATTAAAACAACACATTTTTGATTTGGACGACGAAAAACTCAAACCTTATTTTGAATTAAAAAATGTGATTGACGGTGTTTTTGAGATTTCCAAACGACTTTACAGGTTGAACTTCAAAGAAACGAATGCCCTTGAGAAATACCATCCGGAGGTAAAAACTTATGAAGTTACTGATGAGAACGGAGCGTTTATCGCTATCCTTTATGCTGATTTTCATCCGCGTTCCGGAAAGCGAAACGGGGCTTGGATGACTTCGTATAAATCCCAAATGAATTACAGAGGCAAAAACGAACGCCCTCATATTTCGATTGTTTGTAATTTTACCAAACCCACGGCTTCCAAACCTTCTTTATTGACCTTTAACGAGGTGACTACCTTGTTTCACGAATTTGGTCATGCGTTGCACGGCATGCTTGCCGACACAACCTATCCGAGTTTGTCGGGAACAGGCGTTTATTGGGATTTCGTAGAACTGCCGAGTCAGATTTTTGAAAACTGGTGTTACGAAAAAGAAGCGCTTGCACTTTTTGCCAAACACTATCAGACGGGCGAAGTAATCCCCATGGAGTACATTGAAAAAATAAAGGAAAGTGCCAATTTTCAGGAAGGTTTAGCCACATTACGACAGTTGGGCTTTGGCTTTTTGGATATGGCGTGGCATCATACCAATCCGGAAGGCATTGAGAGTGTAAAATCTTTTGAAATGGCGGCATTCAACAAAACGCAACTTTATCCGGATGTAGCAGAAAACTGTATGAGCACTTCATTTTCTCATATTTTTCAAGGAGGATATGCTGCCGGATATTACAGTTACAAATGGGCAGAAGTTTTGGATGCCGATGCGTTTAAATTATTTCAGGAAAAGGGAATTTTCAATCCAGAAACTGCTGAAAGTTTTCAACACAACATTCTATCAAAAGGAGGTACAGAAGATCCTATGACGCTTTATAAAAGATTCCGCGGTCACGAACCCGACGAAACTGCTTTGCTGGAACGCGCAGGATTATTGAAGTAAGCAACAAAAAAAGAGAAGCCGTTTAGCGGTAATAAACGACTTCTCTTTTATAAAACCCGATAGGGTCAAGAACTACTCTTTTTTCACTCCAAAGTTTTCGAATACTTTGTTGTTTTTATCAAATTCAAATTTAACAGCCTTTGGCGTATTTATAAAATAAGCTGAGGCATCTGCTCCTTTAGCTGCTGAACTGCCAATGTTAAATTTCATCGCTGTTTTAAAGGCACCACCACCGTCTGATGGTACAAACGTTCCGTAAAATGGATTCGTTCCCGAAGTAGGTTGGACTAAATGACCTTCGTAATGGGCTACTACCGAATAAGAAGTATTATCAGGCACACTGCAATTAGACCACAAATGCACTTCTACGAGATATTCTCCGTTTTCAATAACAACGTTTGGATCATCTGCATAAGTGATATTTTCGTTGTTGATGTTGTCTATTCCACATCCTGCATTGCTATCAATATCTAAAGTACCACCGTTGAAGGAATATGGGTTTGCGTAATAAATACGGGTTCCATTAGGCTCTGTTACATGCAAATCCACGTCATTAGGCTGATCCCAGGAAAGACTAATTTGAAGTTTTCCGGTTCCGGCTTCCAACAAGCTGATTTCCATAAATTCGAAAGGTCCGAAATTCCCTTGTCCGTCACTTACACCGATTGCCAAAGTAAAACTGCTTCCGAGCTGCTGGCTGACAAGCATTCTGATTGCACCTTCTGCCATTGCTGCTACACCGCGGTTAGCTGCATTGCTGTTCATCGGAATGGTATAGTATCCTTGTTTGTCTTTCACGCCCACGATAATTTCCGTAGCTCTGTCATCGGCTGTTACGTAAATGTTGTTGGTTCCCCCGGCTAATACGGTAGCATTCCCCGTGATGCCGGAAATGGAAAAATCCGAAGTGTTGGAACCCGGCAAAGGACGCCCTTGGAAATCACCGTTTGTAATGTCGAAATACGTAGTTTTAAAACTCTCGTGATTGATACCGCCGTCTCCGCCATCGTCTTTATTACATGAAAGCAGTAATGCACCTGAAAATAAAATTACGGCAAATTTAGTACTCAGGTTTTTAAAAAGAAATGTTTTGTTTTTCATTTTGAATTAATTTAGTTTATAGTTGAACTGCAAAAGTAGGTCAAATTTTGCATTATCGCTATTTTTTAAAAAAAATCTCCTTACCTCCCATTAATTTTAACATTCCTGTTTTCTAATTACCCGAAAAACAATCTATTTAAAAGACGGCGATTTTTTTCAGGAATTGTTGTGATGCGGCTGTTCTGAATGCAATTACATAAAGTCCCTGAGGAATACTTTCGGTTGAAATAGCATCTTGCCAACCCGGTTCAAAAGTGCGAATTTTTCTACCATTCATATCGTAAATTTCAATTTCAGCAATAGCATCGGATTTCGTAAAACGGTAATACAACATATTGTTTCGCTGATAGATAGTCAATTCATCCTCGGTAAATTCTGTAGTATTCAAGCGCTGCCCTTTTGCCGCTTCAACAATGTATTGAAGCCCCAATTTGGCAAACTTGGCGGCGTGTGCTCCCGTCTGTAGCACAGAAAACAAATCATTTGTCGTGTGAATAAACGGATTGTCCTCACCCAATGCCGCTTCAAAAGGCATAGACGCCCGATATCCGTTTACCGCCCAGCTTGCATGATCGGAACACGCATAGCCACATTGTGAAAATCCATACGTAAACCGATGTGCGCCGGAAGCATTGTAATAATCCATCAATGAAGTCAAAAACTGATTTAATTCGTTGTTGGAATACCAATCGTCCAAAATATAAACATCTTCGACCGAACCGTTATATCCTGTCATATCCAATTGCACATAAGAAATCACATTTACATTGTTGTTTTTATAATCCTCAGCAATTTCTGCCGAACCGACCAGTCCGATTTCTTCAGCGGCATACGCCATAAATTCCACAGTTTTGGAGGGTTGATAATTATTGTCAAGCAACACACGTATAATTTCTGTAAGCGATGCTATTCCCGAGGCGTTGTCATCAGCGCCCGGCGCATTGTCAGTATCCCACGTAATGGAATCGATATGACCTCCGATAATGACATATTCCGACGGATTGTCTGCTCCTTCGATGGTAAGAATCAATGACGGCATCGGCGTTCCGACGTGAGTTACAAGCCGCGTGGAAATATCGGTTCTGGAGGTTGCCAAAATCATATCGTCCCATTTTTGTTTTAAGTCGATAACAGATTGCGTTGCCTGTGCTTTTGTGTGAAAACGCGTCCCGTAATTTTGTAAATCCACTATGGTATTTTCAATGTTTGTCTGATCAACGGCATCTAATAATTCATTGACCAAAACGGATTCGGTAATTGTAAAATTTTGCAAGTTATTTTCAGTGGGACGGTTATTTAAAATCTCATTCGCTTGTTGCAGCGATTGTGCAATCATAAATTGTGGTCCGTGAACCGGACTTTCCATCCGTAAGATTTGCGTCATTTGGTTGGTCAGCGAAACTGCTGAAATTCCGTTTGACGATTGAAGAATCTCCATTTCCGTTGGATGTAAGTTTTGATAATAAACAGCAGTTTGACTGTCCATTGTGGCAATTATTCCTTTGTTTTGAGCCACTAGACCCATGCCGAGAAAAAGTGCGGTTATCAGTAGAGAAAGTTTTTGATGCATAGCTATAGTGAGCATAAATTAATTGAGGTATAAGTATCTTTTATTATAAACTGCAAATTTCTTAAATAATGTATAATGTTATCCATTAAAACTCATAAATATCTGTTTATTGAATTATTTTTCGTTTCAAACTTGATTAAATTTGGACAAAAAATTGCTTTGGACACACCTGAACCGGACAAGTGGGTAGATCGCTACTCCGATTATCTTTACAATTACGCCATTGGAAGAGTGAACAATCATGAAGTGGCTCAGGATATTGTATCCGAAACTTTCCTATCGGCCTTAAAAGGAATCAAGAGTTTTGAAGGTCGCTCATCAGAACGGACTTGGTTAATCGCCATCATCAAAAGAAAAATCATCGATTATTACAGAAAGCAAAGCACAGAGAAAGAACGTGCCAAAGTTTCCTTTCACAACATGGATGCCGATTATGAAAAAGACTGGTTGGAAGAAAATGTTGCCGACCTGCAATTGTTGTCTGCCGACGAGAAATTGGAGAACGATGAACTGCGAATGACAATCTTAGAATGCATGACCGAACTCAATGATATTCAAGCACGTGTATTCCGAATGAAAAACATCGAAGGATTGGATTCCGAATATATTTGTAATGAATTGAATATTACACCGTCTAATCTATGGGTAATACTGCACAGAGCAAGAAAAATACTTATGGATTGCATGGAGAAAAAATGGTTTAACTAATCTCGACAAGATGGGAACTTCCAAATGCCAAAAAACTACAAAACTTTGCGACAAAAGAGAATGTAAAGAAGCTACTTTTCTTGAAATCATCGTTATATATTTGCATTTGTTTCGTTGTAGAAGTTGTCGAGAATACTCAAAAAAGACCCAAAAACTATCGTCTATCCTCAAAAAAGCTTCCATAAAAAAAATGTGTCCGACTCGTAAACAACAATTAAAAACACGTTTTCAAGAGGAAATCAAAGAATCTGCCTCACAAGCCGAAAACTGATTTACAAAAACCACCTTTACTCAATCGGAAAGGACATCAACTCCAAAAGAAGCAAAACAACGCAATTGTTTAGTTTCTGAAACAGAAATATTTATTCCATTAAAAAGAATTTATCTACCTCCGATTGCATTTATTAATCGGGTAAAAAACACTATTTTTGCACTTCGAATAAAGTGTGTAATCAGCGATTAGCCATTATTGCACTTTTCATATAATTTTTAACAATCCCACAAGAAGCGATAACACTATGAATACGGATTCTTTTGCATTAAGACACATCGGACCTCGTGAATCTGAGCTCCCTGAAATGTTGAAAACCATTGGCGTTAATTCTTTAGATCAATTAATTTACGAAACCATTCCTGACGATATCTTGCTGAAAAAAGCTTTAAAACTGGACACAGCGATGAGCGAGCAAGAGTTTTTGGAACACATCATGGAATTGTCCACAAAAAACAAGAATTTTAAATCTTATATCGGACTTGGATACCATCAGTCGGTTACGCCTCCTGTTGTTCAGCGTCATATTTTTGAAAATCCGGGTTGGTACACGGCTTATACACCTTATCAGGCAGAAATTTCACAAGGCCGGTTGGAAGCACTTTTAAATTTCCAAACGGTAATCACCGAACTTACCGGAATGGAATTGGCAAATGCTTCCCTCCTCGACGAATCTACGGCCGCCGCAGAAGCAATGTCTTTGTTATTGGCGGTGAGAGATCGAGAAAAAAAGAAAAACAATGCGGTAAAATTCTTTGTTTCCGAGCAGATTCTTCCGCAAACATTATCAGTGCTTAAAACCCGTGCCATTCCCATCGGCGTAGAACTGGTCGTCGGCAACCATGAAACCTTTGATTTTGCAGCGGATTATTTTGGAGTACTTCTTCAATATCCCGGAAAAACAGGCGAAGTTTTCGATTATAAAGAATTTGTTCAAAAATCCAATGATGCCGGAATTAAAGTAGCCGTAGCCGCTGATATTCTAAGCTTGGTACTTTTGGAAGCCCCCGGACATTTTGGAGTGGACGTGGTTGTAGGAACCACGCAGCGATTTGGAATTCCCTTAGGATACGGAGGTCCTCACGCAGCTTATTTTGCTACTAAGGACGAATACAAAAGAACCATTCCCGGACGTATTATCGGAGTTTCCAAAGATGTTGACGGAAATCGAGCGTTGCGAATGGCTTTGCAAACTCGAGAGCAACACATCAAGCGCGACAAAGCAACTTCAAACATTTGTACCGCCCAAGTTTTATTGGCAGTTATGGCGAGTATGTACGCTGTTTATCACGGTCCGAGAGGATTGAAATACATCGCACAGAAAGTTCATCGAAGTGCTTTAACCTTATCCAACAAGCTTCAAGAATTAGGATTTGAACAAGTCAACAACGTGTTTTTCGATACCATTGTAATAAAAACCGATGCGACAAAAATCAAATTCTTTGCAGAAGCGAAAGAAGTCAATTTTTATTATCCCGACAACGAAACCGTTTCAATTTCTCTTAATGAAGCGACTACTGTCAAAGATTTAAACAAAATACTCTCCATTTTTGCCGAAACGAATAAAGCTGATTTCTCCAAAATCACGGAATTGGTTGAAAACGACAACATTCCGGAAAACGTTGCACGTCAGACCTCGTATATGGAGCAAGAAGTTTTCAACAGCTATCACAGTGAGACCGAGCTTATGCGCTACATCAAAAAATTGGAGCGCAAAGATTTGTCTTTAAATCACTCGATGATTTCTTTAGGCTCGTGTACGATGAAATTGAATGCCGCCGCAGAGATGCTTCCTTTGAGCAATCCGATGTGGGGGAACATTCATCCATTTGTTCCTGTTGATCAAGCTGAAGGTTATCATACCGCATTGAGAAAACTTGAAAAACAATTGAGTGAAATCACCGGTTTTGCAGCAACTTCCTTGCAGCCAAACAGTGGAGCTCAAGGCGAATTTGCCGGTTTGATGGTCATTCGCGCTTATCACGAATCCCGAGGCGACCACAATCGAAATATTTGTCTGATTCCGGCTTCTGCACACGGAACCAATCCGGCAAGTGCGGTGATGGCAGGAATGAAAGTAGTCGTTGTAAAATCTACCGAAGAAGGAAATATCGACGTCGAAGATTTGAGAGAGAAAGCTGTTAAACACAAGGACAACCTATCGTGTATAATGATAACTTATCCATCTACTCACGGTGTCTATGAAGCTTCGATAAAAGAAATAACGAGTATCGTTCATGAAAACGGCGGTCAGGTTTATATGGACGGCGCCAATATGAATGCGCAAGTTGGTTTGACACATCCGGGTGCCATTGGTGCAGATGTCTGTCATTTGAACTTGCACAAAACATTTGCAATTCCTCATGGTGGTGGCGGTCCCGGCGTAGGTCCAATATGCGTTGCCAAACAATTGGTTCCTTTTTTACCCGGAAATCCTGTGATTCCTACCGGCGGTTCTGATGCCATTACAGCCATATCTTCTGCACCGTTTGGAAGCGCATTGGTTTGTTTAATTTCCTATGGCTATATCTGTATGCTGGGGGTAAACGGTCTTAAAAAAGCAACTCAATACGCCATTTTGAATGCAAACTACATCAAAGAACGCCTGAAAGGGCATTACGAAGTTTTATACACCGGCGAACGCGGACGTGCTGCACATGAGATGATTATCGATTGTCGTCCGTTTAAAGAAAAAGGAATTGAAGTTTCCGATATTGCAAAACGCCTTATGGATTACGGATTCCACGCGCCTACCGTATCGTTTCCTGTAGCCGGAACGCTGATGATAGAACCGACAGAAAGTGAAAGCAAGCAAGCGTTGGATCAATTCTGTGATGCGATGATTGCCATTCGCAATGAAATTAAAAACGTAATTAAAGACGAAACTGACAACGCATTGAAAAATGCACCGCATACGTTGGCTATGGTAACTGCCGACAAATGGGATTTCCCTTATACAAGACAAGAAGCAGCTTTTCCGTTAGATTACTTGTCTGAAAACAAATTCTGGCCGTCCGTACGTCGTGTTGACGATGCTTATGGCGACCGAAATCTCATTTGTACTTGCGATCCGATAGAAGCATATATGGACGCTTAATAAACTGTCTAATTACATTGTTATAAAAAAGACTTTGTTGTATTGCCTTATAACAAAGTCTTTTTTATTAAGGTCGTGTTCAACTAAAACGTATGACTATTGAAGTAAGTTCTATTTTAACCTGTAAATTAAATACAGCAAAATCAACCGATACAAACCATTTTATTTTTAATTTAGTTTTTTATCGGACAGTAATGATTAATTTTAAAGAAAAATTACATTTATGAATGTAAAAATTATCGGTGTCGGAAGCTATATTCCCGATCAAGTAGCCAAAAACGAGAGTTTTGACAAACACGAGTTTTATCACCAAGACGGTGTGCGCTATGATCAGGACAACGAAACGATTATCAAAAAGTTTAAAGCAATTACCGGAATTGAAGAACGCCGCTATATTGGTTCAGATTCTAACAATTCGGACATGGCAAGTTATGCAGCCAAGAAAGCAATTGAAGATTCTAAAATAGACAAAGAAACTTTAGATTACATCATTGTCGCTCACAATTACGGCGATGTTTATTCCGGAAGTTCCCAAAGCGATACGGTTCCAAGCATTGCGACCCGAGTGAAGCATACATTAAAAATTCAGAATCCGGAATGTGTGGCTTATGATCTTATTTTCGGTTGTCCGGGTTGGATAGAAGGCATGATTCAAGGATATGCATTTATAAAAGCCAACATAGCCAAGAGATGTTTGGTAATCGGTTCTGAAACACTTTCAAGAGTAGTAGATCCGCACGACCGCGATTCGATGATATACAGTGACGGTGCCGGAGCTACGGTTATTGAAGCTACTGATGAAGAAGGAGGGATTCTTTCGCATTACAGTGCGACTTATGCGATGGACGAATCTCATTTCATCTATTTTGGTGAGAGTAATAATGCGGAAAAAAAAGATTCGCGCAAGTACATCAAAATGTACGGGCGAAAAATTTATGAATTTGCATTGAGTCATGTTCCGACTGCAATGAAAATCTGTCTGGAAAAATCCGGACACACCATATCGGATATCAAAAAAATATTTTTACATCAGGCGAATGAAAAAATGGACGAGGCTATCTTAAAGAGATTTTACAGACTTTACGGACAAAATCCTCCGAAAGACATCATGCCGATGAGCATTGAGAAATTAGGAAACAGCAGTGTAGCCACGATTCCAACCTTGTTTGACCTCGTTCAGAAAAGGAATTTTACGGAGCATGCGTTAGAAACCGGGGATGTTGTTATTTTTGCCAGCGTAGGAGCCGGAATGAATATTAATGCTTTTGTGTATCAATTATAAGTTTTATATTTATTATTGATAAAATTTATTTGCCATGAAAATAATTACCGTATTATTATTAGTTTCATTTTCTTGTTTCTCACAAATAGAAAACAATTTGTTATTGCATTATAAATTTGATGGAAACACAAATGATGAAAGCGTAAATGGTTTTGATGGTATTTCTAATAATATCACATACACTACCGATCGGTTTGACAATGCAAATTCTGCTGCTTATTTTAATGGAGTAGACAGTTTTATAGATATGCCTAATACAGCAGATCTTAAACCTCAATTACCGGTTTCTTTTTCATTTTGGATTAAATATGACAGTAGCGATTACCATCATCAAGAAGTTTTCAATACTTCATTTGAGGAAGATATAAGTTCGGGCATTTATTTCAATTCTCAAGTTTCAACCGGCAATTATGCCGTTATACATCCAATCAGGTTCTCATACTGATTTTCACCTAAATATATATGATAATA
>CAZWVT010000030.1:17886-22893 GCA_964636665.1 uncultured Flavobacteriaceae bacterium
TTATACATCCAATCAGGTTCTCATACTGATTTTCACCTAAATATATATGATAATATGGGAAGAAATATTTTATCTACACATTCCACAGACATTATGGATATCAAGCACTTATCCAATGGTCTTTATTTCTTAGAGTTTATCTCTGAAAACACCAAACAAACAAAAAAACTAATCGTTAATAGATAAATAAGAATATTGCATTTTATAATAAGTTATTAGTTGAGTCTCAAAAATATTTTCTATAGAATAATCTATAACCATCAAATCAATTTTCTTTTAAGAAATTTGATGTACCCGTTTCGTTCATTTCTCAATCCGTCGTTTCAAATCCCTCTTTCCGGGATAATTACTTTAAAAACAGATTCGGGAAATATCAAAATATCAACTAACCAAACAAGTTATCTTACAAAACTTCTTTTCTGGAAAGGCTACAAAAATTTCGAATATTCAGAGATATTTGAAATTCTTTCTAAGAAGACAGACTCCTTTTTAGACATTGGAGCAAATATTGGTTACTACTCCCTCCTCGCATCAAAAGCTAATCCACACATAAGAATATTCGCATTTGAACCTGCTTCAGGACCAAAATATTATTTAAATAAAAACATTCGCTTGAATAATTTAGAGAAAAATGTAACACCTATTGACTTGGCATTGTCCAGCGAAAGTAAAACAATTGATTTTTATGAAGTGAAAAGTACAAAGTACGAGCATTTAGATAAAAATCTTTCAGGTGAACACAATGCAGGTACTAAAACAAAAACAAGAAATTTTGTTAAAACCACCGTACAAGGAATAAGTTTAGCTAATTTCATAACCAACGAAAATATTCAAACAATCGATTTAATAAAAATTGATACTGAAGGAACCGAGGTGGATATTTTAGAATCAGGGAAAGAATTTATTGACAGGTTTAAACCCATCATTATTTGTGAAATGCTTTTCAATAAAACTGAAGGTTTATTGACTGATTTCTTTAAAAAGTTTGATTACGATTTCTATGTTCATACAAAAACCGGATTGAAAAAGGTTGAAACACTACACAGATCAGTGGACGATGGAATTAGAAACTGTTTTTTTGTTCCAACGGAAAAAGTCAATTTAATCGTAGAATTTGTTGTTAACAAATAATTCATTTGAATTTCCAAATTATCATACCCACCCATAACGAAGAAGCCTTTTTGGCAAAGACGCTTCAATCCATAGTGGAACAAACGATTCTTCCAAATAAGATTATCGTTGTAAACGATTCTTCAACCGACGGAACTCAGGAAATAATAGATAGCTATTCGGGAAAATATCATTTTATAAAAGGCGTTTATCACGATTCCGAAAAAATACATTCCCCCGGAAATAAAGTAGTAGAAGCTTTTTATGCGGGATTCAAACACCTGCAAAATGACTTTGATTTAATCGGAAAATTTGATGCCGACCTTATTTTACCTCCGGATTATTTCGAGAAAATTGTCGGTCTTTTTAAATCCGATTCTCAAATCGGATTGGCAAGCGGGCTTCTATATATTCGAAAAGGAGATGAATGGGTATTTGAAAACATCTCCGAAAAAGACAAAGTCCGCGGACCGATTAAACTCTATCGCAAAGCTTGTTTTAATGAAATTGGCGGATTGAAAAAAGCCATCGGCTGGGATACTGTCGATACGCTTTTGGCCACTTATCACGGATGGAAAACGGCAACGGACAAATCGCTACACGTAAAACACCTAAAACCCACCGGTGCTTCTTACACTAAAAATTCCCGATTCAAACAAGGAGAAGCTTTTTACCGCATGCGTTACGGATTTTTATTGACGTTTATAGCAGCAGGCAAACTCACCTTAAGAAAAAGAGATTTCCTTTTTTTATTTGATACGCTCAAAGGATATTTTAAGGCCAAAAAAGACAATAAAGATTTTTTAGTAACTGAAGCCGAAGGCAAATTCATTCGAAACTATCGTCAAAAACGAATTTTATCAAAATTGTTTTTTAGAAACTAAAACAGATTGTAGCTCTGAAATCCTTATTTTTACTGAAAAAAAGAAAAATGAAACATCTTGTCAAAATACTTGCGTTTGTATTTATCTCCAATGTCTTTTATTCTTGTGGCACTTCACGACAGACGTCAGTTATTTCAGCTTCTGACAAACCAAAAAACATCATCCTTCTCATCGGTGACGGAATGGGCTTAAGCCAAGTTTCCGCAGCGTATTTTTACAAAAGAGAAGGCACACCGAATTTTGAACAATTTACGGCCATCGGACTCAGTAAAACATCTTCATCCTCCGATTTAATTACAGATTCTGCCGCCGGTGCCACTGTATTTTCCACAGGCGTAAAAACCTATAACAACGCCATTGGGGTAAATGCGGATTCCACAGCTGTTCCTACCATAGTGGAGCATCTTATTCAAAGAAATTTCAGTACCGGACTTATTGCAACTTCAACCATACAACATGCGACTCCCGCTTCTTTTTATGCACACGTAAAACACCGCGATATGTATGAAGAAATAACTGAATTCATTCCTTTTTCCGGAGTTGATTTTTTTGCCGGAGGCGGATTGAAGTTTTTTACCAACCGTGAAGATGGACGTAATCTTTTGGATGAATCTGCATCTGCCGGATATAAAATAATCACCGATACTTTGCCTGCAACCCCTTCAGACGAAATGGAACTCATCCTGCTTGCAGAAGACGCCATGCCGAAAATCCGAGAAGGACGCGGCGATTTTCTTCCCAGAGCTACTCAATTGGCATTGGATAAACTCTCTCAAAATAAAGATGGTTTTTTTCTGATGGTAGAAGGCAGTCAAATTGACTGGGGAGGACATGCCAACGACGCGCCCTATTTAATTGAAGAATTGTTAGACTTTGACGAAGCCATTGGGGTTGCCTTGGAATTTGCCAAACAAAATGGAGAAACACTGGTTATCGTTACAGCCGACCATGAAACCGGAGGATTTACGCTTGCCGGCAATGAGAATTACAACGATTTGAATCCTGTATTTTCAACGACAGGGCATTCTGCTACTATGATTCCTGTTTTTGCCTTCGGTCCGGGCGCAGAACTTTTTGGCGGCATTTATGAAAACAATGAGATTTACCACAAAATGATGCAATTGCTGGCTCCATAAATCACAAACATATTTTAAATAGTACCAAATGCACGCATTTTTAATCAATTGAGTTTGTTTATTTTGTAATTTTAACCGCTTCAAAACCAACTTATGAAATACCTTCATGACATTGGGTCATATTTTATAATGATGCGAAAGGTTTTTGCCAGTTTTACAAAACCTTTCGTCTTGCGTCAATTAATCTTTAAAGAAATTGACGACCTCATTATAGGTTCCCTTGGCATCGTTTCATTTGTATCGCTTTTTGTCGGTGCCGTAGTATCGATTCAGACTGCTTTGAATATGGACAACCCACTCATTCCTTCGAGTCTTATTGGTTTTGCTACACGACAATCTGTGATTTTGGAATTTGCTCCTACTTTCATATCCATTATCATGGCGGGAAAGGTAGGTTCTTTTATTACTTCGAGCATCGGTTCTATGCGGGTTACCGAACAAATAGATGCATTGGAAGTCATGGGAATCAACTCTTTGAATTATCTGGTTTTTCCTAAAATAATTGCTCTTTTGTTGTATCCGTTTGTCATTGCCATTTCAATGTTTTTAGGTGTATTCGGCGGATATATGGCCGGTGTTTACGGCGGATTTGCATCTTCTGAAGCTTTTATTCAAGGACTTCAAGACGATTTTATTCCATATCATTTGTTTTATGCATTTTTCAAGACCTTTATTTTTGCCTTGATTCTTGCAACCGTTCCTTCATGGCAGGGATATTATATGCGTGGTGGCGCTTTGGAAGTAGGACGTGCAAGCACCAATTCCTTTGTGTGGACAAGCGTGCTTATCATTTTAGCCAATTATATCATAACCCAATTATTGCTAAGCTAATGATTAAAGTTGAAAACGTACATAAAAGTTTCGGGACTGAAAAAATTTTAAAAGGAATTACTACCGAATTTGATCGGGGAAAGACCAATTTGATTTTAGGACAAAGCGGTAGCGGAAAAACGGTTTTATTAAAGTGCCTCATCGGACTTTTTACTCCTGAGCAAGGTGAAATTTATTACGGTGACCGGGCAATTCAGATTATGGACGATGACGAAAAAAGAAAATTGAGAGAAGAAATCGGGATGCTTTTTCAAGGAGGCGCATTGTTTGATTCAATGAATATTGAAGATAACGTCATGTTTCCGCTTCGCATGTTTACCAAACAACGAAAAAAGGAACGCTTAGAACGAGTCAATGAAGTTTTAAAACGCGTTAATTTAGACAATCTAAATAAAAAATTCCCTTCTGAAATAACCGGAGGAATGCAAACACGAGTTTCCATTGCTCGAGCCATCGTAAACCGACCTAAATATTTATTCTGTGATGAACCCAATTCCGGACTCGACCCTAAAACAGCAACCTTAATTGACAATCTAATTCAGGAAATCACCCACGAATACGATATGACAACTGTTGTGGTAACCCACGATATGAACTCGGTAATGGAAATCGGCGAAAAAATTGTGTTGTTAAAAAACGGGAAATTGGTATGGGAAGGTTCCAATGATAGAATTTTTAAAACCGATAATGAAGACGTCATCGACTTTGTTTATTCTTCAGATTTATTTAAAAAAATCAGGGAAGTACAATTAAAGGAGATGTAGTTAGTTCTGCGCAAGATAAACTTTCCAACAATGCAACCGACCTATTTACAAGCTCCCGCACGATTGCTTCGTTTGCTTTACCGTTCCTTTCTTAACGCACTATTTTTCCCAACCAAAAACAGAAAGCTTTTTCGCCATTCCCTTTTCTATGTTTTTTCAACCACAGGTGAAATATGAAAAAAGCAACTGACAAAAACAAAACTTTGTCTGTACATTATAAAAAAAAAGCCAAGCATATTGAATTAAACTTGTGCATATTATTTACAAAAGCTATGCTTATTT
>CAZWVT010000031.1:0-20542 GCA_964636665.1 uncultured Flavobacteriaceae bacterium
TTTTGAAAAGTTGTAAAATTTACTATTTCCATACTATAAATTTAATTCAAAGTACTTGACGAGTATGCAATTTCTTTTGTTAAATTCCAAAAAATGTCATCCCATTGATGAACATCTGGAATATTCCTTCCCAAGGAAGATTACACCTGTCTTTTTTCCATTTTTATTCATTATTCACCATCTAATTACAGAACATCAGTAATCTTATGAAGAAAATCATCTTTTTAGTTGCAATTTGTTTTATTTCCATGCCTTTATTTGCGCAGGAAGAAGAATCCCACAGTTTTAGATATCGGTCATTTTCAGTAAGTCCAATAGGGGTTTATTCGGGTGAAGATTCAGGACTGACGGTTAATCTGGACGTGAGTTTTGACTATGACAGAAATATTTTTGGTATGGGAATCGGGGCGGGTGCCAATATGGATATTTTTGGATACGATGAAGAGTTTAAAGAATTAAATCTACTTTATGGACGAAGTTTCTCTTTAAATGAAAAAACTTTTGCAGATGTATTTATCGGAAGCCAACAACAGTTGTATTATAAATTTCAGATTTAGTTTTCTCATAATCGTGCAATTAATGGTTAATGGCGTTTTTTTTAATCTCTAATGGTCAAATTGATTATTGGACATTGACCTTCATTTTTTCCCTCTTACTCTTTAGTCTAAAAATTTTTGAAAGGTTGCGTACAGATTAAAAAACCAGCATTCCTGAAAGTCAAACCTTGAATATTTATTACCTTTGAGTTTCTTTTAAAAAACCACGTTTTATACAAACCATGAAATACAAACCCATCAACAACAGTTTATTTGTTAAAAACCGCAAAAACTTTATGAATCAAATGGAATCTGACAGCATTGCTGTTTTTAATTCCAATGATATTTACCCCATCAGTGCAGACAGCACCATGCCTTTTCAGCAACACCGGGATATTTTCTATTTGAGCGGTGTGGATCAGGAGGAAAGCATTTTGCTGATGTTTCCCGATGCTGCGGAAGAAAAACATCGTGAGATTCTCTTTGTGCGTGAAACCAACGAACATATTGCCGTTTGGGAAGGCGAAAAACTTACCAAAGAACGAGCTTACGAAGTTAGCGGAATCAAAACCGTATATTGGCTTCAGGAATTTGACAAGGTCTTTTTCGAGCTGATGACCAAAGCCGATACCATCTATTTTAACACCAACGAACACTATCGCCAAAGTGTAGAAACCGAAACCCGGGAAGACCGATTTATCAAAAAGACAAAAGACAGGTTTCCGGCTCACCGATGGGCAAAAAGCAATCCGATTTTGCAGCGTCTAAGAAGCGTAAAGGATCCCATTGAAATCGATTTGATTCAAGAGGCGTGCAACATTACTGAAAAAGGTTTCCGTCGCGTGCTCGAATTTTTAGAACCCGGCGTATGGGAATATGAAATCGAAGCGGAATTTATGCACCAATTCCTGCGCAATCGTTCTAAAGGCTTTGCATATACGCCTATTGTCGCTTCCGGAAACAATGCCAACGTCTTGCACTATGTCCAAAACAACCAACAGTGTAAAGAAGGTGATTTGCTGCTCTTGGATGTAGGTGCCGAGTATGCCAATTACGCCAGCGATATGTCGCGTACCATTCCCGTGAGCGGAAGATTTACCAAAAGACAACGCGAAGTTTACGAGGCGGTGCTACACGTTAAAAAAGAAGCCACCAAAATGCTGGTACCCGGAAATTTCTGGAAAGAATACCATATCGAAGTTGGAAAACTGATGACCGAACAACTCCTGAAACTCAAACTTCTCGACAAAGCAGATGTGCAAAACGAAAATCCGGAATGGCCGGCTTATAAAAAATATTTTATGCACGGTACGTCTCATCATCTCGGTTTGGATACACACGATTACGGCATTCTTTGGGAGCCGATGCAGCCAGATATGGTATTTACCGTTGAACCGGGAATATACATCCCAGAAGAAGGCTTCGGAATTCGCTTGGAAGACGATGTTGTCATTCAGGAAAATGGCGAACCGCTTAATCTGATGAAGAACATTCCATTGGAGGTAGATGAAATCGAAGACTTGATGAATTCTTAAAAATCGCAAAACCATTCAACCTTCACGTTGAATGGTTTTTTTATTATTCTTATGATTTTCACGTATAAAGACAGGGCAATTGCTTATTCGATAACAGGAACCGGACCGGTATTGGTTTTTATTCATGGTTTTTTGGAAAGCCGTTATATGTGGGATAAAATACTTCCGCAAATGTCTGAAAACTGTTGCATTACCATTGATTTACCGGGAATGGGAGACAGTGAAACGCTTGCTCCTATCCATACGATGGAATTGTATGCCGAAACCATCCATGCCCTTCTTTCCCACTTAAGAATATCTCGTGTCGGCCTGATTGGGCATTCCCTCGGCGGGTATATCAGTCTGGCTTTTGCTGAAATGTATCCGGAAGTATCGGAACGCATTGTTCTGATAAACTCCACTTTTACAGCTGACAGTACCGAGCGCAAGGAAACCCGTGACCGGGCTGTTAAATTAGTCAAACAACGCCCGCAAGCATTTATCAGTATGGCGATTTCCAATTGGGTCGCCGATAGTTCACAAAAAGAATTTGCCACGGAATTAGAGGTTTTGAAAACTCATGCTTATACGTTTCCAATTTCTGGAATTATCGCTGCATTAGAAGGCATGAAAGTACGAAAAGACCGCAGTGAAATGATTGCTGCATTTAGCAAACCTAAATATATGCTTTTAGCTGAAGATGACCCCCTTATTCCCGCAACTGAAACAGCCGACACATCCAAAAAACTTGGTTTTAACACACAAATCATCGCCGGCGGTCATATGAGTGTCATAGAAAACCTGCCGGGCGTTATTCAATTTCTAAAAGAGATTTTGCGTGACTGAAATTTAGCTTGAAGAATAATTTAGGCTCTCTTAATTCTGATAAAATTGTATCTTTATATAAAAATTTACACTTATGAACTTCACCAATCTTTTTCAAAGCGGAAAACACACCCGTAACCTCGGACATTTTGCTGCAATCGTTAGAGTAGCTGCTTCCGACGGAAAGATTATTCCCGAAGAAGAAAAAATGCTGATTCGTTTGGCTTCCAAATTAAATATTTCTGAAGGAGAATACGAGCAGGTATTAAAAAATCCGACTGCTTATCCGCTAACGCCATCCTTTACAGCAGAAGGTCGCCTCGAACGGCTTCATGACTTGTTTATGATTATTTTTGCAGACAATCATATTGATGAAAGAGAGCGTTTTTTGATTGAGAAATACGCCATCGGGTTGGGATATCCCGCAAAAGAAGCTATGCGGATTATCAATAAATCCATTGAGGTATTCAGCGGCAAAATCAACTTTGAAGAGTATAAATACCTCATCAACAAAAAGCAGGACTAATTCAGATTTCTTTTTCTGATAAAGAATTGTTTTAATAAATCAGCAGATTCCGTTTCCATGATGCCTCCCTGCCATGTAGTTTTTGGATGGAGTTGCGTTTGAAGCGATAAAAATCCACGTTGTTTATCATTTGCGCCAAATACAATTCTGGAAATTTTCGACCAAAAAAGTGCTCCGGCACACATCTGACAGGGTTCAAGAGTTACGTAAAGCGTGCAGCCAATCAAATATTTTCCTCCAAGGTAATTGGAAGCAGCGGTAATGGCTTGCATTTCCGCATGTGCCGTTACGTCATTTAAGGTTTCGGTCAGATTGTGAGCACGAGCTATAATTTGATTGTCCAAAGCAATAACCGCCCCCACCGGAATTTCATTTTGTTTATAAGCTTGTTGCGCTTCTTCCAAAGCTTTTTTCATAAAGTATTCATCGGTAAAAGGCTTGATAAGATTCAATATTGATAGTTTAAAATAGTGACCGGAACAAAAATAAGGTTCTTTGGATATTTCCAAAAGAATAAGAGAACAAAATGGTAAACAGTTAATGGTTAATGGTTAAACTCAAATACTGTCAGCTTTCAATTTTCAACTAAAAAACGCCCAATTACAATTCAGGTAATGACAGCAATAACAAAGAATCAATATAATGTATCTTTGCAAAGTGAGTTTACTTGATAAAATAAACAGTCCATCCAATCTCCGAAAATTATCTTCGGAGTCGTTGCCACAATTGGCACAAGAGCTGCGTCAATTTATTATCGAAATCGTTGCGACCAAGGAGGGGCATCTCGGTGCCAGTTTAGGCGTTGTTGAGTTGAGTATTGCATTGCATTATGTTTTTAACACTCCGGACGATCTTTTGGTTTGGGACGTTGGTCATCAAGCTTACGGTCATAAAATACTAACCGGTCGGAAAGCTATTTTTCACACCAATCGCCAACTTGGAGGAATTTCCGGTTTTCCGAAGCGGGAAGAAAGCATTTATGACACTTTTGGCGTCGGACATAGCAGCACTTCTATTTCGGCAGCATTGGGAATGGCGATGGCTTCTCAACTAAAAAATGAATTCCATCGGAATCACATAGCCGTAGTCGGGGATGCTTCCATAGCTTCAGGAATGGCTTTTGAAGCATTGAACCACGCAGGAAGCACCAATGCCAATTTATTGATTATCCTCAATGACAATGCCATTGGAATTGACCCCAGCATAGGTGCTCTCAAAGATTATTTCACAAAAGTGAAAACCGGAAAAGAAAGTTCCCACAACAATTTTTTCGAGACGTTAAATCTTTATTATTCCGGACCTATCGACGGTCATGATTTGGAAGTCTTGCTCAGCGAATTGTCTCGTATGAAAGAACTTTCGGGTCCCAAACTCCTCCACGTAACAACCACCAAAGGAAAAGGGCTGCGACAGGCAGAAGAGAATCAGACGGTATATCACGCACCGGGAAAATTTGATGCCGTTACCGGAGATTTGACGCCTTATAATTCCGAAGATATTCCGCCAAAATTCCAGGATGTCTTTGGTTTAACTTTGGTTGAATTGGCTAAAAACAATGAGAAAATCATAGGCATTACACCCGCCATGCCCACCGGAAGTTCGCTAAAATATATGATGGAAGCTTTTCCGGAAAGAGCTTTTGACGTAGGCATCGCCGAACAACACGCCGTTACTTTTGCAGCAGGTCTTGCCACGCAGGATTTTCAGGTATTTTGCACCATTTATTCCACCTTCTTGCAAAGGGCTTATGACCAGCTGATACACGACGTCTGTCTGCAAAAAATACCGGTTATTTTTTGTGTAGATCGTGCCGGAATCGTAGGCGAAGACGGCGCAACACACCACGGCGTTTTTGATTTGGCTTATTTGAATTGCATCCCAAATATAATCATTGCCGCTCCGGAAGATGAAATCGCACTTAGAAACCTTATGTTTACTGCACAAAAAGGATTGCAATTGCCCCTTGCGATTCGTTATCCGAGAGGTCGCGGAACCCTTCGGAATTGGCAAGTTCCGTTTACAGAAATTCCCATAGGAAAAGGGGTACAAATTAAATCCGGAAAAAAAACGGCAGTGCTGGTTTTAGGTACAATTTTACAAAACATAAAAAAAGCAGTCAATTTACTCCCAGAAAAGCAACAGGAAACTTTCGGTATTTTTGCCATGCGCTTTTTAAAACCCTTGGATACGGAATTATTACATTGCGTTTTCAGTAGTTATGAAAACATTATCACCGTGGAAGAGGGAACGATTATTGGAGGATTGGGAAGCTCGGTTCAGGCCTTTGCCACAGAAAACAACTATGCCAACAAGATTAAAGTCTTGGGAATTCCCGACCGTTTTCAAGAACACGGAACTACGGAACAGCTCCTTGATTTGTGTGGACTTTCTCCTTCTAAACTTGCAAATACTTTGAGCAATTTCTTATAAAACAAAACCATCTTATTGCCGAAGCAACAAGATGGTTTGTATCTTATTGATTATTTAGAATCTTATTGGATAATCAGCTTGGTTGTTTGTGACAAACCTCCTCCTTCAATATTCATCAAGTAAATTCCCGGAGCCAGACTGCTGGTATTTATCGTGTTTTCTCCTTGCAATTGGATGTTGGTTTGCAGCATTTTTCTTCCGTTCATATCATAAATACTCACTGATGCATCCATCACATCAAAGCGTGTGCTAATATGAACTTCTCCTTGAGCAGGATTCGGATAGACAACAAATTTATTGCGGATATTATCTTCTGCACCTACTCCAAGTTTGCATTCTGTAGGCACATCAAAAGCCTCTATTCCATCACTTCTGCTGTTTGTACTTCCTTGATCGGCGCTCAATCCAAGACCTCTCCCTGCAAATGCATTCCAAATCAAACATTTGTTGGCACCACCGTTAGCAAGTAAATCGGCTTCTAAAATGGCGTCTCTTCCATCTACGAATCCGGGACTGCACGGTTGTAATTTCATTCCGTCCATAACAAGTTGAAGTGCCATATTGTTTCCACCGTTTCCTTCGTAGATATCCGGGTCATAACCGTACTCATCAATAAATGCCCAGGTCATGTCCCAAAGCATTGCTGCCCAAACGGCGCCGACACCATGCGGAATAGACTCTGTTTTAATGTCATTGTATGTATGTGGATTCACCGATGTTCTTGTTGAAAACGGATAAGTCCGAATTCCCCTGCCTCCTCTTCCTTGACCGGCAGCATAAGTTCCGATTCCTCGTACATCCGGACCTTTATCTCCGGGTTTCATTGTAAGCATAAGTCCTAAATAATCACTCCATCCTTCTCCCATTTGCTCTTGATTCATCAAACAGTTTGCTTGGTTTCGTCCTCCGGTTAGTCGAATGGAAACTCCATGTCCGTATTCATGAATTGCAATAACGTTATCCAAAGTTCCGTCACGTCTATTAGTATCAATTCCCGATCCATCATCTACTATCGTTGCATTGATGGTATCACCGTTTAATAAAGCATCAATTATCGTTTCACCATCAGATTGATAAATCATAACTGAAGGAATGGTAATGTTAGTACCGTCACCACCCATTGTTATCGGGTCTCCGGATTCTGTATTGGTTACTACTACAGCCAAAGCTCCTGCATTTTGAGCGACTTCTACCTTGTTAACAAAACTACAACTGCCTCTGCGTATTACGGCAATCTTCCCGTTAAGGTCTGCTGCATTGGTTAAAGGCGTACATCCATCATGAGGGTCAGTACCGCTGTTTTCAACAAGTACCAAATCGGCAGTGATTGGAGTTGTTGGCAGTTGCGGACCAAATCCGGCTTTTTCTGTATTGTAGCTACCCTCCAAATTACCGGAATTAATCTTTAAAAAAGACCCCATAACCAATCCCGGAGGAGACCATAAATACATCTGCATACGTCCAGGAACTCCGTCCGGACCCGTAGCAAAATTGGCGTTGTTCATTCCTCCTCCGTCTTGTGCTTCTGCAAACACTAAATCATTCGCAGCTCCGCCTCTTCCATAATTATTCATTTGAAAATTTCCACTTGCTTCATCAAAACCGTATCTGTAAAAAATATCATGCGCCTTATTGTTTAGATAGAAAAGTTGGACAACAGCCGCTTCTGTGAACCCTCCGGGTGCTTGTGGAAGTCCGAAAGGAAAATCAAACAGCATATCGTTTCCTCCATCAGGGTAAATCCCCGGAATATTATTTCCGGTAATATCGTCATAAGCAAATACGTTATTACCTCTGGTGTAAGTATATTCATGACCCGGAATTCCGTCAACATCATGCCAACCAAATAATGATGCTATGGGATCCGACGGATCGGTTACCAGCTCACTTCGTCCTTCATTCGGTCCGATAAGTGGTAATGGGAAAACACGATATTGTGGCGTGTTAGAATTCATAGTTAAGGAAGGTGCATCTGTTTGACCAAATAAAACACTCTCTGTAGGAAAATGAGAGTGACCTTCACCGAATGTACAGCTAACGACCCAATCATCAAGTGCTAATATCTCACCGCTTTGAGCATCTATCCGCATACTGTAATAATGACTTCCGTCAAGCAAGTAAATACTCAAATCCCATGCCAGCATAAATTTCTCTCCATCATTGATAGGTTGATAAACTAAATTTACCGGAATATTTTCCAAAGAGATATTTCCTTTGTTAAACAGATAGGAATATTCTCCTGTTGTTTCTATGAGTCGCAAATCTGAAGGAGATTCAATTCCCAGATTACTTACTGCCTTCGATATTGCTGTAAGTGCAGGAATTGAAGGGGTTGAAGTATTAATTTTCCGGGCGATATTCGGAACGAATCTCACTTTGGCACTTTTCACTGCATCATTTCTTACAACCATTGAGGAGACGCTGTTAAAAACAAGAATTCCGTTGTAATATTGATTGACATAAACATTTTGTGCTTCCAAACTTTGTGAAAAACTGGAAGAAGAAACTTGAAGCCCTGCAACATCTTGTTGAGTGAGCTGATACTTCTCCAAATTATCCTGAAAATATTTCAGACTGATCGTCCGATAATCCTGGGAAAATCCCAACTGTACTACAGCCAGAGTAATAAGTAAGGAATAGAAAAAAGATTTTCTCATTTGTTTTATAAATAATAAATTGTAATTAAGTTTTTTGAATCGCTAAAATTATTCATTAGATTTATCATCTTACTGATTTAGGATGACTTTAACATTTTTAATTAAAGTCTCCTTTTATCTTTTTGTAGATTTGAAGTGCGTTTCCATCGGTCAGTTGGGAGATGAATCCGCATATTTCCATCAAATACACATAAGTATGTTGTCCGGGAGCAAGGGAATAATTCATGGTTCTCAATAACAAGGTATCATAAGAATTGCTTTCTCCTTTGTTGTAGTTTTCAACCGCTGTGGTAAATTTATCCAACAACAAATTTAAAATCGCATATCCGGCTAATTCTTTTTCACGGACTTCCACACTTTGATAAATTTTTTCCCTACTTATTTTAAGAATATCTGCTATCTGAACCTCGTATCGGCTACACCCTAAAAGCGATTTTGAAAAAGTTCCATCAAGCATCGCCTTTTCATTTGTGATAAAAATAGTTGCCGTTTCTTCAACTAAAGTATTAATCGCCAACGACCGTAAATAAGCAAGACGCTTCTGAGGAGTTGTCAATTTTGAGTAAACTTCTTTTCGTAGATTATCCCGAACCAGATTCAACAGATATTCTAAAGCGACTTCTTCCGATATCAATCCCAGATTAATGCCATCCTCAAAATCTATTATCGTATAACAAATATCATCTGCCGCTTCGACTAAAAACGCCAACGGATGTCTTGCATAACCACCTCCATCACGCGGAAGCAACCCCAAATCGTCCACAACGGTTTTAAAAAAAGCAACATCCGATTGAAAGACTCCGAATTTTTTATCGGCAATGTGGGTTGTGGGTTTTTTGGGAAGTGATTCTTTGGGGTATTTCATAAATGCACCCAACGCAGCAAAAGTCAGCCGTAATCCGCCTTCGGCACCGTCTCTGGATTCTGTCAAAATTTTGAAACCGTTGGCGTTGCCTTCAAAATCTACCAAATCGGCATATTGTTTATCAGTTAATACTTTCTGGAAGCGCTTGCCGTTTCCCAGTGCAAAATAATCGCCCATTGCTCTTTCGCCACTATGTCCAAAGGGCGGATTTCCTATATCGTGTGCCAAGGAAGCCGCTGCCACCACGGAACCGAAATCATTAAACGAATAACCGAATTCTTTTTCCAAATCAGGGTGATTGTCCAAGACTTTTTTACCAACCAATTTGCCCAGCGATCGTCCTACTACCGACACCTCCAAACTGTGAGTCAGTCGCGTATGAACAAAAGATTTTTGCGATAACGGAATAACTTGTGTTTTATCTTGCAGACTGCGAAATGCGGCAGAAAATATTACCCGGTCGTAATCCCTTTCAAATCCGAGTCGGGTTTCATCGTCGTTTTTTCGGTGTCTTCTTTCTATTACACCCATTTTTTGGAGTGAAAGAAGCTGTTCCCATTGCATCATATTTTAGATTTAGAGGTGCAATTTACTGTTTTAAAATCAATTGTCACAACTTCAGCAAAACCCTTTTAAATTGGATTTTCAGCACTAATCACAGTACAATATTGTTAAATTTTAAGCTGAATTTGTTGCTTTTAAAATAGATTATTGACATTGCCCAAAATATCCGCTGATAATATACGTACAAGTACGTATTCATTTGCTTCATAGGAAACCTTACTTTTGAATTATAAAGTAATCATACACTTTCACACATCAAATATAGATTTTGCTTCCAACAAAATATATTTGTTTAAAAGGGTAACACTTACTAACCAACAAAAAGCTGTCTTTTGAAAGGCAGCTTTTTTGTATTAAAAAACCGCTTCACTTTTAAGATGAAACGGTTTTTTGATTTATTAATTTCAGCTATTATTTCTTTGGCATCGGAACATCCCAGCCGGGCATTTCTGCTGTTCTGTTACCTGTTTTTAAATAGGTATCAAACCACTGCATCATTCGAAATGCATAATCCAATTGTGAAGAAGCCCGACGATTTCCGTGTCCTTCTCCGGGATAGAATACCAAACGAACAGGAACTTCCGGCTTTCTTACTTTAAGGTGTCTGTAAAGTTCCAATGATTGTGCAGGATGGACGCGCGTGTCATTTTCACCGTGCATTATCAAAATTGGGGTTTGTGATTTTTCAACATGGTAAATGGGACTTCTTTTCAGATAATTCATCCACATTGCATCAGATTCCCAAAGACGTTCTCTGGAATGCACATAATACAATTCGTTAGGGATGTCGCTGGTCCCCCATTTTGACAAGTTGTTGCTGATACCGACAAACATTACTGCTGCCGCAAAACGGTCTGAATAATAAGTACTCATCCACGCAGAAGCATACCCCCCGTAGGAGCCTCCGGTAACACCTATTTTATCCTTGTCTGCAATTCCGCGTGCTATTAAATAATCCACGCCGTCCACGATATCATCAAATTCTTTTCCCGACAAATCCGCTTGACTGCTATAAGTAAATTCCATTCCTCTTCCCGTACTTCCTCTGTAATTCGGATAAAACACGGCATAACCTTCTGCCGCTGCCATTTGACCGGGCATGGAATAACCGGTCATCCAACCATTTTTATAATGTGACTCCGGTCCTCCGTGAACCATTGTAATCAAAGGAACTCGAGCACCTTCTTGGTAATTTACAGGATAAATCAAAATTCCCTGAACATCAAATTTTCCGTCTCTTGCCGTATAAGTAATCACTTCTTGCTTTCCCAAACTTTTGTTTTTCAACCAATCATTATGAAACGTTACTCTTTCTACTTGTGGTCTTCTTGCGTTTTTAGCAATAAACAATTCATTCGGATGTTGCGGAGTACTTGCAACGAAAGAAATTATTTTGTTGGAAAAACTCATATCCCTCATCGCATGGGTTTCACTTTCAAAAAGAATATTCTTTTTACTGCCGTCTGCTTGAATGCTTCCTATTAACGAGGAAGTTCCGCGGCTTGCCATAAAGAATATTCCTTTATCTGTCCATTCGATTTGCTCGTATTTTCCTTTAAAATCTTTATCGATAATTGATGGCGTTCCTCCGGTTGCATTTACAATGAGTATTCTTCCGTCGATTGGGTCATTGATATCGGCACCGGCACGAAGAGCAATTTGCCGAGCATCGGGACTCCAAGCAATTTGACCAATTTTTCCTTTATTATCGACCTCAGCAACAACATTTCCCGAAGTCGGATTTACTATTTTCACAGCCTGCCCCATATAAAAATCATCAATCGAAGAAGTAGGTGAAGCCGTAATTGCAAGTTGATTGCCGTTTGGTGACCATTCCGTCATATATACTGATCCCTCTGCTTTGATTGTTACAGGAAGTGAATTTGAATTAACATTGACGATATATCCTTTTCGGTTCGGTTGGTTTTCTTCAAAAACAGTGGCTTGATATGGAAGTTTGCTTTTAGATTCTTCGGCTTTATCCATTGAAGTAAATGCTATTCTTTCGCCGTCAGGATTCCACGAATAACTGGAAATGCTGCGTTGAAATTCGTATAAAACAGTTGAAGCGCCTCCTTTTAAGGAAATTTCATACAATACAGTTTTGTTATGGTCTTTTGAATAACTTAAATAGGTAATGCTTTCTTTTCCCGGACGGAAATTTATTCCTCTTGCTGTTGTTGATGTTACATAAGGAGTGGAAGTTTTGCCATCCACATCATAAACATATAAATGGCTTCCGGCAGCTTCATTATCCTTGTACGGATCAGCAGGCTGGGTTACGGTATATGCGATTTTTTTTCCATCAGCGGAAATTTTTCCGGAGGTTACGTTTTGGGTTTTGATAGCATCCTCGGGCGTTATACCGTTAATTTGTGCATTTGTCTGCATTTGGAATGCACTACTTCCAAAAACAACAAAAAATGCCAAGGCTTTAAGGCTGTTTTTTAAAATACTTCTTTGAATCATAATTATTAAATTCTGTTACTGTTTTTTTATTTGGGCTTAAAAATAAGTAAAATGGTTTAAATGAGAGCAATCTTCTTATGAATGTAAAAAAACGCTGTTTTTAATTACATAAAGAACAGAAAGCATCAAAAGTTTTTAGCTGCTCCCGTCAAAATCATTTTGATTGTAATCGTCAATTTTGCATTTTCGAACAAATAATAAAACCTTATCTAAACATCGCATCAACTATTGTTTTATAAGTCGTATTTTATACACCGAAAAAAATGTTTTTAATCACTTCATTTTATGGGACACAATCACGAAAACAACACCTCTAATCACACCAACAAAAGGACGCTGACCATCAGTCTTATTCTTATTTCGTCCTATATGATTGTAGAGGTAATCGGCGGATTGCTAACAAACAGTCTTGCGTTACTTGCCGATGCCGGGCATATGCTCAGCGATGCAATTTCTTTGTTTATTGCTTTAATGGCTTTTACTTACAGCAACAAAGTTGCCAATTACAGAAAAACTTATGGTTACAAACGTTTTGAAATTCTAGCTGCTGTGTTTAACGGCGCTACCTTAATAGGAATCTCAGTTTATATCATTTACAAAGCCATTGGGCGTTTTCAAAATCCTGCGGAAATTGCTTCCGACGGGATGTTGCTCATTGCTTTTATTGGGTTGTTGGTCAATATTCTTGTGGCGTGGATTATGTTTCGTGGCAGCGACGTAAAAAACAACCTCAACATGCGCGGTGCTTTTCTTCACGTTATAAGTGATATGTTTGGTTCTGCCGGTGCCATTATTGCAGCTTTGCTCATTATGTATTTAGGATGGAATTGGGCTGATCCTATGGCGAGTATTCTGGTCTCCCTGCTGATTTTACGAAGCGGATACTCGGTTACAAAATCATCGGTAAATGTCCTTATGGAAGGTACTCCGGAAAATGTTAATACTGAAAAGGTCATCGAGAAAATCTTGCAAACCGATGGAATATACAGCATCCACGATTTGCATATTTGGTCAATCACAAGTGGATTGAATGCACTTACTTGCCACGCCGTTGTGGACAAGAAATTAAATGTGGAAGAAAGTGAAACCATGCTCTTTGAAATTGAAACAGTTTTAAAGGAACTAAACATTCACCATGCTACCATTCAATTGGAAAGTCAAGCGCATCCTCATAGTGATTCGATATTATGCAATACGAAAACGGAAACTACATTTCACGATTCTCATGTACATTAATTTATGCAAAACGTAAATTTTATAAGTTTATAGAGAAATCATACAACTGTATTTTGTTGTATTATTCCGAAATTTGTACAAGAATTAAATAACTAATAAAAAAATATGAAAGAATTAAAATTTAAAACCACGCTCAGTTGCGGTGGTTGCGTTTCGAAAGTTCAAGCAGATTTGGACAATGCTGTAGGAATTTCCAATTGGAGTGTTGACACAAACAATCCGGAAAAAGTTTTGACAGTTAATTCTGACAGCGTTTCTGAATCGGAAATCATTTCAATCATCACCAAAAAAGGATTTAAGGCAGAAGCCATTTCATAAATTGAAAGTTGTTAAACCGGGCATCAGTTCACGTCTTTACATAAATTTATCTTGATTTTCTTTTGCCCATATCAACAAACAGTTGGTTTTCGATTCCAATTCGAGTTTGGAAATGATGTTTGATCGGTGTTTTTCTACTGTTCGGGAGGAAATAAAAAGATCCGAAGCTATTTCTTTATTTGTTTTTCCTTGTGAAATGAGATTGATGATTTTCTTTTCGGAGGGAGTTAATGTAGTCCATACCGCATCACTGACTTGTTCGCCTATGCTTTCTTTAATTTTTGCACTAAAAAAAGGGTTGCCTTCTTTTACGTTTTGAATGCAAATTTCTATTTCTTCCAGCGCAAATTCTTTAAGAATATATCCAAAAATATTGAGCTCTTTTGCCTTTTGATAAAGTTCCGGTTCCTTGTGAAGGGTTATGAGTACAATTCTTGTGTTTAACTGTTTTGTATTGCACTGTTTGGCGATTTCCAGTCCGGACATATACGGCATCTGAATATCCAGAATGGCAATATCCGGCTTTTTCTGAACAATTAAATTATAGGCTTCACGACCATCAACGCCGCTGCCAATGAGGTCATATCCTTTTTCTATCAACAAATCGTTGAGTCCTTTCAACAAAAGCGGATGATCGTCTGCCGTGATAATTGATGGATTTATCATACTGGTGTGGGAATTTGAAATTCAACAAGTGTACCTGTGTCTTTAGAGGATATTTTCATGTTTCCTTTTAACACTTTGGTTCGTTCCGATAAGGTTTTTAATCCGAGTGAATTGGAGTACTTAAACTTTTCCACAACCGAATAACCGATACCGTTATCTTTAATGGAAATGAGCACGTAATTGTTTATTTTTTTTACCGAAATACGCATTGCTTTGGCTTGAGAGTGCTTTAAAATATTGCTTAAACTTTCCTGAATGATGCGATAAATATTCAATTCCAATTCTTTTGAGAAAATGGAATCTATATTGTCAATTTCTGCGGTGACAAAAATTTGCGTATTTCTGTCAATCTTTTCTACGGTAGTTCGTATGGCACGCGTAATTCCCATTTCTTGTAATTGCAATGGGTGCAAATCTCGTGAGATAGACCGAATTTCGTCAATGGTGGCATCTACCATATTCATAGATTCGGGATCTTTTAACTGGATAAGACGATTTTTAAGTACTAAGAGCTGCTGCCCGATTCCGTCATGAAGATTTTCAGAAATCCTGCGACGTTCTTCTTCTTGCGATCGCAACAATCCGCGTGTATAATCTTCCTGAAATGCTTTTCGCTTTTTCAATTCACGTTGATTGCGATAAACTATAAGCAAACCAAATCCCAAGATTGCTGCGGCTCCTCCTAATGACAAAGCAGCTTTGGCATTGCGATTGTCTTTTTCTAAAAGTTGAATGCTACTCGCTTTCTCAATCAATTCCTTTTCTGTTTTTTCAATTTCGTACAAGGTTTGATAATAAGCCAAGGAATTAATAACCGAACGACTGTATAAAGTGTCTTTGATATTGGTCGCTATTCTGAGATTGTCAATACTCGACTCAAAATCTTTAGACTTATAAAAAATATGTGCCAAGGTTTCATACGTTGCCATTATTTCATCTTCATAACCTAATTGAGTGGCAATTTGAAGCTTTGTGTTTGTCAATTCTTCTGCTTGTTTATATTGTTCAATTGCGATTAAATAATCTATGCGCGCTGATAAATAATTCATCTCTGATGGCAGGTTTCCTTTAAACTCACTGTTTTTTACTTCCAGATAATTCAAGTGCTTTTTTGCTTCGTCAAGTTTTTGAACATCACAATAATAAGAGACTAACAAAGAATGAATACCAATATCCGCATACAAATTGGAATTTTTTTTGTTTAAATACTGAAGCGATTCCAAAAGGGTTGCGTACTCCTGATTTTTCATTCCTCTTTTACGGTAATCCAATGCTTGATTGTAGTATTCACTGGGTAAAAATGAGGTCAGGTCTAAATCAATCATTTTTGTTATCAAAATATCTCTTTCTTTTTTTGCCTTATCGTAAAATCCGTTCATGCTGAACATACTGATTATCCCCTGTCTGGAATGAATCATATATTGATATTCTCCTTTAGATTCATAAAGCCGATAAGCCATGTCAAAGTCCTCTTGCGCAGATACGAACTGACCTCGATTGGAATATGCCTGTCCTCGAAACAGATGCGCATCTGCACGTTGAAGGGTGTCCGCATCGGAAAAAAGATTTAAAGAATATGTGTAATCCTCAATCGCCTTCGGAAGGTTTATTTTTGAGTAAGCACGTCCGCGTCTTAAATACAATCCTCCCAACAACAAACTTTCTTTTATCTGATTTTTATAAATCAAAACTTCATCGATTAGCAATATAGCCGTTAACGGATCGCCGGCATACGTAGTCAAGCTGTGCTGCACATTGATGGTGCTGCGTGCTGCATCAGTGATTCTTCCGTTATTCAAAGCCAATTTAATATATCGTTTGGAATAATCAATAAATTGGTCGGGGTCACTTTTATACGTACGAATCATCAAAGAATCCAGAGCGAGCAATTGCATTTTGGGATCATCGCTACTTTCAAATAAAAGTTGGTATTGTTCGATGTTTTGAGCAATAATAATATTACTCATAAACGAGAAACACAAAGCGACAAAATAAATTCCTAAACTTCTCATAACATTATCCGGCTTAATAATAAGTCCGAAATTTAAGAATTTTTAATAGATTTTATAAACATCATCCCTTAAAATAAAAGCAATTACGACCGTAATCGATAACGGCTCGTTGGGATTTTAAAAAATCGGCGCCGATAATTCCGTGAACCGAGATTCCGTCCATTTGCATCAAAGCTTGATTGATGTGTTGTAAATCAAGCAATACAAATTCCATATTTCTAAAAGTTTTTTTGCCCAGCTGAAAGTTGTTGTTTTTAGAAATCATCGTGTCCATATCCCCCGCTCCTGCCCCCACACCTTTGAGTACGCTGGGCTCTTTGATGAGGTTAAAGTGCTTGCTTTCGTCAAGTCCGATACAACTGACGGATGCTCCCGTGTCCAAAATGAAATCTCCTTTTATTGAATTTATTTTCCCGTGAAATAAATAATGACCCGAACCCAGTTTCTTCAAGGGTATCCGAATAAACCCTTTGGATTCCATAAATTGACGTAATGTACTCATTCAGTATTTTTGTGTAAAGATAGAAAACAAAATAAGTAACTTTGCCCGAATGATGATCGACACACATACCCATCTTTATAGCGACGCTTTTCAAGAAGATCGCTCAAAAATAATCTCACGTGCTGCCCAAGCAGGCATTGAAAAATTTGTCATCCCCGCTATCGATTCCGCATATCATCAGGCGATGTATGATTTGGAAAAAAAGTATCCCGGAATGTTTTTAATGATGGGGCTGCATCCTACTTCGGTGAAAGCTGAAACTTACCAAAAAGAATTGCAACTCGTTAGTCAGGAACTGGAACGAAGAAAATTTTATGCCGTAGGAGAAATAGGAATCGATTTGTACTGGGGAAAAGAGACTTTGGAAATCCAAAAAATTGCTTTTAAAAATCAAATCCAATTGGCAAAAAAACACAAGTTGCCAATCGCCATTCATTGTAGAGATGCGTTTGACGAAGTTTTTGAAGTGCTTGAAACTGAAAAGGACGAGCAATTGTACGGAGTTTTCCACTGTTTTACGGGAGATTACGAACAAGCTCAAAAAGCATTGTCTCTCAATATGAAATTGGGAATCGGAGGTGTGGTTACTTTTAAAAATGGAAAAATCGATCGTTATTTAAATAAAATTCCGCTGACAGAACTTGTTTTGGAAACCGATGCTCCTTATCTCGCACCGGCTCCTTTTCGCGGAAAACGCAATGAGAGCAGCTATTTAATTTATGTTTGCAAAAAACTTTCGGAAATCTATCAATTGCCGGAAACAGAAATTGCAAAAGTAACTTCGGCTACAGCAACCGAGCTGTTTCAAATCTAAAAAAACAACACCATCATGCGAGCGCAACCTACTATCATGCTAATTTATACCGGAGGCACCATCGGGATGATAAAAGACTTTGAAACAGGTGCATTGAGAAATTTTAATTTTGACGAGTTGCTCAATCACATTCCGGAGCTTAAATTACTGGATTGTAAAATTGAAACCGTAAGCTTTGAAAAACCCATAGACAGTTCCGATATGAATACGGATGCGTGGATTGCATTGGCCGAAATTATCGAATCTCAATACGACCGAATGGATGGATTTGTCATTCTTCACGGCAGCGACACCATGTCTTTTTCTGCTTCTGCATTGAGTTTTATGTTGGAAAACTTATGCAAACCGATAATTTTTACCGGTTCTCAACTTCCGATTGGCGATTTGCGTACCGATGCCAAAGAAAACCTTATCACTTCCATTCAGATTGCAGCTTTGCGCGAAAACGAACAACCGGTGATTCGCGAGGTATGTCTTTATTTTGAATACAAATTATTTCGTGGAAACCGCACTACCAAAATCAGCGCTGAGCATTTTGAAGCGTTCACCTCAATGAATTATCCACCGCTTGCAGAAAGTGGCATGAATCTGACCATTAACAGGGAATTGTTATTTCTGCCGAATTTAAAAAAGCCGTTGATTGTACATAAAGAATTAGAAACCCGGATTCTTGTAGTTAAAATGTTTCCCGGGATGGATAAGGACACCTTTCAATACATAACGAATTATCCAGAGACAAAAGGATTGTTAGTTGAAACATACGGAACCGGAAATGTAACCACCGAACCTTGGTTTATAGAGCGGTTGCGGACACTAATAGAAAATGGCATTCCGGTCATTAACATTACGCAATGCGAAAAAGGAAGTGTGGCGATGGGATTATATGAAACCAGTACGGAATTAAAAAGCATCGGCATCATCAGTGGGAAAGATATTAATTTTGAAGCCGCAATAACCAAAACCATGTATCTTTTAGGAAAAAAACTTTCCTTGAACAGTTTCAAAACATTTTTTGAAACCTCCTTAAGAGGAGAAATGGATTAATTTTAAAGAAAATATATTTCAGCAGGTAATTTATTTTTATGATATTTGGCAGCCCAAATTCCAGAAGCTGAATTTTAAAGTCAGATTTTGACAGGCAGCAGGCAAATTTTATTTAGAGAGGTGGCCGAGTGGTCGAAGGCGCACGCCTGGAAAGTGTGTATACGCCAAAAGCGTATCGAGGGTTCGAATCCCTTCCTCTCTGCAAGAATTTTTAGAAGACAAATTTATTAACCATTTTGTATTTATTCAGAGACTATTTATAAAGTTATAAAAGTTTAAATGTGTGAATAAACGGATAATTTATTTTTACTTCTGATTTTTTAATTAATTTTATACCCTAAATTTAAAACTAAAACAAATATTAAGTCGATAGCAATGAAAAAACTTTTTTCCGTTATTACCGTTGCCGCAATGGTTCTTGTGGGCACTTTAAACGCAAAAGCGAATGTGATTGATACGCATTCCAACGTACATGAAGCATTAGTAGATGCTGCCAAAGTTACTTTCATCCAAGATGATGCAGGAGCCACAGCAACTGAGGAAGTAGGCTGGCATCAAGGATTTAAAAACAGATTTATAGAAGGCGGTCCTGTTTGGATGTCTCCCGTTCTCTTATGTTTAATTTTAGGCTTGGCTATAGCCATCGAAAGAATTTTATATTTAAATCTTTCAACTACCAACACTAAAAAATTGGCTCAAAATGTTGAAGAAGCATTACAAAGCGGCGGTATTGAAGCAGCCAAAGAAGTTTGCAGAAACACAAGAGGTCCTGTTGCTTCTATTTATTACCAAGGTTTAGACAGGCACAGCGAAGGTATTGACGCCGCAGAAAAAGCTGTTATTGCCTACGGAGGTGTGCAAATGGGACAATTGGAGAAAAACATTTCTTGGATTTCATTGTTTATCGCATTAGCTCCGATGCTTGGATTCCTCGGTACTGTTGTAGGGATGATTATTGCTTTTGACAGAATTGAATCTGCCGGAGATATGAACCCTTCGCTAGTTGCAGGAGGTATTAAAGTAGCACTATTAACTACCGTATTCGGTTTGATTGTAGCTATTATTCTACAAATTTTTTATAATTACATCATCGCAAAAGTTGACAGCATTGTGAACAGCATGGAAGATGCCTCAATTACCTTAATCGATATTTTGGTAGATTATAAAAAAACAAAACAAATTTAATTCAGTCCAGTAAAAAATGAATTTATATAAAGTAATAAAAATATTAGCCATCGTCCTTAGTGTCGTAGCTGCCGGAATTTTCTTGTACGTACTAATACAGGGGAATGAACAAGTGCAAGCCACGGGTCAAGGAGTTGATTGGTTTATTTATATCGCATACATAACCTTATTGATAGCCATCCTTTTTGTATTGCTTTTTGTAATACAAGGAATCCTTGCCGGAGATTCGAAGAAAACTTTGATTCCGTTGGCAATCTTTCTGGTTATAATAGCTATTTCTTATGGCTTGGCAGATGGAAATGAAGTTATCTTAAGCAATGGAACTGTTATCAGTGCCGGGGAATCTCGATGGATTGGAACAGGATTATATACATTTTAT
>CAZWVT010000031.1:20642-22676 GCA_964636665.1 uncultured Flavobacteriaceae bacterium
TGTTATCAGTGCCGGGGAATCTCGATGGATTGGAACAGGATTATATACATTTTATACTGTTGCGGGAATTGCGATAGCTTCAATGATTTATAGTGAAATAAATAAAATTAGAAAGTAATGGCGATTAGATCAGCTCCTGAAGTAAATGCAGGCTCTATGGCCGACATTGCGTTCCTGTTGCTTATTTTCTTTTTGGTTACTACAACTATAGAAAAAGATTCGGGAATTGCGCGTCAGCTTCCCCCTCTTGAAGAAGTAGAAAATCCTCCAAAGATTAGAGAGCGAAACTTACTTATTGTTTCGGTCAATAGAAATGATGAATTGATGGTCAATGATCAGCTTATGGAGTTAAGAGATCTTCGTCAAACTGCTATTGATTTTTTAGACAACGGAGGAGCTCCAGCAAATACTGAAGATTACTGCGATTACTGTCAAGGACTTCGGAATCGAGAATCATCAGACAATCCCGACAAAGCAGTTATTTCAGTTCAAAATGACCGTCTGACATCGTATAAAATGTATATCGCCGTTCAGAATGAATTGGTCGGCGCCTATAATTTCCTGAGAAATCGAGAATCACAACGACTCTACGGCTGGAATTATACGGACATAAGCAATGCACTCGAAGAAGGACAATTGACTACGAATCAAGAGTTAATTAAAGAACGATTAGAAAGCATACAAAAGATGTATCCTATGAAGCTTTCTGAAGCTGAACCTCGTAAATCGGGACAATAAAAACATAAGAAATAATGGCAAAATTCAAAAAAAAATCATCCGGCGAAACGCCTGCAATATCTACTGCATCGCTTCCTGATATCGTATTTATGTTGCTTTTTTTCTTTATGGTTGTTACAGTTTTAAGAGATGACAATCTAATGGTCAGAAATACGCTTCCTAAAGCAGACCAAGTAGAAAAATTAAAAAAGGACAGATCTGTGTATATCTACGCAGGAAGACCTAGTGATAGATACGTAGAACAATTCGGTACCGAAGGAAAAATACAAATTGGAGATAAATTCACTGATATTTCTAATCTTAAATTTGCATTGACAGAGGCACGGGCAAGATTATTACCGGAATTGCAAGACCGGATTATGATAGCTTTAAAAGTAGATGAAGAAACCAATACAGGCCTGGTTACCGATATAAAACAAGAATTGAGGGAACTCAATATGTTAAAAATTATTTATGTAACAAGTCCGGGTAACGAATTGGATTTTCAATAGAGTTAATCGGTTTTCATTAAAAATTTAAAGACGTCTTATTTCTGTTGAAGTAAGACGTCTTTTCATTCGTATATTTGTTATAAATATCATCGTATGCCGCGCAGAAAATTATTCCTGTTATTCATTAATCTCTTTGTTTTTGCTTCAGCATATACACAGTCTTATAGCAGTGTCGCAACTCCTGTAGTGGGAGATTCATTGTATCGGGAAGACCAATTTTATTTGGGACTCACCTATAATTTTTTAATCGACAAACCTTCTAACTTGACAAACCGAGGTTTTTCCGGAGGAATCCACGGTGGATTTCTCAGAGATTTTCCGCTCAACAAAAGACGGAATATTGCAATTGGTGTCGGTGTTGGTTTGGCTTACGACCAATTCGGACATAATTTCTTCGTCGGTGCTGATGAAAATGATGAAAGTATCTTCAGAATTTTGGATGAATATGTACATTATGATTCCAACCGTTTTAATATGGCTGCAATTCAACTTCCGATTGAATTCAGATGGCGTACATCCACTCCTACAGACTATCAATTCTGGCGCATTTATGCAGGCTTAAGACTTGGATATGTTTATTGGTATCAAACCTATTTTAGACAAGCAGATAACAAAGTCGTTCAAACAAAAATTAAAGAATTTAATCCTTTCCGCTTGAGTGCATCGCTTGCTTTTGGATACAGCACGTTTAATTTTTATGTAGCTTATGATTTTATCCCGTGGTTTGAAGAAGGGCAGACTTTTAAAGAAGATGCCATCGATTTTAACAGCATGAAAGTCGGATTGATTTTCTATATTTTATAAC
>CAZWVT010000032.1:0-21189 GCA_964636665.1 uncultured Flavobacteriaceae bacterium
CAGATAAAAAGGTTCAAAATACGCTACGTCCTCAAATTCAGAATTTCCAAATTTAGCTTCAACTAACTGCCCCATATTTTTTGCAGAGGGATATTTATTTTCTATAAATTCAGCGTTTTTATGGGTTATAACTTTTTGGCTTTTCACAACAGCATCCCCGATAAACAAGCATTTAGTTTCATTTAAATAAGATTCAAACGAATTTTCAGTTAGAATTTCCGCTTCAATCTTTCGAACCATTTTCTTGTCTTTATTAAATACCGCCGAATACACTTCCATTCTTCGTGCATCTATCAAAGGGATTACATATCCATTATCCCAATTTAAAGTTTGCTGAGCCAGAACCTCCAGGGTGTTTAAACTAATCAACGGAATGTCCAAAGCGAAAGCAATTCCCTTTGCTGCAGATACGCCAATGCGCAGTCCGGTGTAGGAACCGGGACCTTTGCTTACTGCAACGGCATCTAATTGTGATAAGGAGATATTACTTTCTTTAATAACTTCATCAATAAACAAATGAAGTTTTTCCGCATGTGAATACTTTAATGAATTTTCTTCTCTCACTGCTTTAATGTTCCCATCAACACTAAGGGCGACTGAACAATTCGTAGTTGCAGATTCTATACATAAAATAACTGCCACGATTATTTGGTGTTTTCTACTTTATCTCCTGCTTTAAGCGTTTTAGTCACTGTGGAGTATGGACCAACAATTACTTTTTCGCCTTGTTTTAAACCTGATATGATTTCGATATTGGCTTCATCCTGAATTCCGGTAGTAACTTTGCGAATTTGGGCAGTTCCATTCTCTTCAACAAATACAGCTTCAAAGCGATCTGCATTTGATACGTTTACTTCTGCCGTATCAGTTCTCATCACAACTGCGCTGATTGGCACGGCGAGTATATCATCTTTCTTATTTGTAATGATATCAACAGTTGCAGTCATTCCCGGTCGAAAAGGAGAAAATCTTTCCGGTTTGCCTTCAACTAAATCTTTATAGGATTCCGGTAAAATGCGAACTTTCACTTTAAAGTTAGTAACTTGATCTGCAGTTAATGTTGATTCTGCGCTATTTGCAATTTCAGTAACCTCTCCTCTGAATTCTCTTCTGAGGTAAGCGTCAACTTCTATTTTAGCTTCATTTCCAATCTGAACTTTTACAATGTCATTTTCATTCACATCGACAACAACTTCCATATTCTCCAGATTTGCCACTCTCATAATTTCTGTTCCCGCCATCTGTGCTGTTCCAACTACTCTTTCCCCCAGTTCTGCAGACAAGCTGGAAATAGTTCCGCTCATCGGAGAATAAATAGTGGTTCGCGCCAAATTATCTAAGGATTGCTTCACATTTGCCGCGGCACTTTCCACATTGTAAAAAGCTGCCAATCTATTGGCTTGAGCCATTTCATAATCGGCTACTGCCCTGTCCCACTCAGATTTTGAGATAACGCCTTTCTCGAATAAAGTTTTACTTCTGTCATAAGTAAGTTTTGCATTGGTTTCATTGGCTTCCGCCTGCGCCAATTGCGCTCGGAAATTTTGAAGTCCTGCTTGGGATTGACTTACACTTGCCTGAATTAAGTCCGGATTGATTCTTACAAGCAAATCACCTTGTTCAACAGTTTGTCCTTCTTTTACAGGCAGTTCGATGATTTCTCCGGAAACTTCCGACGACAGTTTCACTTCCACTTCCGGTTGAATTTTTCCGGTAGCCGAGACAGTTTCTATAACTGTTATAGACCTTAACTCGCTAATTTCCACAGAAACAAAATCTCCGGAGGCACCAAACCAACCATTTTTCTTTCCGAATATCAATATCAGAATCAGCAAAACTATACTAACTGTCAGCCATATAAGCGTTTTTTTATTCATATATCCACTATAATTTTAATTGGTCGGGAGAAATACCGAAATACAATTCCAGTACTTTTAATTTAAAAACATAATCAAATTTAGACCTGTTCAATTCGATTTTAGCATTGTCTAATCGCAATTTGGCTTGACTAAAATCAAATGCATTTACCATACCGACATCATAGCGATCATTGGCATATTGAAAAGCCATCTCTTGAGATTGCAAAGCAACTTCTGCTGCTTCATAAGCTTTTAATGCACCTTTTACATCTATGAACGCCTGATAAACATTCGACTCCAAATCAAGCTGGGCTTGCTCCAATTGATATTCTAAATTTTGAACTTCTAATTTTCTTCGTTTCACATTGTTCCGAACACTCATTCCATTAAAAATAGGAACATTTAATTGAACTCCGTAAGAAATTCCATCATTTCGCCACAATTGCTCGACAAAAGGCAATGGAGGTTCGGTAATAAAAGCAAAATTAGGCGCAACGACCACTTGGCCGGTTTCTTCAACTATTCCAATAGGCATTGCCGGTTCGTCGGGATTGATGCCACCCTGTAAAATTCTATCGGCGCCACTCTCGCGGGTGTTGTAATTAAAAAATCCGGCGAGGTTGGGGTAATAATTACTGCGCTCCAATTCCAAATCTTTCTCTGCCAATTTTACGCGGTTTTCTGCAATTTTTATTTCCGGTCTGTTTGCTTTGGCAATTGAAATAATTTCTTGGACGGGTTTTTCAATTATCTCATTGGGAAGGATTTCAATTTCTCTATCGGCAATGTCGAAATTTTCATAATCCTTAATCAGTAATAATTGAGCGAGATTAATCAATGAAATTCTAACTTCATTTTCTGCTACTGCTATCCGTTGTTTTTCATTGGCATCAGTAGCTTGTATTTCCAATAAATCTCCTCTCGGCAACATTCCTGTATCGACCAAATCGCTTGTTCGTTGAAAGTGTTCTTGTGTAAGTCTATTTTGAGATTCTACAACTTCCAAGTTGGCTTTACTCAAAAGAATTTGGAGATATGAATTTGCCACCATCAAAGCGATATCGTCTTTCATTTTATCGACATTGTATTGCGCAGCGAGTTTGCTCAATGCGGCACGCTGGTGCATTCTGATGTTTCTCAATCCGTTAAACAAAGAAACGCCTGCCGTAATGCTGTAGGACGAGTTTCGCGTGGTTTGTGTTTGCAGAATTCCGGTGGTTACATTTTGGGTTAATCCGGTATTCCAAGCATTCATAGCCGATGCGTTTAAAGAAGGCAGAAAGTTTCCTACTGCATCTGATTTTTGAATGTCTGCAAGTTCTAATTCTATCTCACTTTGTTTTATGGAAATGTTGTTTTTTAAGGCATGTTCGATACATTCTTCAAGTGTCCATTGCTTTTGAGCATAGGACATAAATCCGATAAGAATGAAAGATAATAAAAGAATATTCTTTAACATGTTCGAGCAAATTTCAAAGTGATTTATCAGAATTATCAGTTAGGTGCAATAGTAAGACGAATCAATAAAAATATTGTTACTTCGGAATTTTAATTCCAGCTTACAATTCTCCTTGCGCTCGTGCTTTTTTTCTACTTCGATACACGGCATATCCTACACCTCCCACCAACAAATAGGGAAAAATCATCAGATACAAAATTCCGTTATTAATTCCTTTTGCTGATGCGCCACTTTCTTCACTTTCCAGAACTGCACGGCACATTGCACATTGTGCTTCTGCTGGAAGAGAAAATAAAATCACGGCAATTATAAAAACAAAAAATGCTTTTTTATTCATAACTAATCAATAATATGGAGCAATTAAAACATAAACCAACACGCCGCTTACAGCAACATATAACCACAGCGGAAAAGTAATGCGCGCTATTTTTTTATGTCGGTTAAAATCTCCGGTTAACCCTCTGATAAAAGTAATCAAAACTAAGGGAACTACACCAATTGATAAGATAATATGAGAAATCAACAAGAAATAATAGATGGTTCTTATCATGCCTTCTCCACCAAACGGCGTTGGATCTGAAGTCATATGGTACGCCATATAAAGAATTAAAAAAAGACAAGACAACAAAATTGCAATTTTCATTAAACGTTCATGTCCTACCCTATTTCCTTTTTTAATTTGAATTACAGAAACCACCAAAATAACTGCTGTAAATGCATTGATAGTAGCATAAATCGGCGGGAGGAAAGTCAGTGGTTCTACGCCGGGGATGCGTACGCTAAATAAAATGGCTACCACAACGGGAATAAGAATAGACAAAATCCAAACCCAGACGTTGTATTTTTTATTTTTCTTTAGTTGTATTGACACGCTCTAATTATAATAACTTATTAATATCATCTTTAAGCTCGTGAACTTGTTTTGACTCCAAGCCGTCGTAATAAATATAAGGATTGCCCTGCTCGTCTGTACGAGAGCGGATAAATCCTTCTTTATCTATCAAAGCAAAAAATCCGGAGTGTTCAAATCCGCCTCTGTCTTCCGGACCTTCGGCAACGTATAAATTAAAACCTTCATTTGCCAGTTGAAAAATTTCTTCACGATTACCGGTAAGCAAATGCCAATCTTTTTTGGTGATGTTGTTCTCTCCGGCATAGGCTTTTAAAACTTCGGAAGTATCATGTGCGGGGTCAATTGTAATTGAGACTATCGCCACATTTGGATTGCCGAAATATTCACGTTGGATAATCAGCATGTTTTCATTCATAATCGGACAAATATCCGGGCAGGATGTAAAGAAAAATTCTACCACATAAACTTTTCCTTCTAAATCTTTGTTGGAAACCGTTTCTCCATGTTGATTGGTTAACTGAAATTCAGGAACGGTTTTCTCTCCTACGATTATCAAATCCGGTTGTCCGTAACGATCTTGCATTTGAATTACGACCCATATTCCAAAAACCAATATCACAAATGAAATTCCAATGTATGAATAATTCTTTTTTTTCATTGTTTATCTTTTTTCGATATTAAATTTGTCGTTGATAATCATTATCATATTTTTTCAACGCTCTTCTGTACTCAACCAAGATAACTTTTAAATCATCTTCCATTTTATTGTTGAGTTCCGCAATGCTTGAAGAATCATAACCGTACATAATTCCTTCTTCTTTATCGTCATCCCGTCCTCTTAAGTTGCGTTCCTTGTCTATTATAAATACGTAAGGACTGGCATAATCTGAGGTTAGGGCAATCGGAACATTTAATGATTGGAAAACTTTCATAATTTGTTCTTCGGTTCCAAAAGCAAAATGCCATGCTTCCGTAGGAGCAATTTTTTCTATTCGTTCACTGACGATTCGGGCTTGGTCTTCAGTGCCTTTCGGCAATAAAATGACAAATTGGAAATCATTAAATTCGTGATATCTTCCGTAAATTTTATGACCCAAATTGTAAGCATAAGCACGACGAGATTCTAAATCTTCTCCAAAAAATCCTAAGATTGTAATTTTATTCTGCAATTGAACTTTTTCTCCCTTTAAGTTATAGAAGTCATCCAATTCGGAAATATTTTCTGTGAGTGTAGGAAGCGGACGGAAGTAAGTTGTGCTTAATGCGAAAAAAATATAAGCGGTGATAGGCAGTATAAACAAGATGCTTAAGACAATATATTTTTTCATATAGCACGTTCTTTGAGTCTGCAAAAATAACGGCTTAATGATATGAAAACAAACTTTTTCTATTAAAGAATTAAATCAAAAAAGCCCCCTTTTTTAGGAGGCTTCATATATTTTTAAATGTCAAATAAAGTTAGAATCCGGTTTTAATAAATCCGTGTGTCAAAACTTCATAAATATAATCTCCTTCAATAAGAATTAATGCGACGAGGTAGGCAATTAAAAATACTCCCGACCAAACGGTTACTCTTCGCAAGCCTTTGGATTCATCGCGCATATGCATAAAATCCCATGTGATATAATAGGCTTTTACAATTGTAAGGATGATGAATATCCAATTCAGCAGATGCAGTGAAAGGAAATTTGTTCTTACCAAAAACTCCGGTCTAAACATTCCGAGTATTACTTCTACTGCAGTAACAATCGAGAGGACGATAAACACGCCCCATATTTTTGAGATTGTATTTTTAAATTTAAGTCTGCCTCTGAATATTGCTAAGTTATGTGTATCGTGTGCCATTTCAAATTATTTTTTTAAAGAAATTAAACAAGGTAGAAGAACGTAAATACAAACACCCATACCAAGTCAACAAAGTGCCAGTACAATCCTACTTTTTCTACCATTCGATAGTGTCCGCGTCTTTCGTAGGTTCCGTTTAGAACATTTACAAAAACGATGATATTAAGCATCAATCCGATAGAAACGTGAACGCCGTGGAATCCTGTGATAAAGAAAAAGAAATCTGCAAATACCGGATGTCCGTATTCATTGCGAATCAAATTCGCACCCAATACAACTTCTTTTCCGTCGTTTTCCAACTTACTTATTGATTCCTCTCTTGACAAGACAATATGATGTCCTAATTCATCTTTTTCTTGAATTCGAACCAACACATTTTCATTGGCTTTAAATCCGGTTATCACATCTTGCATTGCCATTCCGGTATGGAATTTTTCTTCTCCTTGATACCAGATACCTTTATTTCGCTCATTTTCAACACGAGCTACAGAAGATGCAGCAACAAAATCAGCCACTGCGACTCGTTTGCCTTCAGTATCTACAAATTGCAATATTTCTCTGTTATTTGTTTCAACAGCACCATAAGTTCCTTTGATAAATGTTGCCCACTCCCAAGCTTGGGAGCCGATGAATATAAACCCTCCAATGAGCGTTAGCAACATATACATTGCGACTTGATTTCTTTTCATTCTGCTTCCTGCATCAACAGCCAACACCATTGTTACAGATGAAAAAATCAGAATGAAGGTCATAAATGCCACGAAGTACATCGGTGCTTCCACGCCATGTAAAAAGGGAACGTGATTAAACACTTCATCCGGAATTGGCCAAGAATCGGCAAATTTAAATCTCATCAAACCATACGAGGCTAGGAATCCGGAGAAAGTTAAGGAATCTGACAAGATAAAGAACCACATCATCATTTTGCCATATTTGGCTTTAAACGGTGAGGTTCCTCCGCCCCAAGTCTTCCCTTCGGTGCCTGTTTGAACAACAGTTGCTTCCATAAAAAAATGATTGGTAATGTTTAACTAATTTTCAAAAATACGTTTAATTTTTATTTAACGAAATATAAAAACAAAAACAAGTAAATCCAGATAACATCTATAAAGTGCCAAAAGGTTGCAGCTATCTCTATTCCAGCTGTTTTACCGTTTCTATACTTAAGTTTATAATGATTATAAATTACTACGCCCAAGCTGACTAAACCAGCAGCTATGTGTGCTACGTGTAAAATAACGGCCAAATATATAAAAGATGTCGTTATCGAGCTTGTAGGTCCCGTAAAATAATATCCATTTTCTATAATCTCAGAAAATCCCTTGAATTGAAAGAAAACAAAAGCAACCCCAAGCAAAAAAGTACTGATTAAAAGGAGCATTCCTTTTTTATTTTGTTCTTGAGAAACTGCACGTTTGGATAAATGCATAGTCACACTGCTGATGACAATTATAAAAAGACTTATAAAAAATGCAGGCGGCAGCTCAAAATCCCCAATCCAGTCGGGACGTTCTTTACTTACCACATACGCACTGGTCAAACCTGCAAAACTCATCGACAAGCTGATAATACCAAACCACAACATGTTCTTTTTGGCCGTGGTAATTCTGATGTCCTCGTTATTACTTCCTCCCTTACGCATAATCGTTATCTTTTCTGCCATTTTATCTATCTTACAAATTTATCAATGACATAAATCAATTGAATCAAAGTTATATAACTCACACTGGTCAACATCAATTTTTTAGCTGTTTTTTCGGACAAATCCACATAAAGTTTGTAGGCGTAATACACAAGTCCAACACCCAACAACCCAACAATTATCGCTGAGACGGTTGACAATTGCAACTTACCGGTAATTCCGAATGCCGGCATAACAGAAGCAATCAAGGTCCATACGCAGTACATTATTATTTGAGTTGCAGTTTTCTTGTCTCTTTTTCCATTAGGCAACATAAAAAATCCGGCTTTTGCATAATCGTTATATAAGAACCATCCTATTGCCCAGAAATGCGGAAATTGCCAAAAAAACTGAACCATAAATAAAGTACCTGCTTCAATTCCAAAACTACCACTTGCAGCAACCCATCCCAACATAAAAGGAATCGCTCCGGGGAAAGCACCGACAAACACAGATAAAGGTGTTTTTGTTTTTAATGGCGTGTATAAACTGATATACATAAAAATTGAAATGGCGCCAAACATTGCTGTAATCGGATTTATGGAATACAAAACTGCCAACCCAACAATCGTCAATATACTACCGAGAATAAAAGCAGTTTTCACAGTCATCCTGCCTGATGGCAAAGGTCTGTCCTTGGTGCGATCCATCAAGGCGTCCAAATCACGTTCAATTATCTGGTTGAAAACATTGGAAGCTCCAACCATACAATAACCGCCGACTGCCAAAAGAAAAAGCACGGAAAAATCAACTGCTGTGGCTCCAAGAAGATATCCTACGACTGAAGAAAATACAACGCTTACAGAAAGCCTGAACTTTGTGATTTCTAAAAAGTTCTGGACAAAGGTTTTGGTGGTTGTTCGCGAATAAGTTACAGATACACTCATGAAAAATTAATAATGCGCAAAGATACAAGTACTATGAGCTAACCCCAAAAAGATTTTTGCTAAAGTTGCTGAATTAAAAATCGTAATACCAATTAAATAAATCTGTTCGAATTCCAAAGTTTAACCAAGTGGTACTATTTTTAAAAACATTTGCCGTATCCACCATCGGATCAAAGTTTCTGTATATCAAACTTGCATATACTTTAAAATTATTTGACGGATTGATTATATATCCCAATTGGGTTTCGGCATGAAAAAAAGCAGTTTTATTTCCTTGTCCCACAACGTTTCCTGTTTCCCACGGCCTGTCTTCATATTCAGAACGGTAAATATCCGCCCCGTAGTTTAGCATATCATCTTCTGTATTAAAATCAAATCCGCGGGTTGCCACAATGGCTTTGGCACTTCCGAAGAATCGTTTGTTTTGATACCTCGCAATTCCGATAAACTCAGAAAAATTAGCTCCTAAAGTATGTGCCATATTTTCATTCAAATGACCATAATTGAGAATGATGGTATTGTGTGAATAGGTATAAGGACGCACCCTGTTATATTCTCCTTGCAACATCAATCCCGGAATTCCGACGGCATCGTAATATTTAAATCCGATTTGATAACCTGTTTTATTTTTCCAGCTTTTATCGCCTTTAAACACGTTTACTGACGAGAATTCATCAATTGCAAACTGACCGTACACATTTATTTTATCTGAAATTTTATATTTAGCCGTCAAACCAATCATGGCATTCCCACCGCGAGGTCCTGTTGCAAATTCGATGGCGCGATAAAAAATCACCGGATTCATAAAATTCATATCAAACCCTCTGTCGTTGTCATTTTGCCAAATAACAGATTCAAAGAAACCGAGGTTTAAACGTTTGGTGATGTTTAAACTCAAATAATGATTTGCCATATATTTTGCACGAAAAGAACCTTGAGCAGCAACATCTCTACGCACATCGCGCAAAGACATCCAAGTATTGGTGTATTTTATTTTCCAAAAAGTGGTATTTAATCTTAAATATGGATACGGACTTGCATTGTCACTTGACAATAAAGAGCGATAGCCATCTCCCAAGAATGTTTTCCCGTGTCCGAATTGAATATTAAAATGTTTTGAAGGCGTGTAAGAAAAATATCCAATTCCCACCGGATAATCATAAGCATCCGATTTAAATCTTTTTGCCACACCTTGTCCGGGAACAATTCCGGGATTTCCTCCGGCAGGCGGAATGGATTCGATATACCTGTTTACATAATCCGCAAAGCGTCCTTGAGATTCGAAAATAGCTCCGAAAAACGCAATGTTTTTTCCGATGCCTCCCTGCGTATATAGAATCCTCGTATTGTTATAGGTGTTCATATCGGCATCAAAATCTTTTCCCAACTGCAAATCCACACCCGGATCCAAGGTTATCCAATAATCTTCTCCTTTTATAGTGACCATATGTTCATTCCACCATTTTCGACCGAACCAGGATTTTTTATCTTTCATCAAACTGTTGTGGTATGCTTCAAAATCAAAATGCTTGTTTACTTCTGAATACAAATAAGGTTTCTGAGCTGTATGGCTGTTGTTCCCAACGCGATTCATCGCAGCATCGAATATGTAATAGTTTTGATGAGAAAAAGGAATGTTTACCGAACTGTCGAATTTTTCATTTTCATAAGGAAGATTTCTAATGCCATCGTATTCTTTTGCAGCCAATTCATTTGAAAAATCTTTTACTTCTTCCAGTGAATCTTCATCTGCTTGCGGAGGAGTAAGTGGAATTCTTAAAGGCAACGTAAACTGAATGTATTTTGGTCTTCCACTGTAAGTAGCGGGTTCGATTTTAGGCAACATATCAAAAACACGCCTGATTTCATCTTTTAATTCTTCGTATTGAGAATCGACATACAGTATTTTGAATTCACCTTCTCGGGTTACTTCAAAAAGGATACTCATCGTACCTGTGTAGTTTTTTTCGTTTACGACTTCCGGGATTTCGAAATTTTCGTAAACAAAATTTTTCAATACGTAATTAAAACAATTTTCCTGTTCGTTGAAGTGGACCTCTTTACATTCCGGAAAAACAGGATAACTCTCAAAGTATGTACTTTGAGAATAGACGACTCCGTGAAGTGAAAAAAAGATGAAAGTTAAAAAGAAAAAAGGCTTCATAGTTTCTTTTTGATTTTGGGTGGCAAGATACGGATTTTTAAAAGCAGGAATACAACTTGTTAAGGAAATTTAAAAGCAGTTAGACATGAGACGTGGGATGTGCGACTTTACTTCTCTTAAAATTAAAAAACCGCTTCATTTTGATAATGAAACGGTTTTATATGTTGTTTTCTTATTCGAATTATTGAACGTCAAAGATAATAGGTAAGGAATAAAGCACGCTTACTGCTTTTCCTCTTTGTTTTCCGGGTTGCATTTGAGGCAGTGCTTCCACTACGGAAATTGCTTCTCTTTCCAATCGCGGATGGGGTGCTCTTGCGCGGACTTCGGTAACACGTCCTTGCGGATCGATTTTAAACTGAACCATAATTCGTTGAATCCCTTGCAATCCGAGGTCTCCTGCCAAATCCGTATTAAATCTTCTCTGGATAAAGACATTTACTTTATCGCTCATACATTTTTTCTTGGCATCATTTGTACGCTCATTTTCACATCCGGGATAAACCGGTACATTTTCAATCACCGCAAACGGAACTTCTTCAATTTCTTCTTCTATTACTTTCTCTTCTATCTGTTGCACCTCAACAATCTTTGCTTCAGGGGTAGTTTCAGTAGATTCTATAATAGTTTCTTCTTCTTCGGAATCATCTTCAATAATATCCACTACATCCGGAGCCGGCGGTGGCGGTGGCGGTGGTGGCGGTGGTGGAATATTCAAATCCTGAGTAACAGGAACATCTTCCATAAGGTCATCTCCTAAATCGAGCTGCCCATAATTATTCGCATTTCTATCGTAGGTTTTCCATTCAATGGCTTGCCAGGAAAGGAAAAGCATGACAACCAAACCTATTTGGAAAAAGAGCATGCTTCTTTTTCCTACATCTGCTTTTGGGTTCTTTTTAACTTGCATAATGTGTTCTTTAATGGATTGCTAAAGTATATAATATTATATTAAACGAAAAACTAAATATACTTTTTAGTCAATTTCGATTTTATAACTTGAAAAAAACTCATTCCGAGGATGATTCCCACTATATCCGCCAAGACATCGTAAAAATCAGCTGTTCGCGAATGTGTAAAGAGCTCTTGAAATACTTCAATTAATATGCCATAAATAATTAATAAAATACTTAACAAAAGCATGGACTTCCAGGAATCAGCATGGCCTTTCATAAAAAAAAACAACGACCATATCCACGAAAGAAAACCGAAAAGCGCAATATGAATCCATTTATCAAAGCCGGAAACTTCTACTTTCGGTAGTCCGGAAGTGGGTATAAAAAAAAGAATGGTAATTAAAACAGTATAGCCTAACGCTATGTTCAATATCGTTTTACTTCCCAATAAGTTCCTTATACGCCTCATCTGTTAGCAAATCATCCAATTCTGATGGATTTGACATTTTAAGTTTAATCATCCATCCTTCTCCATAAGGGTCGGTATTGACATTTTCCGGTTCGTCTTCCAGACCTTCATTAAACTCAATGATTTCACCCGAAAGCGGCAAGTATAAGTCGGAAACGGTTTTTACGGCTTCCACGGTACCGAAAATCTCTTCACGGTCTAAGGTATCGCCGACAGTTTCAATTTCTACATAAACGATGTCGCCCAATTCACTTTGAGCAAATTCTGTGATTCCAATGGTGGCAATATCGCCGTCAACTTTCACCCATTCGTGATCTTTGGAATACTTTAAATCTGATGGAAAATTCATAATATAACTGTTTTAGTCAAAATTAATATTCATTTTTAATTTCCGAAATTATATCGCAAGGTAAACCCACTTCGGATATTGGTTTGTGGAAATGCCGTTGATATTGCATATTCAGAAAATATATGATCGTAATAAAATATAATCGTAAAGTTTCTTGTCAAGGCATAATCCGCAGACAACAATGCACCGTATATTGTCTGTCCGGCTGTCGTCTGGCTGTTTGCCATATCCAAATATCGGATAATTGTTTCATTTTCCCGCATGGATAAGTCTAATTTAATATTCAAATCGCTTGACAACACGCTTTGTGTTCCTCCGATATTGGTTCCGATACGGATATCTTGGATTCTGTAACCCAATCCGATGATGTATTCTTCCCCTTTTATCTCAGTCAATAAGTTATTTGCAAAACTCAAAGACAAGGCACGGTCTTTCCTGACTTCTGCGGAGATACTGACAGAGTTCATCATTTCAAAATCCAACTTTACCAACGGTGAAAATTGTTCTGTGAGATTCACATTTGTCAACAATACTTGTGGTTTGAAATTCCCCGCCTGATCCACCGCATTGGGTTCGTTAAAATTGTAATCCAAGTTTGATTGAAACTGACTCAAGGTATAAGCCGAACGATAGCCGTGATTTATCGAGAATCTCCTGAAATTCTGTTTAAACCACTCTATTTCCATCAATCCAGTAAATTTAATATCCCAGTTTGGAAGCGGAATATCTCTGAACATTCCTGTTTTTTCGCTACTCGCATCGCTGCCTCTATAAGCTGCCAAAAATGCCGGCAACAATACATCCTGATTTGTCTTACCAAAACCGACCGGGAATCCGTCTTCCGTTCGAGGAATTACCCCGTCACCATAATATTCCGCTGCCAACCTGTTTGCGATTACCAATCTGTTATCTCTAAAATCGTCAAAGGTTTGGGAGCTGTACTGTGAACTCCCTCTAAAAGCAGTTTTAATTAAAATGGTAGAAATGTTGAAGTTTCCAAAAAGATTTGGCGTCAAAGATTGATAGCGTCCATCGTGCACCAAATAATTCTCTGCATAATTCTCGGAATAAGTGCGACTTCCGGTTAAATCTATCGTAAGGCCTTTAATCGGCTCCAAGTTTGCCTGAATGTCGAACTGTCGGCTTTGCAGCTCCGTATATTGTTCGTTAAACTCCGGATAAATCGTCAACCACCCGTTTCTTGCGGCCATTTCTCTAACATCGACCTGACTTCCAAACACAAATCCGGGCGAAGGTCTCAATGTTCCGATAAATCCGACTGACGGTAAATATCCCGGCAAGTAAATTCCCGAAGTTTCTTGATAATTGAATTGAACCCGCTTAAGCGTAGTCGCTAAATCTATCAATAAGTTTGCAGCCTTGTCTCCCGTGGTAAGTTGTGCGCTTCCGCTACCGGCATCGGCGCCGCCTCTCATCGACATAGATTGGCTGGTGCTGGTAAGCGTGTTTTGCTGTCCCGCATCTCCTCCTCCTTGACCGCCATCATCTCCTCTTTGCTGTGTGCCACTGCGTTGCCCTTTGGAAGCAGGAGTAATTTTTGTCAGTCCGATATACCTGTAAAATGCCCTCATATCCAACGATGAGTTTAACTGATGCGTACTGCCGTTTTGAACTGAATTTCCTAAATTGTAAGTTTCCGTACTTCCATCACTCAATTCCACGGTTAAATTACTGTACTGATCACTGCTCTTTTGCCATTGGAAGTTTCCGGTATACGAATAAGTAGAGCGTATAAATCGCAAGAATGGAAATTTGTTAAACGGCAGGTCATAATTTACTTGCAGGTTCTGCGTAAGCAAATTCGGAACTCCTACATTGAAGAAGTCATCCCAAACGCCCACCGTATTATCCACCATTCCTTCTTCGTCCAAATAGTTGTTTACGATTCTGTTGTTGGCAGAAACAAAATTTAATCGAAGCGATTGGGTAATGTTATAATTAATGGTGTACTGCCAATCAAACAAATAATTGCGTTGATAAAGCGTCGGCAATCCGATATTTCCTTGTAATAAATCGACATCCCTGAACTTTTGTTCGTTGTATTGCCTGATGATATTAGACATTACCGAAACATTCGTCGGAAGGTAGTTAATATTCAAATCCTTCATAAACTGCCAATACCTGCCTCTAAAAATAGAATCGTTGTTTTTAAAAGGTTCAAAAGGTTTGGCTTCAAAGTTATAATTGTAAGTAGCTCCTACGTTTACAGATTGCTCCATAGATTCTTCTACTTCGTAATTGTGATGATCGGTCTGGTTGTATGAAAATGAAGCTGTAAGATTCTCCACATCGTATATTCTGGATTTTCCGCCTCCTGTTTTTTCTTTGCGAACCCCGATGAAATTTATACTTTGTCTGCGTGTATAATCGATGGATTGGCTTTTGATTCTTTCTCTATCCTCCTCACTTGTGGCATTGTCCAATCGCGATTGCAATTCGATGTCTTGATATTGAGGGTCGTATTTCGGCGTGATAAGCTCTTCCGAACGACCGTAATTAAACGGCAACTGGACTCCCCAATTCTGAGGCAGCAATTGCCCTAAATTTAAGTTTGTTACCACATCGTATTGTTGCTGGTCTTCCAAGCTGCGTTGATTGGGACCTTGCTCCAACGATCCAAATCCGATGGTGCTCATACTTCCGGTAGCTGAAACAGTAGCGAAGTCGGCCATATTTGCATCGACGTTTACGATTGCTGCCCATCCGCCTTTATTTTCAAGTTCCGTCATCCGCAATTCATTAAACCACACTTCTCCGCAAAGATTGTGAGACGTCGGATTTTTTACGCCCAACATAATGGTACGAACATTTCCGTAACTCGGATTTCCTTTTATCCCGATACGCAACGGATTGCTTCCGCCCGGTACGCCGCCTTCGAGTTCTTCTTGATCAAAGAAATGGACTTCCCCACGGTCTGCATTGGGATTGGCTCTGTAATAAGCTAAGGTTTTGGTCTTTACTTCCTGCAATTGTTTTAAAGGAAGGTTCAACCGATTGGCCAAAGGCCATATTTCTTCCGGATCAGTAGTTCCGAAAGTTGTGGGATCTAACGGAATCTGAATCTCATAATAGTTGTTTGTCAAATCATTTCCGATACGCATAAATGCATACAGTTCGCCATTTGACAATGCTGTTTGATTGACGAGTGACTCTGCGTGAATAAACATTTCGAGGTTTTTGTATTGACGCATGTCAACACTGAAATTTTTATAAACACCACGTCCGTCATTGGGTTTTAATCCACATACTTTTAAAGACAGCGATTGTTCGTTTTGACGAATGATATTGTTGTTGTTATTCAATCGTTCTCTGTCCAAGCCGGGAGGCATGCGATAGGGTATCGGCTGACGATTTTCATTTTCTTCGATGCTTACGGAGCCTACTTCAAAAAGCGTGTCGCTATTTGCAGGATCTTCTTGTGTTACGTCATTAAGCGTTCGTTGGTAACGTCTGAAATCTCCGCGAACCAAGTCTAAAGTTCCAAAACGGATGACCGTATTTTGTGAAAATTGAGACAAATACATTCTCATAAAACGAATGGAACGATAATCGGATATTCCACCGATGGCTTTATCCGGATCACTGATTGGAACGCGAAACTGTACCCACCGAACGGGGATTGTATTGTTATCGGGCGTGGTTATTTCCAAAGTTTTAACATCCACGACATACTTGTTATTATCTGTATCCAATTGCCCATTTACCTGCTGAAAAGGAACGTTGTATTCATAATAACTGTTGATGGTATTCATCGTATTGTCCCGATTGATGTCTTCCACATCGGGCAAGGTTGTGCTTCCGCGGTTGGTGTCTCCTACTTCCACAGGAGAGTTTCCTTCCGTTCCGTTATAGCGAAGATAGCGTTGCAAAATATCGCCTTCTGCTTGTAAGAAATATTGGTAATCATCATTTGCCGGGTCATCAAAATGTGCAAAATCCGGAAACTTTGCCCTTTCCTGTGCATTGTTTAATCCGTCCAATCCAATATCCTGATTGGCGCGTTCCTGCCCATCAGTATTAAATGTATAAACCAAGGATTGATTGCTCGGCACTTTCCCCCATTGGGTTGAAATGGTATTGGCATCCGAACCGTCTATCGGCAATCCGTTTTCATATTGTTTTCTGCCGTCTTTCAGTACATCTTCGGAAATATTCCCGAGATTAAAATTTAAATATCCTCCGGGATTGTTGGCATTTTCATCATAAATAAAAGGATCCATTACCCAAAATTGAATGTATTCCACATTCAGACGTTCAAAATCCGTCGTGCTGATGGCTCGTGAAATTCCCCCAAAATTCTGCTCCGGATTCGGCAATGTATTCGTCGCTGCCGCAGCGGGATTAAAGTTGTACGGTCCTCTTCGCGAAGGATAATAAGCCAAATCCAATGAGAAAATCGCTTGCGACTGTCCTTGAATAATGTCTTGCTCAGGAAATATTTCCTCTCGATAGATGCGTCGTGTAAAAGGATTGGACAAATGTTCATCAGTAATTCCGCTGGGGCGTTGTGAGCTGTAAAAAACCGGATCGATGCTGTACCACGACAAACCGGCTCTTTTATAATTATAGGATAAATCATCTGCTTCCCCGCCGAGGTTCACTTCAACAGGCGTACTCGATAAAAACCAATTTGTCGGATTGCTGATGTCATTTGACGTTTGAGACGATTCAAAATCATCGATATAAACGGTTGTTTTCCCGTCAAAATCTGAGCCTTTCGGACTTCCCGGCATCAGGTAAGCAAATTCTCCTCTTACGGACACATTGGATTCCACATCGGTATCAATATTGGGAAGCTTATTGACCAAACGCGTCAAAAAAGGAACTTCTGTAGAATAATTGGCGTTGATTCCAAAAATACTGTTGTTTACAGATTCTCCTCCATAAGACGATTTTTGGGTAATCGGTCGTTCATTTAAGTTTAAAAATGTTGCTCCCACCAAAAACTTGTCGGTAAATTGATGTTCGACGTTTAATCCTGTAAAACGGCGGGTTTGTTGTCCGAAGAGCATATTGTTTTCAGTCGTTACTGAAATTGGCGTATTGCTGTTTAGCAAGGATGGATCCAAAATTTGAACGCGCCCCATTTCATAATTTACGGTATAATCAATTCCTTCCACCAAGGTACGTCCTCCGGCAGTTACCACTACCGAACCTCGGGGAACGTTGAAAGCGCCAATCGGGATTCCATCGGCTCCGGTAGATTTATAACTTCCGACCAATTGAAATTTATTTTTCTCACTTTCAAGTTGTTCAGCTTCCGTTTTGGTACTTCGGTATAAACTTCTGAAAACGTATTTGTTTTGATTCGCATTATAGGTTTGCGGCATATCATAATGCGCAGGCGGCACACCATCTGTAGGTGTTTGGTTTAGCTTTTCAAATAAATGTTTTCCAAAAGGCTCAACGGTGGTAAAGATAATACGTCCGTTTTCAGGATCTATCGTAATTCCCGGCACATAATCAAAAAAACCGTCTCCGCCTTGTTGCGGGTCATTATTAAAATTCAAACGGTCTAAATGGAATACCTTAAGCAGAATTTCTTCTTTGACATCTTCCGGCAATGCGGCATAAGGATGTTGCGGTGTGCCTTGGGCTTCTTCAATATAATTTAATGGCGAAGGATCGTTGTAAAGGATGTTCATTTTAAAATCCTCGGCTTCAAGCTGGAAAGCCCCGATTGAATAAATGTTTTTCATCATCAGATTCCATATCGGTTGCCTGACGTTGGTGGTGCTGCTTTTCAGCATTTTCACCACTAAGTTTTGACCTTCATCCACCGGTTGTTGATCGTCTCCCGGGATTCCACCTCCGGGAATTCCACCACCGGGGATTCCACCTCCCGGAATTCCGCCGCCGGGCATTCCTGTTCCCCCCGGATTGGGTTGTCTTCCGGCATCGACACCGTCACTGGAAAACTCCCCTACTTGATAAACTCTTCCACCCACGGTAAACTGAAATGAAACAGCTAAAATTTCATCGTTATCCAAACGTTGGTTTAAGGAAATATAACCCAATTTTGGATGCAATCGATATTCATTGGCATCCAACATCCGGGCATTTTCCAAGGTTACATAATCAATTCCGTCCCTGACCTGCATCCCCGTAAATCCTTGCCTGACCGTTGCCATATCGCGAATGGCGGGATTTAACAACGAAGGAACGCGTCCGTCAATTCCAAAGGGATTAAATCGGTTGTTGGCATTGTCGGGATACGCATTCGGACTGGCATTGATAAATCCTCCCGGAGGTGTCAACAAGCCGATATTTTTAGGATTCGCTTCTCCGATGTCTTGAAGAGCAACGATATTTCGGATGTTATCCGTACGGTTGTTGCGATTGGTAATCCACACTTCCACACGCGTTACCTGAATGTTGCTGTTGACAAAAGGATATTGCTCCAAAGCGCGGTCGTAGTTGTCACGGAAATAATGCGACAAGAAGAAGTGGCGGTTTTCATCGTAATCCAAAGCGTACAACTCAAAATTTGTTACCGTTGCCCCACCTTCTGCCATTACCGTAGTCGTTTCCGACTTTTGTTCCGAAAACACACCGGTAATGGTGGTTTTACCGAATTGCAATTCGGTTTTAACACCAAACAAACTTTGCGCTCCTTTTATCAGCGAACTGTTGAGCGGCATGCTCACATTTCCCACTTCAATTTTACGGATGATGTCGTCTTCGGTGGGTGTGTATTCCAATTTTATCTGATTCTGAAAATCAAAGGTGCTTTGAGTGTCGTAATTCGCCGTTACTTGTAGTCTGGTACCGACTTTTGCCAAGAGGCTCAAATTGATTCGCTGGTCGAAATCAAAAGTAAAACTGCTTCGGTTACGCGGTGAAAACTGTGGATTGTCTTGTTTTGTATAGAGAAAACCCAAGTCCATTTCCACCGAACCTTGCGGCAGTACTTCGATGGTATTTCCACCGAAAACAGACTCAAAAAAGTTGGAGTTTACATAAAAAGTAGGCAATAAATTCTTTTGGTCATCGGCATTTTGTTTGCGTCCGTCGAGGGCGTCTATCTTTTCTTTAAAATAAGATTTAATTTCCTGTTCCTGAACCAGTTTTTGGTATTCTTCACGGGTGAGAATCACCGGATGTTCAATTCTAAAATCCCCTAACTTACGGGTGTAAATATACCGGTCTGTAATGGGGTCATAGGTGTATAAATCTTCAATATTGGGCGGATCGGGAAATTTAATTCTGCCGGTAGATGAACCTGTAGCGGTTGTATCCTGAGCAAATAATGAGATTCCAAAAAACAGAGATCCGACGAAAAATATATATTTTAAATAGCTTACGCTAATTCGGTTGGTATTTGATCTCAAAATGTTATAATCTTTTTAGCGCTAATTTAATAATCGTTTCCACTGTGGCGTCAGGCTTTTCTTTGATAATACCATCGCATATTTGTTCTGCTTTTTTACGAACAAACCCAAGTGTTTCCAATGCAGATAACGCTTCATTTTTATTTGTATTGTTTTGCGGAATAGAAATCGCAACATCAGAAATTTTAAGGATTTTATCTTTTAAGTCCAAGAGTACGCGTTGGGCGGTCTTCACTCCGATTCCCTTAACCGATTTGATGGTTTTTACGTCATCAGACGCAATGGCCTCCATCACTTGCTCGGGCGTCAGGGAAGAGAGCATAGTTCTCGCCGTCATCGGTCCCACGCCTGAAACAGTAATCAACAAACGGAAAATATCCCGCTCGGCAACCGTCGAAAAACCATACAAGGTATGCGCATCGTCACGAATGATTAAATGCGTAAACAATTTAACCGATTCCGTATCGGGAAGCTGCGCATAAGTATTTAATGAAATATTAAGCAGGTACCCAACCCCGTTACAATCCACCACCACTTCTGTCGGATTTTTCGCTACCAAGCGTCCTTGAATATGACTAATCATTTGTTAACAAAGATTTAAGGGTTCAAAGATACTATTTTTATTGTTCAGGCAATCTTAGCGGGTTAAAAAAGGAAGGGGGATTGTTGGTTTTGGTTTAAGAGTTTTTAGCGTTATGTTTTATGAGTTGTGATGTTTGGGAGTTTTTAAAGTTATACTTTGATTTATCGCACAATCACGTATCCATAACAAAACAAGTAATCAATTCAACTTGTTTTACAACTAAGTAAAAACTAAAATATCTTTATCTTCCTTATAATCAAGCAGATTTCTCTTTATAAAGATGTTCTTGAAATTCAATAAACAACCTCCTAATGTCAGGAATTTCCCCTAATATTTCTGTTGCATCTTCAAGGGATTGGTACTTATTGGTCAATAGAATGGGGAGTTTCTCTTGGTCAAGTTCGTCAACGCCTATTTCGATGTATTTCTTCAAAACAAAAGTGACAAACTCCCTTTGTTTGTCGTTGAGCAATGCAAAGATTGTCGCCTCGGCGGCTTTGGCTCTGGCTTCTCTTGTCATAGCGATATAATCGCCATTAAAGACATATTCCAACACATCATATAAATCGCTTTTTTCCATATCGATTAACTTCTGCAATATCAATAAATCGCTCTTGGGAAAGCCTGCTGCATCCAAGTTTTCCAACAAAGTTTTACGAGTCATCGGATTGCTCCACAATTTCCGCAATTCATCTTCGTCTTTAAATAGCTTTGGCAGTTCGCCAAACAAATTGTTCAAAAACTCTTCTGCCGAGATTGGTCTGCCGTCCGCACTCCAAAAGGAAGTAGAAA
>CAZWVT010000033.1:0-20609 GCA_964636665.1 uncultured Flavobacteriaceae bacterium
ATGGGCGGGCAGATTTCACGTTATGCCCTCGCATATATGGAAGCTAATGACATGCCCCACAACACTCGCTTGTGGGTAAGCGTGGACAGCCCACATCTGGGTGCAAACATCCCAATGGGCGTGCAGACGCTTTTAAACGTCTTAAATGATAACGCGAATAGTGTAGATGCGCAGGATTTTGTGGAAAACCAGTTGGGATCGGCTGCCGCAAAACAGCAATTGATAGAGCAATATAAAGCGAATTACATTACTATAGGAGGAATAAAATTTACAAGTACAACCGTAAGCCAAGAATACCTGAACGGTAAAACTGTTTCACAGGGTTTTTCCGAAAACAGGGGGCATCCTTATTTTATACAATACTATAATAATTTATTCAATAACGGATTGCCGAATAGCAATGGCTATCCTCAAAACGTGCGTAGAATATCAATAGCTAACGGTTCTTTGACCGGATCACGTGCTTTTGAGAACCCGTTTGCTCATAATAGTACAGCCTCGAGTGTTTCACCAACCTCCGATTTTTTTCCCTATCATGGAGCCCAGAGTTTTAAAATTGAAGGGAGTGCCAATATAATAGGGCATATTACCACTTTAGAGACCTATTTTATGCCCGCCTTGGGATCAAATCATAAAACAGCCTACTTTAAGAAAAAAAAGTTTCTTGGTTGGGATTATTATAACCGCTTCATAGATAATAACAATTCTAGGGGGAATATGGACAATATCCCCGGTGGTTGGTTCCCCTCACAATGGGAATTGGCAAGGTCTGTTGAAAGCTCAAGTTCTTGCGAATGGGTGGGAACAAAGGATCCAAATTGGGGTGGTTATATTTGTGCCAATTCCTGGAGTATAAAAACACTGGAGCATGTGAGTTCATTTATCCCTACGGTGAGTGCACTGGGTTTTAATGCTCCGGATTTTAGCTGGGCGCAAAAATTCAGCAAGGACTTGGTGTGTACAGGTGAAGTTCCTTTTGACTCTTATTATGGACCTAAGAAAAATGAACGGCATACATCATTTACTGAAGAGAGTGTAAACTGGTTGTTGGCAGAACTAGCGGGTAACCCACAGCCGCCCACAGTTTATTTGAATGCAGGGGACATGAACGGCCCAACCGTCATTTGTGGCACAAGTACTGTTACTTACGGCTTCAATCATTGCAAAAGCCCTCCCGTTTTGGATTGGGAACTTTCTGGCAACCTACAGGAGGTGGTTCCCTTCGGTCCCGCTCCCGATAATTCCATTAAAGTGACACCGACCAGTCCTTCGGTCAATGGTTGGGCATACGTAAAGGCTATCTTCGCAAGCCCGAACGCACCGGTGCAAAAATACATTTGGATCGGTCCTCCTAAAGTAGAAACGGTTGAAACGGTAAGTATTTTGAATATAAACCATACTATGCCCATTTCATATCCGGACGGTTGTGATGATATAGGACTTAAGCTCAATATTGAGCCCTCTTTTGACAATGTACAGGAAATAGAGTGGAAAAAAGTGACCACCAATTATCAATGGACCCAAGATCCACCGGGTTACGATGATGAGTATACGATCATCGCTCCGCTTTGTAATGATATTGTTTTCAAGGTACGCATGCAGAACGGATGTGGTTGGTCTGAGTGGGAGGAAATCGAATACAACGCTTCCAATTGCGGTGATTGTAACCCTGGAGGGGGTAGTGGCGGAAGTACCATTACGACCGATTATTTTAAAATATGGCCCAATCCAGCGGATACTGTTCTCCACGTAACCATGATCGGCTCGGATCCGGGTGATTTATTGATGGCTGGAGAGACCTTGAACTTAAAACTTTTTAATCTTTCAGGAACGTTGGTCTATAATTTCAATGCGATTGCAGAACAAAACCATATTGACGTATCTAATCTTCCAGCGGGTCCCTATGTACTCCATATAAACTACAGTGAGCAAAGCCCGAACTTGCAAACCGTTCAAATAATTGTACAATAAGCTGCTGAAGCGATTTGTGAATACCAACAATGCCGGCTTTTTAAGCCGGCATTGTTTTAACTAAATGTCTTAGTAGTTTTCTTATTCAGGTGTGTCTGTAGTGTCGCCCGTTCCTGTTGGAAACGTATTTTCAGTTGCAGGTATCGAAGGCACTGCGCTTTCATCAAATGTTTTGGATTGCAGACTGCTGCCACCCATAATAAAGATGTTGGATACCAAAATCAATACAATCATAATGGTTGCCAAGGTCCAGGTACTCTTGTCTAAAAAGTCTCCCGTTTGTTGAACGCCCCCAATCTGACCGCCACCGCCGCCGCCAAATGATGAAGACAAACCGCCTCCTTTAGGGTTTTGAACCATTATAACGATGACCAATAAAAAGGCCACAATCATTATTAGAATTAAAAAAATTGTAAACGTACTCATGGGTCTTCCGGATTTATCTGTTTTTCAATTGCCCGAATTTGGTCTGCAAAGAAACTACTTTTTTCGGGATATTTCAAAATTAATATTTTATATGCTTGAATTGCTTTCTTAAAATTGCGTTGTTGCAGGTAAACATTCGCTAAAGTTTCTGTCATTAATGCCTCTTTGTTGCCGAATTCTTCAGAAGATGTTTTAAATTTATTTGTCTCGGTTTGGGCTACTTCTTTTGATGAAACAGGATTGATACGCGGATTTTCGTGAATGAATTTTTCAATTAATGCAGATTGACGATTCTTTAAATTGTCTTTTTCAGCGGTAAAATCTGTTTTATCTTCTTCTCTGTCTATGTGTTGAATTTTTGAAAGTTTCAGCCATTCGGAAAAAGAATGCCTGTCTTTTTTTGTGAATTCCAAAGGCGTAGGCTGAAGAATGCCTGTTTCTTCTGCTGTTGTCGAACCTTCTTTATGAGAAGCAACCATCGTTTCTATTGAAGCAGTTTTTCTTTCAAATAAATTAGGATTGAGAATGGCATCGGCTTTTTCTTTTTCTTTTTCAAATCGCTTTGTTTCAGCTGCTTTGATTTTCTCGGAAACATCTTCTACAACAATGGAAATGGAATTTATATCGTCTGTGTTTTGAAGAATGTTTTTTGAAATCTCATTTTGAATAAAATGTTCAGAAGTAATAAACTGAAATAAAATATCCCTGTCGGTTGTATGAACAGCAGCTATTTTTAATGCATTGTTGTAATTGTAACTTCCTTGGTCTTTGAGTCCTTTTAATTGCAATGCGCGTGCACTTTGAAAAAAAGGAAATGTTCGCAAAAGCATTTCCAATGATACGACCTCCGAACTTCCTGTTTTTTCAGGATGTGCAAGCAAGTATGTAAAGTCGTCTTTATTCATTGTGTTTCTTAAATGGCAATTACCAATTTGCCAGAGATTTATTGAAAATGTTTTGTGTGATGTTTTCAAAGATAATATCTACAGCACTTTGTAATGCACCTCCGGTAAGCTGAACTGTTCCCGGATAATCGTGATAAAAACTGAAAAGTTGTTCAAAATCTTTTTCAGGATTTTTGGTGTTGTAAAATCTGACATTCACACCGATTGTCAATCGGTTTTGAGCCGCACGACTGTCTGAAGTTGCCGTGATGGGCGATATGTAATATTGCGTGATTTCTCCTTCGTAAATCAAATCTCCGCCGTTGGAAACCAAAGATAAATTGGTTTGGTTTATCAATAAATCTTGCATCTTCTGAGTGAAATCTCTTTCAATTCCCGGTTCTACGATGGCCGCATTGTTCTGAAAATAATTCACCTGAAACGTCTGCGTGGTGTTGTAATCGATATCTGCTCCTGTAAATGAATACGCACCACAACCGATTATGACGAATGGTATCAGCAGATATAAAACACTATTAAATGATTTAAGAGAAATAATCTTCAAAAGTTATAATTGTTATAGGTTGTAATATTTAATTTTCCGATAGAGTGTACGCTCAGAAATTCCCAATTCTTCAGCGGCATCTTTTCGTTTTCCTCCGTGTTTTTCCAAAGATTTTTTTATCAATTCAAGTTCCTTTTCTTGAAGTGAGAGGCTTTCTTCTTCCTCGATATCTTCTACATATTCATAGGATTTATTAGATTCTTTATGAGATTCCGGCAGTCCTATTAATTCCATTTCGGCTTCAGTTTCTTCATCGATAGTATCTTCCATCGGAGGAAATTCATCTTTTATGAAATGCTCCTCTGAATAAATTTTGTTTATTAAAGAAGATTGCTCTTCTTGAACTTTTGAGATATTTTCTGATTTTATCAACTCCAATGTAAGCTTTTTGAGGTCATTTACATCGCGTTTCATGTCGAAAAGAATCTTGTATAGGATTTCGCGTTCGCTGCTGAAATCACTTTCTTTTTTTTCTGAATTGATTAGCGCAGGAAGATTGCTGGAAAAATCAGGGAGATATTGTTTTAAGGTTTCCGAATTAATTTCTCGATTCTGTTCTAAGACCGATATTTGTTCAGCGACATTTCGCAATTGACGAATGTTTCCATTCCACCGATATTTTGTCAATAAACGAATGGCATCATCAGTAAGCCTAATAGAGGGCATTTTATATTTTTGTCCAAAATCAGAAGCAAATTTCCGAAAGAGCAAGTGGATATCATCTTCTCTTTCACGTAAAGGAGGTAAGTGAATTTCTACGGTTGAAAGTCGGTAATACAAATCTTCGCGAAACTTGCCTTTTTCTATTGCTTGCGCCATATTTACATTGGTTGCGGCAACAATGCGAACATCGGTTTTTTGAGTTTTGGAAGAACCGACTTTTAAAAACTCGCCATTTTCCAACACACGCAAAAGCCGTACCTGTGTGGGAAGTGGAAGTTCTCCAACTTCATCCAAAAAAATAGTACCGCCATCAGCGACTTCAAAATAACCGTTTCGTGAAGCTGTGGCTCCGGTAAAAGCTCCTTTTTCATGTCCGAAAAGTTCGCTGTCAATCGTGCCTTCCGGAATCGCACCGCAATTAACTGCTATGTATTTGCCGTGTTTTCTGTGAGATAGCGAATGTATTATTTTAGGAATACTTTCTTTTCCCACACCGCTTTCACCCGTAACTAAAACAGAAATATCCGTAGGTGCCACTTGAATGGCTTTCTCAATGGCGCGATTTAATTTGATGTCATTTCCAATAATTCCAAACCTTTGTTTTATAGCTTGAACATTGCTCATAATTAACTGAATTTTGGATTAATGATTTTCTGAATATCCTATTGCTTTTCCTAACAATGTAGCCGAAGTACAATCGGTGATTTCTACCATTACAAAATCTCCGGCTTTGTAATTTTCTTTAGGGAAAATGGCAACCATATTTTGTGAAGTTCTACCGCTCCATTCATTTTTGTCTTTTTTTGATTCTTTTTCAATCAAGACTTCAACAGTTTTGCCAAGCATGCGTTTGGTGTTGTATGCGCTGTGCTGGCGTTGCAAGTTTACAATTTCACTCAAACGCCGTTTTTTTACATCTTCGGGAATGTCATCTTCTAATTTACGAGCGGCTAAAGTGCCGGGGCGTTCTGAATAAACAAACATAAATCCAAAATCGTATTTTACATATTCCATTAAAGTCAGCGTGTCTTGATGATCATCCTCGGTTTCAGTTGGAAAACCGGCTATGATGTCATGAGATAAAGCACAATCGGGAACAATTTCCCTGATTTTATCAATCAATTCTATATATTCTTCCCGTGTATGCTGGCGATTCATTGCTTTTAAAATACGCGTGCTTCCACTTTGGAAAGGCAGGTGAATGTGTTTGCAGATATTTTTATGTGCAGCCATCACATGCAGTACATCTTCTGTCATATCTTGCGGATTGCTGGTGGAAAATCGGATTCTTAAAGCAGGATGTGCTTTAGCAACTATATCCAATAGCTGTGCAAAATCAACGGCAGTGGCTTTTTGAATTTCCGAAGCTTTGTTAAAGTCTTTTTTTAATCCTCCGCCGTACCATAAATAACTGTCCACATTCTGACCTAAAAGAGTAATTTCTTTATATCCTTTTTCTACCAAATCGGTTATTTCGTTAAGAATGCTGTGCGGATCTCTGCTTCGTTCTCTACCGCGAGTGAATGGTACAACGCAAAAAGTACACATATTGTCACAACCGCGAGTGATGCTCACAAATGCTGTAATTCCGCCTCCTCCCAAACGAACAGGATTGACATCGGCATAGGTTTCATCTCTTGATAAAATGACGTTTACAGCTTCACGACCTGCTTCGACTTCTTTTAATAAATTTGGGATGTCTTTATAAGCATCCGGACCCACTACCAAATCGACGATTTTTTCTTCTTCAAGGAATTTCTCCTTTAATCGTTCTGCCATACAACCTAAAACGCCAACTTTCATATCAGGATTCGATACGCGTTTAACCGCTTGGTATTTTTCCAACCGTTTTCGAACCGTTTGTTCCGCTTTATCGCGAATTGAACAAGTATTTACCAAAACCAAGTCTGCGTTTTCTAAGGAGGCGGTGGTATTATATCCTTGATTGGCCAATATTGAAGCGACAATTTCACTGTCGTTAAAATTCATCTGACAGCCGTAGCTTTCAATAAAAAGCCTTTTGGTGTTTTCAGCTTTTGAATCCAAAACCAATGTGCTGCCTTGGACGCTTTCATCTATTTTTTTTTCCATAAATTAAACTACAAAAAGGAATGCAAAATTACAATTATATCTTTATTAATGACAAATTGACAGCGCTTATTTTGAGTATATATTTAGACGTCAGGAATAAATAACTCAAAGAAAATCAAGAATTTTTATCGTTCATGACAGGTATAAAAAAAATCACATACTTTTGTAGGCAAAATGAAAGTCAATCAAAATGGTAAAAAATTTAGTCATAGTAGAGTCACCTGCAAAAGCCAAAACAATAGAAAAGCTGCTCGGAAAGGATTTTAAGGTCACTTCGAGTTTTGGTCATATTGCAGATTTGCCTGCGAATGAATTGGGAGTGGATGTAGATAAAGACTTTACTCCTAAATATATAGTAAGTAAGGATAAGAAAAAACTAGTGGATGATTTAAGGAAACTTTCCGGCAAAGCTGAAACGGTGTGGTTGGCAAGTGATGAGGATAGAGAGGGAGAGGCCATTGCATGGCATTTGACAGAGGAATTGAATTTAAATAAGAATAAAACAAAACGCATTGTTTTTCATGAAATTACAAAGTCGGCAATAAACCGTGCCATTGAAAATCCGAGAGACATCAATTATGATTTGGTGAATGCGCAGCAAGCACGAAGGGTTTTAGATCGTTTGGTAGGTTATCAATTGTCGCCGGTTTTATGGAAAAAGGTAAAGGGAGGTCTTTCTGCCGGAAGGGTTCAGTCTGTAGCTGTCCGATTGATAGTGGAAAGAGAACGTGAGATAGAATCGTTTGCACCCGAAGCGTCTTATCGCATAGATGCAGAATTCACTACTGCTGAAGGAAATAAATTTAAAGCAAAAATTGCCGGAAATTTTAAAACAAAAGAGGAAGCAATCAGTTTTATAAATAAAAATATTGATGCTTCCTATCAAATTGCCGATTTGATTAAAAAACCCGCTGCCAAATCTCCGGCGCCTCCATTTACAACTTCTACCTTGCAACAAGAAGCAGCGCGAAAATTATATTTTTCGGTCAGTAAAACGATGACAATTGCACAACGACTTTATGAAGCCGGTTTGATTACCTATATGAGGACAGACAGTGTCAATTTGTCCAATGAAGCTCGGACAGCTGCTCAAAAGGAAATTGAATCGTCTTACGGAAAGGAATACAGCAAGTCGCGGGTTTTTAAATCCAAAAGCAAAGGTGCACAAGAAGCTCACGAAGCAATCCGGCCTACAAATATGGCGCAACACAGTATTTCGGCGGACAGAGATCAGATGCGTTTGTATGAACTGATTTGGAAAAGAACCATTGCGTCTCAAATGAGCAATGCGCAATTAGAGCGGACCAATGTGAAAATCGATATTCTCTCTACCGAAAAAGTAAATCAGCAGTTTGTGGCAAATGGCGAGATGATTAAGTTTGATGGATTTCTAAAGGTTTATTTGGAAGGAACCGATGCCGAAGAAGAGGAAAAAGAAGGAATGTTGCCGGCGATGAAAAAAGGAGAAAAAGTGGATATAAATTACATAACTGCCACCGAAAGATTTACCAGACCTCCTTATCGTTATACGGAAGCTTCACTCGTTAAGCAATTGGAAGATTTGGGAATCGGGCGGCCTTCTACTTATGCACCTACCATTTCAACTATTATAAGTAGAAATTACGTTGAAAAAGGTACGATAGAAGGAACAGAAAGAAAATACACACAAATCAGGCTCAAGAATAATAAAGTGTCTGAAAAGGAATTGAAAGAAATGGTCGGTTCAGACAAAGGAAAACTTGTTCCTACGGATATCGGTATCATAGTAACCGATTTCTTGGTTTCCCATTTCGATAATATCATGGATTATCATTTTACGGCCAAAGTAGAAGAGGATTTTGATGAGATTGCAGAAGGCAAATTGGAGTGGTCTAAAATGATGAAGGATTTTTACAAAGCATTTCATCCGACCGTTAAAAATGTTGAAGAAAATGCTGAACGTGAAAGTGGCGAAAGGATTTTGGGTGAAGATCCGGAAACCGGAAAACCTGTGTTGGTTCGTTTAGGAAGATTCGGGCCTATGGCGCAAATTGGTGCAGCAGATGATGATGACAAGAAATTTGCCAGTCTCCGACCGGATCAGCAATTACATCTTATTACTTTCGAAGAAGTCTTAGACTTGTTTAAATTGCCCAAAAACCTCGGTATTTATGATGCTAAAGAAGTAGAAGTAAATAACGGACGTTACGGACCTTATGTACGCCATGGAGATACATTTATATCCCTGCCAAAGGGTATTGACCCGTTAGATGTAGATGCTAACTTTGCAATAGAATTAATTGAAGAAAAGAAAAAAGCAGATGCTCCTATATATATATACGAGGAAAAACCTGTGCAAAAAGGAGTGGGACGTTTTGGACCTTACTTAAAGTGGAACAATATATTTATCCATGTCAATAAAAAATATAACTTTGACAATCTCTCCGAAGCTGACATTATAGAGTTGATTGAAGATAAAAAGAAAAAGGAAGCAGAAAAATTAGTTCGTGAATGGTCGGAGGAAAAAATAAGAGTTGAAAAAGCACGTTGGGGCAGGTTTAATTTGATTCAAGGCAAAACAAAAGTGGAACTTCCTAAAGAAACAGAAGTTGATAAACTTTCGTTAGATGAAGTAAAAGCCATCTTAGATAAAAAGACGCCCAAAACTAAAGCAAAGAGCAAAAAGAAAACGTCAACAAAGAGAAAACCGGCAAAAAGAACGACAACAAAAAAAACGTCAGCTAAGAAGTAATGATTGATTTTTTATCCCCATTAACGCAAGACTTTAATCGTTTTGTGAATAATCTTTCTTCAAATACAATAGGAAAACAGATTGCTATGTACACAGATTCAGAAGACATGCCGGATTTAGAAAATGCTGTTTTTGCAATTGTGGGTGTTTGTGAAAGCCGAGCTTCTGATGATTCTGAACTTACAGAGGAATTGAATCTTGAACCTGTGAGAGAAGCTTTTTATGGACTTTATCCGGGAAACTGGACACATAAAATAGCAGATATTGGAGACATTCCTGCCGGTCATACACGAGAAGATTCAATGCATGCGTTGCGAGCCGTTGTTTCTGATTTGTTGCGAAAAAAGGTAATTCCCATTATCCTCGGCGGACCTCAGGATATGTTCTACGGACAATATAGAGGGTATAACGATTTTGAGAGGATGGTTAACATAGTTAATATTGACAATCGGTTTGATATAGGCAATTCAGATATGCCGTTAAATCACAGATCATATATAGGGAAGATTATTGTTGACGAACCATTCAAGCTTTTCAATTATACAGTATTGGGATATCAATCATTTTTGAATCCTCCGGAAGAGATTGTCTTAATGGACAAACTTCTTTTTGACGCGTACAGGTTGGGAGATGTAACTGCAGATATCAGTCAAACCGAACCTGTTTTTCGAGATGCAGATATAGTAACTTTAGATGTTGCTGCAATAAATGCAAATTCGATGCGTTATAAAAATCACAATAGCCCGAATGGTTTTGACGGACGTGAAATTTGTGCTTTAGCAAGATATGCCGGAATTAGCAATCAAGTGAGTTCATTCGGTGTATATGAACTTTCAAATACACTTGATGCCGGAAGTGCGATGTTAGTTGCTCAAATACTTTGGTACTTTATCGAGGGAGTGAATTTCAGAATTGATGATGAAGATTTTCAAAATGAACTTCAATATATCACTTACGTCGTGCCGTTAGAAGATGAAAAAATAGATCTTGTTTTTTTAAAGAGTAAAAAGTCGGAGCGTTGGTGGATAGAGTTGCCCTTTGAAGGAACGGCAAATAAATATTCAAAACAGACGTTATTACCTTGTACACAACAAGATTATATAACAGCGTGTAATCAGGAAATACCGGAAAAATGGTTGAAAGCACGTCTTAAAAATGAAATATATAAATATTGAAAAATTGTAAAATTGAGGAGTAAGTAAAAAAAAAATTGTTTTTCTCACATTTTTTAAATACGTTTACGCCCTTATATTTGATAAAATTAACCGTACACATGAATAAATACATTGCTTTCATTGCGATACTCGCTTTCTTAGTTGGTTGTAATAAGAATGACAGAGGAGAACTTGTCGGAGTAAAAGGGAAAAAATGGTATCCCCAAAAACCTTATGGAATGACCTTAGTTCCCGGCGGATCTTTTATAATGGGAAAAAGTGATGACGATTTTGTAGGCGTAAATGATGCGCCTCCAAAAACCGTTACTGTTCGTTCTTTTTACATGGATGAAACCGAAATTACCAATTCTGAATATCGTCAATTTGTATATTGGGTAAGAGACTCTATCGTTCGTCTGAGATTGGCTATAATGGCTGATGAAATGGGAGCTACTCCCGGAGATGGCGGAATCGGTGAATTTGCTTTTTTAGATCAAGAGAATGAAGAAATGACTCCTTACGATCAATATATGTACGATAATTATTACAGCATTAGTGAAGATTATTATGCAGGTCGAAAAATCAACAAACGGGTTAATCTTATATGGGATACTTCCAAATATCCGGACGAATATTATACAGAAGTCATGGATACGATGTATATTCCTATAGAAGAATCCTATAATGGACAGCGCACCATCGATGTAAGCAAATTGAAATTCCAATATACATATATGGATATTGAAGCTGCAGCTCGTAACAGAGGACAGCGAAGAAGAGATTTCATCAAACAAGAAGAGCTTGAAATATATCCCGATACCACAGTATGGATTAGAGATTTTAACTACTCTTATAATGAGCCAATGCACAATGACTATTTCTGGCATGAAGCTTATGGCGATTATCCGGTAGTCGGTGTAAACTGGAAACAGGCAAAAGCGTTTTGCGCATGGAGAACACTTTATAAAAACGCCTATCAAAAATCTAAAGGACAAAACATGGTAAATTCATTCAGACTTCCCGGTGAAGCAGAATGGGAATATGCTGCAAGAGGCGGATTGGAGTCCGGATCATATCCTTGGGGAGGTCCTTATACCATCGATGACCGAGCTTGTTTTATGGCGAATTTCAAACCATTGCGAGGAGATTATGCTGCGGATGATGCACTTTATACTGTGGAAGCACGTTCTTATGAGCCAAACGGATACAATCTGTACAACATGGCCGGAAATGTTTCCGAGTGGGTTGCTTCTTCTTATGCACCGGATTCTTACGAATATTCATCTTCAATGAATCCGAGTGTGAATGATGAAGAAAATATGAGAAAAGTAGTTCGCGGAGGTTCCTGGAAAGACGTTGCATATTTCCTTCAAGTAAGTACAAGAGATTATGAATATGCAGATTCGGCAAGAAGTTATATAGGCTTCCGAACTGTACAAGATTATATGGGAGTAGAAAATTAAACTACACCATATAAAGTATAAACAAATAAACTAAACCCTAAACATTTATATTACTAATTTTTTAAAATCATGGCAAAATCGAGATCTTCAAAAAAGTTATTTCAAATGGCCTACGGCCTAGGAGCTTCAATTGTAATTGTTGGAGCCTTATTTAAGATTACCCACTATGAAATTGCGGGTATTGGAGGAAACCTTCTTCTAACCATTGGTCTGGTGACCGAAGCAATTATATTCGCTATTTCCGCTTTCGAGCCGGTTGATGAGGATGTGGATTGGTCTTTGGTGTATCCGGAATTGGCAGGAGGTAATGCAAGAGAAAAACAAAAAGTAAAACAAGTAGAGGAAAAAGAAACTGAAGCTCAGTTATCCAAAAAATTGGATTCTATGCTTAAAGATGCACGAATTGATGCAGAATTGATGAATAGTCTAAGTGCAAGTATTCGTTCTTTTGAAGGAGCTGCAAAAGGAATCGCTCCGGTAACTGAGGTTATGAGCTCTACTAAAAAATATAGCGAAGAAATGGCGTTGGCTGCAGCACAGTTGGATTCTTTAAACAGCTTGTATAAAGTTCAAATCGAATCTGCAAGCAGACAAGCAGAAGTAAACCAGCAAGTAGCTGAAAATGCAGAGCAATTGAAACAGCAGATGACCCATTTGGCTACAAATCTGTCTTCATTAAACGGAGTGTATGGCGGAATGCTTTCTGCAATGACAACCAGAAATTAATTTCTTGTACTAATTTTTAATATTTAAACTAAGAAAATGGCACAGGGAAAATTATCGCCGAGACAGAAAATGATTAACATGATGTATTTGATATTCATTGCGATGCTTGCATTGAATATGTCAAAAGAAGTGTTATCTGCCTTCGGTGTTCTAAATGAAAGGCTAGAAGAATCAAACGTGGCGATGGATAATCGTATTTCAGCGTTTGTTGACAATTTAAGCGAACAAGCGAGCGCACAACCGGAACAGTACCGCGAAGTAAAACTTAAAGCAGATCAAATCAATGCTTTGTCAAGAGATTTTGATGATTTTATCGCTGATGTAAAAAATCAATTGGACAATCGCGCCAATCTTGCTCCGGAGGATATGAATAATTATGAAATTCAAGATACCAAAGACCATTTGGATCAAATGCTTTTTGCCGGAGACGGATATACTGAACTCGGAAATGAGTTTCTTGAAAAGATGAATGGATACCGTCAACAATTAATTGACATCTTGGGTGAAGACGATGCTCGTTATGCTGCTATTATAGCTGATATCAACAGAAAATTTGGAACCCCGGAAATTACAAGACGTGATGGTGTTACAGAACCATGGTTGAACTATCAATTCCAAGGTTTTCCAATGATTGCTTCAAAAACAAAATTGACGCAAATTCAGAATGACATCAGAAATACTGAAAGTGAAATATTGCAATCAATGTTAGCCGGTCAGCAAGCTGCGGCACTTTCTTTTACTCAGTACAACACTTTATTGGAAACTTCAAAAAGTGCATTTTACGCTGGTGAGCAATTCGAAGGTGCAATTGTTTTGGGAAGAAAAGATCCCAATACAAGACCAAACCGCGTTGAGTTGACACTTAACGGACGTCCGTTAACTGATGATCAATACGATATTGAAAGTGGTAAAGTCGTTTTGAATATAAATGCCGGAAGTCCGGGAGATAATAAAATTGAAGGAAACTTAATATTTGTTGAAAACGGAGAAGACACAGAAATACCTGTCAATGTATCTTTCGCAACAATTTCCAAACCAAACGCAGCAGTAATTGCAGCAGATAAAATGAATGTGGTTTACCGTGGAGTTGACAATCCGATGACGATTTCCATTCCCGGAATTTCTGACAACAACGTCACTGCATCTGCACCCGGTTTGACAAAAACCTCCGGAGCAAAATATACTATGAGACCCGGAACTGGTAGAGAAGTTACGATTACAGCAAGTGGAACATTGCCCGATGGTCAGAGAATAAGCACCAACTCTGTTTTCCGTATTAAAGATATTCCAAGACCAACCGGTACGATTCGCGGTGAAGACGGTGACGGAGGTCCTGTTAGAATGCAACGTCAAGGTCTTGAGATTTCCTCAGTTGGCGCAACTTTACCTGACTTTGATTTTGATTTAAATCTAAACGTTACCGGCTTTAGCTTTAAGGTTGCCGGACAACCGACAGTTAGAGTAAGCGGAAATAAATTAAACGCAGCTGCCGTCGCTGCACTAAGACGTGCCAAACGAGGAGAAACAGTACAAATCTTTGATATTGACGCTAATATTACCGGAAATACAGGATATATGCTGAAGAAAATTACTCCTGTGTTTATCGAGTTGACAAACTAAAAAATATAAACAAACCGATTGATATGAATTTGAAAAGTGTTGTTTTAACTGTTTTTGGACTGATTATAGGTTCACAAATCAATGCTCAAGTGAATGTTCTAAATGCTAGAACACCACAAGAGATTGGTAAAAAAACCGAGGAGCAGATGATTTATGACAATGATTCTCCACTTCCTTACGGTTATACTGATGAAAGAGATATATTATGGTCAAAGACAGTCTGGGAAATCATCGATCTTGATGAGAGAATAAATTTCCCATTGTATTATCCTATTGACACGAACAACATTGGTTCAGAAAGAAGATCACTATATGATGTCTTGGTAAAAGGTATCAGAAATGGGCGTATTACTGAAGTGTATGCTGATTCTTATTTTACAGAAAAAAGAGACCTTCAAGATATCGCATCATCTTTGATTTATAGTGATACTACCGATTTGGGAATTGAACAATACAATGCCGAAGGGGTTGTTGACCGTCAATTTATTCGTGAGTTTACATTGGATGCAGCCGATGTTCAACAATATCGTATCAGAGGTATATGGTATATCGACAAGCGCCAAGGTGAATTGAGATATAGATTGCTTGGAATCTGCCCGGTTGCAAATGAAGCACGTTCTAAAGCTTTTCCCGATGACAACATAGACTCAACTGTAGAACTTTTCTGGATATTCTTCCCGGATGCAAGAGAAGTACTTCACGAAGCAATGGTGTTTAACAATCATAATAGCTCACAGCCGGTGTCATTCGATCATTTGTTGAATTCAAGAAGATTTAATTCGGTTATTTATAAAGAAGATAATATCTATGGCGATAGAACCATAGATGAATACGTAGTTGACAATGCGTTGATGCAGCTTATGGAGTCCGATCGCATAAAAGAACAAATCAGAAATATTGAAATGGATTTATGGAGTTATTAATTCCATTTTATTTCTAAATTTAAAAATCCTCCAAACTATCAACTTGAAAAATTTGGAGGATTTTTTATTTATACCCAATGATAAAACCTTTAGATTACATTGTTGTAGGGTTGGGAATTGCCGGAATTTCTGTGTGCGAAGAATTGCAAAGTCGGCGTTTAACGTATAAAGTATTCAATACTTATTCAAATTCAGCAACAACAGTTGCCGGCGGGATATTAAATCCAACCATTCTAAAATGGTTTACCACACCACCCAATATTGCACTACTTTATCCCAAAGCACTAGATTTTTATGCTCGATTAGAATCTAAATTAAAAGGTGATAAATTTTACTCCAAGAAACCTGTTTATCGAATTTTTACATCTTTTCAAGAACAAAATAATTGGTTGGTCGCAAGCGATAAGCAGAAGACCAGCGCCTATTTTAATCCTGAAATAATTAACAGCATAAACCAAAACATTAAAACTCCTTATGGATTGGGAGAAATTATGCAAACTGCGCAAATTAATTTGCAGTTACTCATAAATCAATATGTAATAAAGCTAAAGAAAGATAATTTTTATATCGATGAAAAGTTTGATTACAACCAACTAAAACATCACGATTCTACTTTTGAATACAAAGGATTCACGGCAAAATATATTATATTTTGTGAAGGTATTTCTGTGTTGAGCAATCCTTTTTTTAATGAAGTCTCTGTAAAGCCTTCAAAAGGTGAATATTTAATAATTAATGCTCCAGATTTAAAATCCGACTTTATTATAAAAGGGAAAAGATATCTGATTCCCCTTGGTAATGATAGGTATAAATTTGGAGCAACATTTGGAAATGAAAGTGAAGGAACGGATTGGAAACCTTCGCAAAAAGCTTACGAAATTCTTAAGTCAGATTTAAAAGAAATGATAAGTTGTCCATTTAAAATTGAGCGCCAAATTGCAGGAATCCGACCTGTAACAGCGAACAATCAACCGGTAATTCAAAAGCATTCCACTTACCAACGGATGGCGTTTTTTAACGGGCTTGGAATGCGAGGACTTACTACAGCTCCTTATTATGCCCGTTTGTTAATTGAAAATATGGAATCAGATGAAAGTTTTACTGAGTAAGAAATACAAGGCCTATCTTTCTTGCTTCTTATTGACAATATTCTCATTGTAGTCCAAAAACAAGTTTATCCAGATATTTCTCGAAATTCGAAGAATAAAAGGAAAGGTAGCAATTAATGCGAGTGTAATAAACAGAAAAGTATAATGTATGTTTAATCCAAAAATGAGAAAAGAAATTACAAAAGCAGCCGTGGCAATTGCTACTCCCACAGCATAACTGACATACATTGCTCCATAGAAGAAAGAAGGCTCGATTTTAAATTTTATTCCACAATGACTGCAATTTTCATTCATTTTTAGAATTTTTGTAGTCTTGTATGCATTGGGTTCGGTGTACATTTCTCCTTGATGACAAACCGGGCAAGTTCCCGTAAAAATGCTATAAAGTTTTGTGCCTTTCAACATGCTCATATCACTTGTTTTTTAACTTTGCAAAGTTAAGCAACTTATGAGAATTAAAAATAACAGACTATTTGTTTTACTTATAAGTTCATAACTATCACAAATACATATTTCAAAGAATGGTAAATGTTTATAATCTGTCTGTTTCTTTCCAAGGAGATTATCTTTTTGAGAGCGTAACGTTCCAGTTAAAAATGGGAGACAGAGTTGGATTGATTGGAAAAAATGGAGCCGGAAAATCTACGATGCTTCGGATTTTGGCAGGTGAACAAGAATATGATGAAGGGCAAATTGCAACGGATAAAGAAATATCTATAGGATTTTTAAAACAAGATATCGATTTTGAAAAAGGTCGAACTGTTTTGGAAGAAGCGTATGAGGCTTTTGTAAAGATTAGAAAATTAGAAAAAAAACTGGAGTATATCAATACTCAACTTGCTGAGCGTGAAGATTATGAAAGTGAATCGTATCATCAATTAATGATTGATTTGAATGACATCCAACATCAGTATGAAATTCACGGCGGATATACCTATCAAGGAGAAACTGAACGAATTTTACAAGGCTTAGGGTTTCAAAGAAAAGACTTTGAAATGCCTACTGAAACGTTTTCCGGCGGTTGGAGAATGCGTATTGAATTGGCTAAATTACTACTTCAAAACAATGATATTCTCTTATTGGATGAACCTACAAACCATTTGGATATCGAATCCATTTTATGGTTAGAAGATTTTTTGCAAACATATCCCGGAGCTGTGGTAATAGTTTCTCACGATCGTATGTTTTTAGACAATGTTACCAATAGAACAATTGAAATTTCTCTCGGTAAAATTTATGATTACAACAAACCGTATTCCGACTATCTTTTATTGCGTAGCGAACTCCGAGAACAACAACTGGCAGCCCAAAAAAATCAGCAAAAACAAATAGAAACCACCGAAAAGTTAATTAATAAGTTTCGTGCCAAAGCAAGTAAGGCTTCAATGGCGCAATCACTTATTAAGAAATTGGATAAAATCGATAGGATTGAAGTAGATGAAGATGACAACAGCGTGATGTCACTGCGCTTTCCTGTTTCGGTAACGCCCGGAAAAGTTATTGTCACAGCAGAAAATATTTCAAAATCTTATGGAGAAAACAAAGTGCTGCAAAATGTAAATCTTTTGGTAGAACGAGACTCCAAAATTGCTTTTGTAGGTCAGAACGGACAAGGAAAATCTACGTTGGCAAAAATAATAGTAGGTGAAATTCCGTATTCCGGAAAATTGACGCTTGGACACAATGTTCAAATTGGATATTTCGCCCAGAATCAAGCTGATTATTTAGACGGTGACAAAACGGTGCTGGATACGATGATTGACGCAGCCAATGAAAGCAACAGAAGCCGTGTGCGCGATATTTTAGGATCGTTTCTTTTTCGAGGAGATGATGTGGAAAAATACGTCCGCGTGTTAAGTGGTGGAGAGAGAAATCGATTGGCGCTTGCCAAATTATTGCTTCAACCGTTTAATGCTTTGGTGATGGATGAACCTACAAACCATTTGGATATCAAATCTAAAAATGTGCTGAAAGAAGCCTTGATAAATTTTGAAGGAACCTTGCTGTTGGTCTCTCATGACAGAGATTTCCTAAAAGGACTGACAACAAAAGTTTATGAATTTAAGGATTACAAGATTAAAGAATACCTTGGTGACATTGATTTCTTTTTGGAACAACGAAACATTGAAAATCTTAGAGAAGCTGAAAAGAAAACAAAACCTGTATCAAATACTTCTGAAAAGACAAACCCCAAAATAAATGATTATGAAATTCAGAAGCAACTTAAATCATTGAAAAACAAATTGTCAAATGTTGAACGAAACATTTCCAAATTGGAAAGTCAAATTCAGGAAGCCGATGAAAAGCTCTTGAATAATTATCATGAAACTATGGCGCAATCAGACTTTTTTAAGAAATACGAACAGAAAAAACAACAATTGAATCGAGAAATGGAATCTTGGGAAAAACTTTTAAACCAAATTGATTCCATTGAATAAATTCATTTCTGTTTCTTTAATAGACCGGGCAGCATGGCTTCTTTTAAGGCGCTTTCCAAGCTAATCCAAAGCTGATTAAATACAGACTGTGTCTTTTTACGCTCTGTTTTGCCTGTGCTTTCATTGAATGACTTACCGTGATCTTTGCTGCTTTTCGGAATAACCATATTTGCCAGCGAAGAAATGATTTTTCGTTTTTCTGATTTGTCTTTTTTAAGGAAATTTATTTTAAGTCCGGAATATCTGATTCGTAAATCGGTTTTGGAATTTTCGTTGTTTCCGTCAATCGTAAAATAAGTTTTATGAGCAGTGCCTTCCAATGAAACATTGAGATTTGGCGTTACAAAATCATTAATTCGCACAGCGTTAAAAGCCGCTACTTCTGCTTTAAATAAAAATTGGTCGATTGGACTGTGAACGTCCAATTCCCATTTAGCAGCAACCTGGGCATTGTTCATAAATTTTGTTTGGATGGAAGCAAAAACAGGAGTTTCGTATGTGTTTCCCACATCAGAAATTTCAGCATTTAAATCATTAAAAGTCAATTTTCCTCCACGATTTTCTTTTTGATGGCGTTCGGTATAATGAATGTCTGCTTGTGTGATTTTTAATAAATCTACAGAAAGATTAAAAGGGAGTGTTCGTAATGAACGGTTATACAATGGTTTGAAAGTCGTATCCTTTTCAATTGTTTTGTCGCGATAAATAGCAACTTTAGGATTCGAAACTTGAATTTTTGAAGAACTTACATTTGTCAACGAATCATTTTCAAAACCATAATCGTAATCAAAAATTTGCAATTCAGGCACTTTAATGTCGTAATGATCGCGTTCATAGGGGATAAGCGCATTAAACTCTGTTGTCGAATATTTAGTATGAAAATTAATGTTGTTGAAAATCAGCGAATTGGTGTTAATTGTATAACGGTTTACCGTCAGGTTTTCATATTGTCCTGCATTAAAAAAGAGAGAATCTCCTTGAATTTCAATTTCCTTATAAGTGATAGGTAAATTTTGATTTTTATCGTTTATGTATGACATATCGGATAATGTCAAAAATAAATTTTCAGTATAAAATTCCGGTTGCTCACCATTTGATTTATAGCTTGAAATCACAGCGTTGTTAATCTCTATTTTATTTATCGACATCGGAAATTCAATTGAATTTGGATTGTCTTCGGTGTTCGTTGCATCTTTCTCTTTAGAATTTCGTTGATAAACTTTGATTTCCGGATTGTCTATGATAAGTGCCCCTAATGTAATTTGATTGTTAAACAAATAATCCCAATAACTCAGGTTTTGAATTTTCAATTCGTTCAATGTAAGTGAAATATACAATGAATCGTTTTTTTTATCTTTAATGTTGAGGGTTACTTTTTTTAGGTTTAAGGAACCGGATAACGTTCTTACATTCAGGTCTTCATAGTTCAAATCGAAATGCGGGGGAAGGTCTTCGTTTAAAGCTTGTTCAATCTTATTATTAATAACGACAAATCCTATTACGGAAGCAATAAGAATAACAGTCGCAATGATGGCAAGAGAATAAAGAGCAATTCGGAGGGCTTTCTTCATTGATTAAAAGTAATAAAATGAATAGTAGAAACAAAATCATTCAAGACTTGCGTGTAACAATAGAATGTATTATATTTGCAGTCCGAAATCACGGAATAAGCATTAGAAGAATATTTCGTCAGGTTCGTATCTGCTAGTAGCGGACACAGTACGACGAAAAAATAAAATATATCGCGGGATAGAGCAGTAGGTAGCTCGTCGGGCTCATAACCCGAAGGTCACAGGTTCGAGTCCTGTTCCCGCTACAAGGAAAAAGGTTGTAAATCAAGGTTTT
>CAZWVT010000034.1:0-13556 GCA_964636665.1 uncultured Flavobacteriaceae bacterium
GAGGGCGCAAAATTACACGAGATTATTAAATAAACAAGAAAAAATGAAAAGAAAAATCAAATATATTTAGGGTTCTTAGCCATACTTCTGACGCTTAAATATTTATAGATAAAATATTTTATCTCTCCATAAAACAAATTCCTTTATCCCTATAAACAACCCACAAATTATAAGAAAAGAGAACCACTCCATAAATTGCATACAGTATAAACTAATACTATCTTTGCAACCTAATTTTTTAATTCTATGATAGCGGTTACTTTACCAGATGGAAATGTAAAACGAGTTCCTTCGGGAACAACCCCTTTTGAAATCGCACAAAGCATTAGTCAAGGGCTGGCACGCAACATTATATCGGCATCTTTTAACCATCAAACAATTGAGATAAGCACACCGCTTACCAGTGATGGAGAATTGACATTATATACATGGGAGTCAGATGAGGGCAAAAAAGCTTTTTGGCATTCTTCTGCTCACATTCTAGCTCAAGCATTACAAGAACTATATCCGGGAATAAAGTTAACAATAGGCCCTGCAATTGAAAATGGCTTTTATTACGACATAGACCAAGGCAATCACACAATCACAGAAAAAGATCTTAAAGCTATTGAAGATAAGATGATACAAATTGCCCGTAGCAAACATGATTTCAAGATGCGGGAAGCCACAAAAAAAGAGGCTCTGGAATTTTATAAGAAAGAAGGCAACGAGTACAAAATAGAACTGATAGAAAACTTAGAAGATGAAACCATCACATTCTGTGACCACGACACTTTCACTGATTTATGTCGTGGCGGACACATTCCCAACACAGGCATTGTAAAAGCTGTTAAATTAACTTCAATTGCGGGCGCTTATTGGAGAGGTGACGAAAGCAACAAGCAATTAACCCGTATTTACGGCATCAGTTTTCCAAAACAAAAAGAGTTAAACGCCTATCTACAAATGGTAGAGGAAGCCAAAAAACGAGATCATCGAAAACTGGGAAAAGAATTGGAACTTTTTACATTTTCGCAACGTGTGGGTCAAGGTCTGCCACTTTGGATGCCTAAAGGCACTGCCTTGAGAGCTCGTTTGGAAAATTTTCTGAAAAAAGCGCAAATAAAAGCCGGATACGAAATGGTAATTACTCCACACATCGGACATAAAGAACTTTATATAACATCCGGTCATTACGAAAAATACGGCTCAGACAGTTTCCAGACTATTAAAACGCCTCATGAAGGCGAAGAGTTTTTGTTGAAACCCATGAATTGCCCACATCATTGTGAAATTTATCGCAGTAAACCGTGGTCATATAAAGATTTACCTGTTCGTTTGGCAGAGTTTGGCACTGTTTACCGATATGAACAAAGCGGTGAACTTCACGGATTAACAAGAGTTCGAGGGTTCACTCAGGACGATGCCCATATTTTTTGCACGGCAGACCAATTAGATGAAGAGTTTAAAAAAGTTATTGATTTGGTATTATACGTATTTGGCTCCTTAGGATTTGAGGACTTTCATACTCAAGTTTCACTGCGTGATCCAGATAATCCGAGCAAATATATCGGAAGTATTGAAAATTGGGAAAAGGCAGAGCAAGCAATTGTCAATGCAGCCAAATCAAAAGGATTGGATTATAAAATTGAATATGGCGAAGCAGCTTTTTACGGTCCAAAATTGGACTTTATGGTAAAGGATGCTTTAGGAAGAAGCTGGCAATTAGGCACCATTCAGGTGGATTATAATCTTCCCGAACGATTTGAATTGGAATATATAGGCGCAGATAACACCACGCATAGACCCATAATGATACATCGTGCTCCTTTTGGCAGCATGGAACGTTTTGTTGCTATTTTACTTGAACACACAGGAGGAGATTTCCCTTTATGGCTTGCGCCCAATCAAGTAAGCATTCTATCTCTTAGCGAAAAATATGAAAAATATGCCAAAAATGTTTTAAATTTGCTCGAAAATAACGAAATTCGCGCCCTCGTTGATAATCGTAATGAAACTGTCGGTAAAAAGATTCGGGATGCTGAATTGAATAAAATCCCTTTTACGCTTGTTGTTGGAGAACAAGAAGAAGAAAACAACACAGTTTCCGTTCGAAAGCGTGGTGGAGAAAATATGGGAAGTATGACTATCGCAGAATTTTCCACTTTGATTCAAAACGAGACAAAAAAAGAATTTAGAGAATTCTAAAGTTTAATTAAAATTTATAAGCCATAGCATTAAGAAGAAGAAGACCTAGAGATTTTGGTCGAGTTAAAAAAGAAGATCAACATCGAATAAACGAAAATATTCGAGAAAAAGAAGTGCGTCTTGTCGGAGACAACGTAGAAATGGGAGTTTATCCTATTGAACGTGCACTTGAAATCGCGGAAGAACAAGGATTGGATTTAGTTGAAATATCCCCAAATGCAAAACCGCCGGTTTGTAAAGTCATGGATTACAAAAAATTTGTTTACGAACAAAAAAAGCGAGATAAGGCACTCAAAGCAAAATCGACAAAAGTAACCGTGAAAGAAATACGTTTCGGTCCACAGACTGACGATCACGATTATGAATTTAAAAAGAAACACGCGGAAAAATTCCTTCAAGAAGGAGCAAAGCTAAAAGCTTATGTCTTTTTCAAAGGACGCTCCATAATATTTAAGGATCAGGGAGAAATCCTTTTGCTTCGACTTGCACAAGATTTAGAAGAATACGGAAAAGTTGAACAAATGCCTAAATTAGAAGGTAAAAGAATGACGATGTTCATTTCTCCCAAAAAAAAGAAATAAATCAAATAGATTGATTTTTAGTAAAAAAATAAAAGTGAAATAAATATATAATTTAAAGTAAGATGCCAAAACAAAAGACAAATTCCAGTGCTAAAAAGCGTTTTAAGCTTACAGCTACAGGAAAAATCAAAAGAAAGCACGCTTTTAAAAGTCATATTCTGACTAAGAAAAGCAAAAAACGCAAACGTGCTTTGACCAAGTTTACCTTGGTAAGTCCTGCGGACGAAAATAACGTTAAGCACCTGCTTCGGTTGAAGTAAATCTTAACAGGTAATTTAATCATTAACCATGGAGCAGCGCCTGAAAGTGTTTTAATTTAGTAAAACCGCCTGCTACAAAAAAACAATAATATGCCAAGATCAGTAAATTCAGTTGCAAAAAGAGCCAGAAGAAAAAAGGTTCTTAAACAAGCCAAAGGATACTTTGGAAGAAGAAAAAATGTATGGACTGTTGCAAAAAATGCAGTGGACAAAGCGATGCTTTACAGCTATCGCGACAGAAGAACCAAAAAGAGAAATTTCAGATCCTTATGGATTACTCGTATTAATGCGGGTGCAAGAGAACACGGAATGTCTTATTCTCAATTTATGGGAAGTCTAAAAAAGAATGGTATTGAACTAAACCGAAAAGTCCTTGCCGATTTAGCAATGAACCATCCGGAAGCATTTGCCGCTATTGCAAATAAAATTAAATAAACATTAATTTATATTTCACTTTTACAAAGACCGCCATCAAAAGCGGTCTTTTATTTTTATTATATTTATTGAGAATTTTCTATTGATGCGGGCTTATTTATTTTTCTTCTTATTTTTACTGACCTCTGTTTCTATTTATTCTCAAATTTATTACGGAACAGAATACCAATCAGCAGGTCACGAAAACGTCTATTTTCCATTGGGAGAAATTTCCTTTGCTGATTCTGTCGTTTCTTTCCACAAAGGAATTCCGCGTCCGTTAGTAAGATTTCAAGATTCTTCAAAAGTATTAGGCCCTCCGGATTACACAGGATACAATAGTTTAACCTTTGTTTCGCTTGGTTGCGGAGGCAGTATTGTAGTAAAATTCAATGCCAATGGTTTTATGAATCTCAAAGGAGATGATTTATATGTTTATGAAGTTGGTCCTTCCAGAGAATCTGCATTGGTAGAAATTTCAGTTGACGGCGAAAACTGGATAAAAGCAGGCATCATCGATGGCGGTAAAGCTTCTATAGATTTATCGGATGAAGGAATCGATACAGAAACCGTTTTTTATTATGTTCGTGTAACAGATTTAGAAGATTTATGTCGCGGTCCAAGTGCCGGCGCAGACATTGATGCCATTGGAGCAATAAACAGCGTAGTAAAAATAGATATTTATGCCGATGTGCTATTCGATGTCGGGAAATACAAAATCAAACCGACTGCAGAAAAAACATTGGATTCTTTGATTCAAAACATCAATCAATTCAGTAAAGTGGACTTGGTAATTGAAGGTCATACGGATGCTGACGGAGGTGATGAAATGAATCAAGAATTGTCAGAAAATAGAAGCATGGCTGTTAAAAACTATCTGTCAGAAAATTTAACGAGACCTGAAGATTATCAATATAATGTTATCGGTTACGGAAAAACAAAACCCAAAGTCCCGAATACAAGCCCGGAAAACAAGCAGCAAAACAGACGCGTGGAAATTATTATTTTACCTCCTGACACCTATTATAATACGCCAGAAAAAGATTAGGTTTTTTGTTTTTGCTTTTTTGCAGCCGGAAAAAGCACGTTATTTAAAATCAAACGATATCCGGGAGAATTGGGATGAAGCGCCAATTCTGTAGGAGGATCTCCTACGCGATGTTGGTAATCCTCGGGATCGTGACCGCCGTAAAAAGTAAAAAAACCTTTGCCTTTAATCCCGTGAATATAACGCGCTTCGCCATTTCGTTTATTTTCTCCCATTATCAACACATTGGATTTAATCTGATTGGCAGCAAAAGCAGTTGTTTGCCCCATAAATCCTTTGACGACTGATGTGTGATTTTGACATAACATTGTCGGAATCGGATCCCATTTTGCGGAATAATCCATCAAAGTAAAATAATCCGATTCTTTAGGAACCTGTCTTTTATCTGTGGTATCTATGCTTGAATATTCATAGACCATCGGATTGCGCTCCAAAATGAAATTGGTAAATGCAAATGTTTTTGAATAATCTATTTTGTTCTGATAATTCGAATCGCTTGGATCTCCGTCGAACATAGGCTCACAAATATCCACTCCTTCTGCAGAAAGAGCAATATCGAAAGTGTCTGTTGCGCTGCACATTGCAAACATAAATCCGCCGCCTACAACATAATCACGAATTTTAAGTGCGACTGCCAATTTTGAGTCTGAAACCTTTGAAAATCCTAATTTAGCTGCCCGTTCCTCGGCGCGTCTTTTATCGTCAATATACCAAGGTGCATTTCTATATGCACGATAGAATTTTCCATATTGCCCGGTAAAATCTTCATGGTGAAGATGCAGCCAATCGTAAAGCAAAAGCTGGTCGCTCAATACTTCTTCGTCATAAATCACCGTATAGGGAATTTCCGCATAAGTCAAGACCAAGGTTACGGCGTCATCCCAAGGCAAATTATCTTTAGGTGAATAAACTGCAATTTTAGGCGCTTTTTCCAATACCACGGCATCCATATTTCTTGATGGACTTGCAATTTCTTCCAAAATTTGTTCGGTTCTTGAATCGGAAAGCACTTCAAAGGAAACATTCCTTATTTGACATTCCTTTTGTATTTCAGGAGTGTCCGGCAACAAAAAGGAACCGCCTCGGTAATTTAACAACCAATTTGCTTTTTGACCTTTTTCCAATACCCAATAGGCAATTCCATAAGCTTTCAGATGCTCCTTCTGACTTTCATAATCCATCGGAATGAGGATATATGAAGCAAAAGAAAAATTTGACAACAGTAGAAAAAACAATAACGTTAGAATCTTCTTCATTTATTGAATCTCAATTTCCAAAGTTAATAATATCAACGGTAAAAAGCCTTAATTATTTTTCTATTAAAAAGGAACTGACGGATCGTTGTCAGGTTGGTCGTCATTCATTGAACTTCCGAATGCGTCGTTTGGCGATATAAATCCTGAATTATTGTAATTATCTTCAATGCCATAATTCATTTTTGATACGATTTCCATAGGCATTTCGGCAGTATCGAGACTTTCAAACTTACCAAATTTGCCGATGAATTTCAATCGAATGTCTTTTAAACTTCCGTTCCTGTGTTTAGCAATAATCAATTCTGCCTGACCTTCCGTAGGACCGGCTTCTTGGTCATCCCATTGTTCAATTTTATAATATTCAGGACGATAAATAAACGACACAATATCCGCATCCTGCTCAATGGCTCCGGATTCACGAAGATCGGAAAGCAACGGGCGTTTTGAGCCTCCTCTCGTTTCAACTGCACGAGAAAGTTGTGACAGTGCAATCACCGGAATGTCTAATTCTTTTGCCAGTGCTTTGAGGTTTCTTGAAATTGTAGAAATCTCTTGCTCCCTGTTACCGGATTTATTTCTTGCTCCGTCTGTCATCAATTGAAGGTAATCGACAATGAGTATTTTTATTCCGAATTGTGATGAAAGTCTTCTGGCTTTTGCCCGTAAATCAAAAATGGATAAAGATGGCGTATCGTCAATATATAAAGGGGCATCCTCCAGATTTTTCACTTTCACATTCAATTGCTCCCACTCGTATTTTTGCAGATTTCCGGTTCTGAGTTTTTCTGAGTCCAATTCAGTTTCTGAAGAAATCAAACGTGTGATAAGCTGTATGGCAGACATCTCCAATGAAAATATCGCTACCGGAATGTTATGATCCACCGCTATATTTCTTGCCATTGAAAGCGTCAAAGCCGTTTTACCCATCCCGGGACGTGCAGCTATAATAATCAAATCACTCGGTTGCCATCCCGACGTAAGTTTGTCTAAATGTTGAAAACCGGATGGAACTCCCGACAATCCTTCTTTATTGGCTATTTCTTCTATTCGCTTTTTTGCTTGAATTACTAAGCTTTGAGATGTTTGCGAAGAACGTTTTAAAATGCCTTGTGCTACTTCATATAATTTTGACTCTGCCTCATCTAACAAATCAAATACATCGGTAGTTTCGTCGTAAGATTTCTCTATAATTTCAGTTGAAATTACAATCAGTTGCCGCTGAATGTATTTTTGTAAAATTATTCTGGCATGAAATTCAATATGTGCAGATGACGATACTTTTTGCGTCAATTGAATCAAATAAAATTCACCACCAACAGCATCTAAATTTCCGTTCTTTTTCAATTGACTCGCAACTGTTAATAAGTCAATGGGTTGCGCATCCTTAAATAAAGTATGAATGGCATCGTAGATATATTGATGCTGTGTTTTGTAGAACACATCGGAATGCAGTAAATCTATAATCTCATCAATACTTTTTTGATGAATCATCAATGCGCCGAGCACAGCCTCTTCTAAATCAACGGCTTGCGGCGGAAGCTTTCCTTTTTCCAAGGAAATGACAGTAGATTTTTTGGGTTTAAATTCTATGTTAGGTTTAATTTTTTCCATAAAGCGAATGTAAATATTTTGTTAAGACTAATTGGTGATTTTAGCAAGAGACTCTCCACAATTCATGAACAATCACACGGTTAATAACTTAATAATTCTGTTGATAACTCACAAAAAAATCCGAAGATTTTATCTTCGGATTAGAACTATCGAGTGTCGTTCTTTTTCTATCCGCGATAATCACCCATTGCAAGATATTTTTCCATCCTTTGCTCGATTAAATCAGAAGTTTTTAAAGATTTCAACTTTTTATAATTTGCTCCGATGGCTTTTGCAACCGTTTTGAAAGTTGTTGCTCTGTCACTATGCGCTCCACCAAGCGGTTCTTCTATGATTTCATCGATAAGATTTAGCTTCTTCATATCAGTTGCGGTCAGTTTTAAAGCTTCTGCTGCCTGTTCTTTATATTCCCAACTTCTCCACAAAATCGAAGAACAACTTTCAGGAGATATTACTGAATACCAAGTGTTTTCCAGCATCAGAACCTTATCTCCAACTCCAATTCCCAAAGCACCTCCACTAGCTCCTTCTCCAATGATAACGCAAATTATCGGCACGCGCAAACGTGTCATTTCAAGAATGTTTTGTGCAATGGCCTGTCCTTGTCCTCTTTCTTCAGCTTCCAATCCCGGAAATGCTCCCGGCGTATCTATTAAAGTCACGACGGGTATTCCGAATTTTTCTGCAGATTTCATAAGGCGCATCGCTTTTCTGTAGCCTTCCGGATTTGCCATCCCAAAATTTCGATATTGACGTGTTTTGGTGTTATAGCCTTTTTGTTGTCCTATAAACATATAGGTTTGGTCTCCGATTTTACCGAGACCTCCTACCATTGCTTTATCATCTTTGAAATTTCGGTCGCCGTGCAATTCCAAAAAGGTATCTCCACAGATGGCTTTGATATAATCCATCGTATATGGCCGATTTGGATGTCGGGATAGCTGAACACGTTGCCAAGGCGTCAGGTTTTTGTATATCTCCTTTTTAGTCTCTTTTAATTTTTTTTCTAATTGCTTGCAAGTATTGCTTACGTCAACATTGCTTTCTTCTCCGATGAGACAGGCTTTCTCATACTGTTCTTGCAATTCTTTTATCGGCAATTCAAAATCCAAGTATTCCATAATACCCTACATTAATAGTTTTCATGAAAATGCAAAGATAAATATTGTTCTTATCTCAATAGGCATTCATGTTTGTTTTCTTTTTAAAGTCATCTTAATAATTCCGTTACCGATGACTGTGGCAAGGATTATCAATGCGCCGTAATAAAATTGAATATCCATCTTTTCAGTATCTCCCAAAACCAACAATGCCAATAAAATTCCATAAATCGGTTCCAAATTAATGGTAAGCATCACAGTATAAGGGCTGATCCATTTCATCACATAAATGGATGCAATAAATGCATAAGCCGTACAAACGGAAGCCAATATGAATAAAAACATCCAATCACTCAGGGATATTTTAAAAAAATCGGCATTGATACTGTCAGTAAAAAACAAATAAATCGTTATGGCAATCACGCCGATCAATAATTCATAAAAAGAGATTACGGAAGCTTTGTGATGAAGGATAAATTTCCCATTTATCACTGAAAATAATGCGCTCAAGAATGCAGAAGTTAATGCCAAAGCAATTCCCCATGCATAAGAAGTGTCCACCTCAAAAATGATATATAACCCTATCATTACACAAAGTCCGAATAGCACTTCGTAATAAATAATCTTGCGCTTGTAAAATAAAGGTTCTAAGACCGAGGCGAAAAATGCTCCGGTGGAAAGTACCGCCAAGGTTACGGAAACGTTGGAAACTTTAATTGCCGCAAAAAACGTAATCCAGTGCAAAGCGATAATAATCCCTCCTCCTGCAAACTTTAATGTCGTTTTCCAGGGGAGTTTTAATCTTTCTTTTCGGATTTTAAGATAAACAAACACCATTATCACCGCCAATCCCATTCGATACCAGACTAAAGGAACGGCATCCAAACTGATTAATGCGCCCAATACGGCCGTAAATCCCCAAATAAAAACGATAAAATGAAGGTGGAGATAGTTGAGGAGTTTGTCGTTTTGCATTGCGTGTGAAAATGAAAGCCAAAATACAAAAAACTTCCTATGAAAATTAAGAACTCAGGGAAAACCCTTAGACTCATTTTCAGTAATTGTCCTGATACAGGATGTCCGGTATCTCATTTACTTTGCATCGTGAAATTCTTACAGATACAGCCATTAAAAATCAGCTTAAAAATTCAACTAAAACATATATTTCTAACTAATCTCTAAACTTAAATTTTAAAAAATGAAACGAATTATCTTAACCACATTAATTGTTGTTTTACATTTCGGATACAACGCTCAAGCACAAGAAGACACACGTATCGGAGCTTTCCTTGCTTATGGAACCGAAATTGAAAACGTCGGAATTGGTGCAAATGCCGAATTTCCAATTCTTGAAAACTTTACGATTTCACCATCTTTCATCTATTATTTTCCTAAAGAAGAAATTGGTATAAAAATAAATTGGTTTGAATTAAACGCAAACCTCAATTATTATTTTGTCGACCAAGACGATATCAGTGCCTATGCTTTGGGAGGATTGAACTACAGCAGTGTAAAAGTAACTTTCGACCAGCCTTGGCTGGGAAGTTTCTCTAATTCTGATGGTCGTATCGGGCTTAATTTAGGAGGAGGAATCAACTTTAAAATCAGTGACAATATCATTCCTTTTGCAGAAATAAAATATGTCATTATTGACGGCGGACAGTTAGTTGCAGGTGCCGGCGTTAAATTTAATTTATAAACCATTTGAAATCAGCCAAAAAAATCAACTACCCAAATTAAATTTTTTACACACGGTGGACATTTTTAAAATGTTCACCGTTTTAAGCGTTAAATATTATCATGAAACCTATTAAAACCATTCTTTTTTATTCCTTAGGATTAATTATCAGCTTGTTATTATTTTCTTGCAGCAGCGATGACAATGGAGTTGATGAAAACAACAATCCGATTAATACTGGAGACTCTCACACTTATGAAATTATTTTTGACAACGGCAAAGAACTTAAAGGTACTGTCCCTAATCGTATGGACAATTTGTTTTACCACCATGCTTTTATTGATTTCAACACGGACACAGGCAGAGACAGATTGCATCTATTGCTCTTAGACCTCGAAAAATGTGAAATTTCAATCGGCGCGGATTTAGATGAAAACAACCAACCCATTATCGACATGGAAACTTCAATGATTGTATTCAGCGATTATAGTACAGATCAAATCTATTATGCAACAGACTATTCAGCTACAATAACTAATTTTAAGAAACATGCGGTTGACACTTATCACGACTTTCAAGAAGTTGCTTCTTTCACGCTTCAGTTTGAAGGAACATTTATAGATAATATCAATCAAGATTTTCATCAAGTAACCGGAACCATAATTATCGTAGAACCGTAAAAAACACAAAAAGGAAATTTTTTTTCAGCTTTTTATAATTAACTGTTTAATGAAATTCAACTAAAAATATGGCTTGATAAATTGCTTTTACATCATTCTCATAATATGACCACGAACCCTTAACTGCACTACATTTTTAATATTTTAATATTTTTAAAAACTGCTATATTACCGTAAAACAGCTAATTTTGCTTTTTTACGGTTTATAAAGTTTAGCAGGAATGAAGATTTTACTTGCGGATGACCATTTTCTGGTTTTGGAGGGTTTGGAAGTTTTATTATCTACGTTTGATTTTGTCGATAGAACTCGGAGTGTGTTGAATTATCCAACATTGATAGAGATGTTGAACCAAGAGAATTTTGATGTTCTATTACTCGACATTTATTTTGGTGAGCATGACGGCAGAGAAATAATTGGTGAAATCAAGGCATTGCATCCTGAAATGAAAATTATTGCTTTGACAAGTCATGCTGATGCTGCGACAATAAAGTCTTCAATAAATGCAGGATTTGACGGATATTTATTAAAAATTGACGGCAGAGAAGAGTTTGACAAAGCTTTAAAAACTGTCAAGAATGGCGAAAAATATTTTAGTACTAAAACCCAACAGTTGTTTTTTGAAACAACCATCACGAAAAACAAAATTGAATTAACAGACAGAGAAAAAGAGGTGTTACAACTGATTGTTCAGGAAAAGACCACGAAAGAAATTGCGAACAAACTGCATTTGTCCGAAAAAACCATTGAAACTCACAGGGGAAATATTATGCAAAAACTAGAAGTAAAGAATATTGCCGGAATGGTTAAAAAAGCGATATTATTGGGATTGGCAGACATTTAAGACTTGTACGATTATGAGAACCGGATTCTTTTTATTTTTTTTTCTATCGGTACTGATTAAAATTAGCGCCCAAAACCGAGATGAAAATGTAAATGTCGGACCTGAATTTAAAGCTTTAATAGACCAATTAGATGTTTGTATTGAATCAAAAGACGAGAATTGTCTTAATCTTGCCGACAAAATAATCGAAAAAGGAATAAAAGAAAATGTGCCTTTTTTAGATTATTTGTATTTTAAAAAAGCTTTTTATTTATTTAGCCAGAATGAAACCGATGCTACAATTGTTTATGCTTTAAAAGCACTCGAGCATCTCCATCCCGAAAAAAAACAACGAACGGATGTTACTACTTACAACCTTTTGGGTTCTGCATATTATCGAAAAGGAGATTTAGAAACTGCACTCACTTATTTTTTAAAAATAGCCAACATACTGGAAAATGGTGATGATTCCTTAAAGTTAGGCTATCTGTATTCCAACATCGCTACTTTGCTTGGAGAGACAAACAATAATGACAAGCAATTAGAATATCTGCAAATGTCTTATAAGATATTGAAAGAAAATAACGAAAAGCACTACATTGCTACGGTGGTCAGCAATCTGGGACTGTGTTATTATCATAAAAGAGATACGACACAAACTTATTACTGGTCTGAAAAAGCTTTAAAATTAGCAGAAGACACTCATGATTTAGTTGCCAAGACCCAGTCAAATCTAACTCTATCTTTCGTAGAAAAAGATTTGGATAAAGCGTTAACCTATGCGTCGAATTCCATAAAATACGCCGATGAATTAAAAGATAAATCCCATCAATCTTCGGCTTATTATCGTTATGCTGAAGTATTGAACCGACTTGAAAATTATGAAGAAGCCATAAATTATGCAGAAAAGGCAATTAATTTCGCTTCAGAAACAAGCGACAATATCAAGTTTGGCAGGGCGTCGTTGACCGCAGGAAACATTTATTACAATTTAGGACGAAAAGAAAAAGCATCCGATTTTTATCGAAATTACATCAATTTCGCAGATGCGATTACATCAGTCGAAAGTGTAAGAGAAATCAACGAATTGCAAATCAAATACGAAACCGAACTAAAAGAAAAACAACTGGCAGAAAAGGAATTGCAAATTCAAAAGCAAAAATCAAATTTACTTTTTGCGGTTTTCGGAGGTTCGTTTTTAATCCTCATCTTAGGCGGCACTTTATTCTATCACCGAAAGACACAACAATTAAAATTAGAACAGCTTCAGCAAGAAAAAGAAAAAGCCATTCTCAATTCGTTTATTTTGGGAGAAGAACGCGAACGCAACCGAATTTCTTATGACTTACACGACGGTGTTGCCGCAATGATTGGTGCTGCCAAAATGAGTTTGGAAGCCATTCCGCATCTTGAAGAAGAAAAAAAAGTGGAGCAGTTTAACAGAGTTAAAAATATTTTGGAACGTTCCCATACAGATATTCGCCATATAGCACATAACCTACTTCCTATCGTATTGGAAAAAGAAGGCTTGATCGAGGCGACAAAAAAGTACGTTTCGGAGATAAATGAAACAGCAATTATCAACATTACTTTCAGTGACCAAAATAGCGGTGTAAACAAGCACTCCAAACAACTGCAATTGATGTTGTTTCGCGTGATACAGGAATTGGTCAACAACATTATCAAACATTCCCAAGCCCAAAACGCGCATATTACTTTCAGTGATTTCCAAAATGGAATTCTCATTGAAGTCACAGACGACGGCATAGGATATAATGAAAACGAGAGTCGCGGAAAGCAAGGATTATACAGCATTTCGCAACGTATAAAATCAATTGGCGGAAACTTTAGAATCGTAAGAAAAAATCAAGGAGGAACAAAAGCGCTGGTAAAATTAAATGTCTAATCGACAACTCACAA
>CAZWVT010000034.1:13656-20586 GCA_964636665.1 uncultured Flavobacteriaceae bacterium
TTAATTCATAAAGGATTAACGTTTTGCATTACGCAGTAAAAAGATTGCCAAAATTCCAAAAACAATATTCGGAAACCAAGTGGCAATAAACGGCGAAAACGAAGTTTGTTCTGCCATAGTTCCGAAAACTTTATCGAAAAAGATAAATACCATCCCGATACTAATTCCGATTGCGAGATTCACTCCCATTCCTCCTCTTCTTTTAACCGATGATACCGCCACGGCTATAATGGTTAAAATATACGCAGAAACCGGAAGACTCCAACGTTTGTATCGAACCACCTCATAACGGTTTATTTGAGAAGAACCCCGTGCTTTTTCCTTGGCAATAAACTCATTTAATTCCCTGTAATTCAATGTTTCTGCAATGTAATTTACAGGCGACAATTCATCGATTGCAAAAGGAAGAATCGTATCAAATCTGGATTTTCTTTCGATAATATCATGAGTTTCTCCGACCGTTCTTTTTTCATATCGAAAGAGTGTGTAGGTACTGTCGGCTTCATTGAATTTTATTTGAGATGCGGATATTTTATACTTCAATTCATTTCCGTCAAAATGTTCTAAAGTAAAATTACTTCCTATTTTTTCAACAGCATTAAAATAATTTACATACAAGTAATCATTTTCATTCACTTGGGTAAACACATCGTTTTGATTTCGATCCTGCCTGCCTTTCTTTAAATAAGTATAAGAAAACTCGTTAAAACCTTGACTTGCATTTGGAGCCAAAAACATGCTGAAAATTAAAGCTGCAATACAAACAATGGTCGCTCCTATAATGTAAGGTCTTAAAAAACGATAATACGAAACGCCACTGCTGAGAAATGCAATGATTTCTGTATTATTTGCCATTTTGGAAGTAAACCAAATGACAGATAAAAATAGAAATAAAGGAAAAAGTAGATTTGCAAAATAAATCGTGAAATCATACAAATACTTCATCACTTCCCAAAACGGAACATCGTTCTCTAGGATTTTATCTATTTTTTCAGCCAAATGAACCGTAATCCCGATAGGAACAAAAAGCAAGAGCAACAAAAGAAATGTGCCTAAATATTTTCCCAATATGTAACGGTCCAGAATGGTAAGCATATTACAACCTTCGATCTAATTTATTAATCATTTCTTTTTTCCAACGGTCAAAAGCCCCTGAAAGAATTTGTTTTCTGGCTTCTCTGACCAACCAAAGATAAAAACCAAGATTGTGAATTGTTGCAATTTGCCTGCCTAACATTTCATTTACGGAAAATAAATGCCTTAAATAAGCTTTGTTGTATTCGGTATCAACCCAAGTAATTCCGGCGGGATCGATAGGGCTGAAATCATCTTCCCATTTTTTATTTTTGATGTTGATAATTCCTTCTGCCGTAAAAAGCATCCCGTTACGACCGTTTCGAGTCGGCATCACACAGTCAAACATATCGATTCCCAATGCGATATTCTCCAAAATATTCACCGGTGTACCCACGCCCATCAAATAACGTGGTTTGTCTTTAGGAAGTACGTCCGTAACAATTTCTGTCATTTCATACATTACCGCTGCCGGTTCGCCTACAGAAAGACCGCCGATTGCATTTCCCGCAGCATTGGCAGAAGCTATGTATTCCGCAGATTGTTTTCTTAATTCGGGAAAGGTACTTCCTTGAACAATCGGAAACAGTACTTGATTGTGTTCATACTTCAATGGAGTTTTTTCCAAATGCGCAATGCATCGATCCAACCAACGATGGGTCATCTGCATTGATTTTTTTGCGTAATTATAATCACAAGGATAAGGGGTGCATTCATCAAAAGCCATGATAATATCGGCTCCTATTGCCCGTTGTATTTCCATTACTTTTTCCGGCGAAAAAAAATGATAACTCCCGTCGATATGGCTTTTAAATTTTACGCCTTCTTCTTTTATTTTCCGATTTGCAGAAAGTGAGTACACCTGAAATCCACCGCTATCGGTCAAAATATTCCGATTCCAATTCATAAATTTATGCAACCCACCGGCTTTTTCCAAAATATCGGTATGCGGCCGTAAATACAAATGATACGTATTTCCCAATATAATATCCGGATTGATATCTTCTCTCAATTCCCGTTGATGAACACCTTTGACAGTTCCAATTGTTCCCACAGGCATAAAAATCGGAGTTTCAATCGTTCCGTGGGCGGTAGTAATTGTTCCTGCACGTGCTTTAGTGACGGAATCTGTCTTCTCTAATACAAACTTCATTCAATCTTATTAACAAGAGGGCAAAGATAGGATTTCTCTATATTTTGAAATCATAATTTATGCGATAGTAAAATTCATATTCAAAGAATTTCCTTATCTATTCTGATTTACTCATTTCATCCTTTTTGCTATGAATTTTAAAAACGTACTTTTGCAAACATCAAATCTATCTTATTATTATGGCAAATTACGAAGCCCTTGAAGACTTAGTTATACAAGTAAGACGCGACATTTTAAGGCAAGTACATCAGGTAAATTCGGGACATCCCGGCGGTTCTTTAGGATGTGCAGAATTTTTTGTAGCAATGTATAATGAAATTATGAATCGCAACGAAGAGTTTACGATGAACGGAATCGGAGAAGATTTATTTTTCCTTTCCAACGGACATATTTCACCTGTTTTTTACAGTGTTTTGGCACGTGCAGGATACTTTCCGGTATCGGAACTTGCAACTTTCAGAAAAATAAATTCCCGCTTGCAAGGACATCCCACTACGCATGAAGGTTTGCCGGGAATCCGCGTTGCTTCAGGTTCACTCGGACAGGGAATTTCAGTAGCCATCGGGGCGGCATTAGCTAAAAAACTCAATAAAGATGACCATTTGGTTTATGCACTTTGCGGAGATGGGGAATTGCAAGAAGGACAAAATTGGGAAGCGATTATGTACGCCGCCGGAAATGCAGTGGATAATCTTGTAGTCACAGTCGATTTAAACGGACAGCAAATAGACGGCTCCACTAATAATGTTTTGCCTTTAGGTAATTTGGATGAGAAATTCAAAGCATTTGGATGGGAAGTGATGGAGATAAAAGAAGGAAATAATTTAAAGGAAGTTATTTCAGGAATGAAAGAAGCTTCGTCCAGAGCCAAAAAAGGGAAACCGGTTTGCGTGTTGCTCCATACGGTTATGGGCAATGGTGTAGATTTTATGATGCACACACACGAATGGCACGGAAAAGCACCAAACGACCAGCAGCTTGAAACAGCTTTGGAACAGAATCCTGTAACCTTAGGAGATTATTAAAATTTAACTTGAAACAAAATAAATGAAAAAATATATTGATTCCGGACAAAAAGACACCCGCTCAGGTTTTGGAGATGGATTAACAGCATTGGGAGAAACAAATGAAAATGTAGTTGCTCTTTGTGCCGACTTGACGGGTTCGTTAAAAATGGATGATTTTAAAGAGAATCATCCCGAACGTTTTTTCCAAGTAGGAATCGCAGAAGCAAATATGATGGGAATGGCTGCCGGACTTACAATTGGCGGAAAAATTCCATTTACCGGTACTTTTGCCAATTTTTCTACCGGTCGTGTTTATGACCAGATTCGTCAGAGCATTGCCTATAGTGGAAAAAATGTGAAAATTTGTGCATCGCATGCCGGATTGACGCTAGGAGAAGATGGTGCAACCCACCAAATTTTGGAAGATATCGGATTGATGAAAATGCTTCCGGGAATGACAGTAATTAATCCTTGTGATTACAATCAAACCAAAGCTGCAACAATGGCAATTGCCGACTACGAAGGACCTGTTTACTTGAGATTTGGGCGTCCTAAAGTTCCGAATTTTACTCCTGAAAATCAAGTTTTCCAAATTGGCAAAGCCGTTCATTTACAAGAAGGAACTGATGTTACGATTATAGCTACCGGACACTTGGTATGGAAAGCATTGCAAGCCGCAGAAAATTTACACAAAGCAGGAATTTCTGCTGAAGTGATTAATATTCATACTATAAAGCCTTTGGATGATACTGCAATTTTAAACAGCGTTAAGAAAACCAAATGTGTGGTCACAGCCGAAGAACACAACTATCTTGGAGGGTTGGGAGAAAGCGTTGCACGATTATTGACAACCCACTATCCTGTTCCACAAGAATTTATTGCAACCAATGACACCTTCGGAGAATCCGGTACTCCGGATGAATTGATGGAAAAATACGGCCTTAACGAAACCGCTATTGAAAATGCCGTTCATAAAGTAATTTCCCGAAAACAATAAATAAGAGTTTTAAATTCATTCAAAAACAAACGCTCCATTTAGGAGCGTTTTTGTTTTCTTGTAAACTCTTATATCGTCGGATCGAGATAGTCAGGAGTTCCATTTTGATTTCTATCGGGAAATTCGAGCGTTCCATCATCGTGAATAATAATTTCATCACGTGTTAATCGTCCATCACCATCATCGTCATCATCTAAATAATTCGGTATTCCATCCCCATCTGTATCGTCATCGCCCAAATATTGATTCCCGTTTAAATCTTCCATATATGAAGGAATTCCGTCTCTGTCGTGATCGACAATTTCAGAATCGAAAAGTTCAAAACTAAATATCAATTGATCATAAGGTTGGATAATTCCCATGGGAGGAGATTGATAATATCCCAATCCGGAAGGAATAAATGCAACACCTATTCCGTAATCTTCAAAAGTAAGCGTTCCATCGGGATTTTCATTTACGTTGCCGGCAGTACCAAATTCAATTAAAACTTGCTGAAGACCGCGAATAATCCCTTGATTTTCTCTGTCTCTAACCAGATGTAATTTTACAGGTTGAACCGCATTGTCAAACATTTCCAATTCTAAATTTCTGCCTTCGTAAGTATTGATGGTGTTGTCTGAAAAATTGGGCTTAGAACCCGCTCCTTCTCTGACTGTCAAGTAATAGAGTTTGTAAACCACAGACGAATTGGATATATCTTGTACTTCTTTATAGGAAACTTGATCAATAAGCGGAGTTTTATCGGCATTTTCTCCGACAATAGAATCAAATTTTATTGAGAAATTATCCGGGTCTGTTAAAAAATCCTCGTAATTATAAAAATGCGTTTTTAAGAAAGTCTCAATTTCTTCCTGAGCTCTGATGGCTTCCTGTCCACGGTCGCGAGGTGTTGGCATCGGAGGTGTATCGTCATCTTTATTACATCCTGTCAAAGAAATAAAAAGAAACAATACTGTCAGGAATGAATAATTTATTTTAATCATCATCTTAATTTAAGGCTGCAAGATACAATTTTAGGTTACTTTTGTACAAGCTATTAACGTTGTTTTTAGTATCTTAAAAAAATGAGAATTGACAAGTATTTATGGTGTATTCGTTATTTCAAAACACGAAACATGGCTACCGAAGCTGCTAAAAAGGGAGCGGTGAAGATTGGTGGTGCAACTATAAAACCATCACGTGAAGTATATCCCGGAGACATGATTGAACTCCGCAAAAATCAAATAAACTACAAAGTCGAAGTCTTGGACATCCCTGAAAGTCGCGTTGGTGCCAAATTAGTCGGATTATATTGTAAAGATCATACGCCGCCGGAAGAGTTTGAAGTGAATAAAATGCTTCAATACTCCAAATCTTATTACCGAAAAAAAGGGGTTGGTCGGCCGACAAAAAAAGACCGCAGAGACTTGGATGATTTTTTTGAAAATTAATATTTATGCAAACTGACAGAACAATTATTTTAACTGCTAAGCAAATAGAAGATAAAATCCGTCGTATCGCTTATCAGATTTATGAAGCCAACATCGAAGAAAAGCAGGTTGTGATTGCCGGAATAGTTGAGAACGGATATGAAATTGCCAAAAAACTAAAAATTGCTGTCGAAACGATTTCTGATATCGAAGTGGTTTTGTGTAAAGTCTATATTGACAAGAAAAATCCATTAGCTCCTATATCCACTTCAATTTCTCCTGATGATTATAAAGAAAGCTCAATTGTTCTTGTAGATGACGTATTGCATTCGGGAACAACGCTCATTTACGGGATTCGGCATTTTCTGAACGTTCCTTTAAAACGATTTAAAACTGCTGTATTGGTCAATCGGAATCATAAAAAATATCCTGTCAAAGCTGATTTTAAAGGAATATCACTTTCTACCTCATTTAATGAAAATGTGAAAATTACAATTAGCAATGATGAAATGCAGGCTATTTTAGAGTAATTTTTTCTATTATCTCATCCGCAATTTCTTCAACTGTCTTAGCATCAATACCGACAATATGATGTGCTCTATTATAAAACTGTGAACGTTCAAAAAGATGAGCGCCAATCCATTCACTAAGTTGTTCATCCGAATTTAAATGAGCCAATACCGGACGTTTTTCCTTTTCATTTTTTAAGCGCTTTTTTAGGTAATTTACATTTCCTCTTAAATATACAACTACAGAATCTTCAGCCGTCAACATTCGTTTCATTGTCTCTCCGTAACAAGGAGTGCCACCGCCTGAAGCAAGGACAAATGATTCTTTACTTTCGATTAATTCTTTAACTTTCTGCATCTCAAGTTTCCGAAAATAAATCTCTCCTTTTTTATCGAATATTTCAGCTATTGACAAATTTTCACTTTTCTCGATTTCCAAGTCTAAATCTTTAAATTTTAAATTTATCTTATTCGCCAACACGTTTCCCACGGTCGTTTTCCCCGACCCCATATATCCTATTAAAATAATTTTCACGGCAATACTATTTTCATTGAATGAAGCTTGATTTTACAATTATTTTCATCCTCTGAAACCTTACAAATCAATGCTTTTTAAATTTTCTTCAAAATTATCCTTTTTCCTTTTGAATTATCTAATTAATGATACTATATTTGCACCCTCAAACGAGAAACATTTTTCTTGTAACTGAGAAGTTCTTAACAAACGACCTGGTAGCTCAGTTGGTAGAGCACCTCCCTTTTAAGGAGGTGGTCCTGGGTT
>CAZWVT010000035.1:0-20113 GCA_964636665.1 uncultured Flavobacteriaceae bacterium
TCAGTTGCCATCCTTCCGCTCCGGGAAGCATCTCAAAATCATCGCGCATCTGAAAACGGGTTTTTTTGTTGTGTCCCCACCATCCTGAGAATTTTTTTAATTCCGTATCAATAGCGTGTTTTTCATGAACAAAACAACCGCCAAGGCTTCCCGGTCCGCTGTTTAAATATTTGTAAGTACACCAAACGGCAAAATCAGCCCCCGAATCGTGTAAATTTGGTTGAATATTTCCGGCTCCGTGTGCCAAATCAAAACCGACTTTGCATCCGTGACGATGTCCTAATTCTGTGATTTTTTTTAAAGGAAAAGATTGTCCGGTGTAATAATTCGGACTTCCGATGAGTATCAAAGCAATAGAATCACCTTCTTCTTCGAGAATTTGTTCTAAATCCTCCAAGCGACAAAGGTTTTCGTCTGTTCTCGGTTTCCATTGAATCAGCCCGTCTTTGGGAGTGTATCCGTGAAATTTCAACTGACTTTCAACGGCGTATTTATCACTTGGAAACGCATCACTTTCAATAAGAATTTTATAGCGTTTGGAAGTCGGTTGATAGAATGAAACCATCATCAAGTGTAAATTGGTTGTCAGTGTATTCATAATCACGACTTCAATAGGTTTTGCACCGACAACGGCAGCCATTTGTTCGGTTAAAAACTCGTGATACGGCAACCACGGATGCTTGCCTTGCGTATGACCTTCTACACCATATTTTGCCCAAGCTTCAAGTTCTTCGTTGATATAAGTCGAAACAGATTTTGGCTGTAAACCCAAAGAATTTCCGCAGAGATAAATCAGCTTGTTTCCGTCGGCATCTTCGGGAAATAAAAATCGGTTTCTATATGAAGCCAAAGAATCTTGTTTGTCTTGTTCTTTGGCGTATTCGATAGAATTAAAATGCATGAAGTAAAAAATTATTGAGGAACAAAAATAGAAATTAATATTCTTATTTAAATTATTCCGACTTATATAAGTGCATTATCGGTTACCGACAGGAATTTTTTAGTTTATTTTTTCTAAATTTATGGTTTAGAAATTTAAAAAAGAAAAACTATGCAGCTAAAAGACAACAAAATTAAACAGCGTTTTGAGGTAGAAGTGGACGGTTATACGGCCTTTATTGATTATTTAATTAAGGGAGACACCATCAGTTTGACGCATACCGAGGTTCCCAAAGAAATCGGAGGAAGAGGAGTGGCAGGCAAAATGACTGAAGCGGTATTGATGCATGTTGAACAGCAGGGATTTAAAGTAAGACCGTTTTGTCCATTCATAAAAAAATACATTGAGAAACATCCGGAATGGCAGGAAATAGTGGCTAAATAAAAAAAGCTGTCTGGAAAATGACAGCCTTTTTATTTTTAAATTAATTTACACTCTTCGACCTGTGGCAAGTCTCCAAAGTACTCCGATAATGGCGAGTACTAAAAGAATGTGAATAAATGCTCCTAAATTAAATACAAAGGCTCCAAGTAACCAGCCTACAATCATAATTACTACTATTAACCAAATTAAATCGCTCATAATATAAAGTTTTTTTGTTGTTCGTATTCAAATGTACAACAGAAGACTTTTTGCTATCAGACATTTAACTTGTATTTAAAATTAAATTAGCGTAAACAGTTAAAAAAATATATTAATCTGTTTTTGTGTTAGTTTTTATCGCTTTTTATTAATTCCGGAAGTTTTCTTTTGAAATTTTCTTTTCTCGGTTTAGATACATTCCGAATATAAGGTTGATTGGGATTTTTCTTTGCGTAATCTTGATGATATTCTTCTGCACGATAGAATTTTTGAAAGGGCATCACTTGAGCAGCTACTTTTTGCGAACCTTCTAAGTTTAAATTTAACGATGCAATTTTGGCTTTGAGGATTTCTTTTTCCTTATAATCTCTATAAAATACAATGGAGCGATAATTTATGCCGCGATCAGGCCCCTGCCCGTTTACTTGCGTGATGTTTTGGGAGGCAAAATAAACATCCACCAATGTTGCAAAACTTATGAGATTCGAATCGTAAATAACCTCGACGGTCTCGGCATGATTTCCTTGATTTTTATAAGTAGGATTGGGCGTAGTACCCCCGCTGTAACCTGAAACGGCGTCTTTTACACCAATTACAGATTCATAAATTCCCTCAACGCACCAAAAACAACCGCTTGCAAAGTATGCTCGTTCGTAACCATCCTGAATATTTTCTTTTACCGGTTCGGCAGTTTGTTCGGAGATTTGCACGACTTTCTCTTTAGATTTATCGGAATTGGATTCCATACATCCTGCAAAAGCGAACAGCATAAAAAATAATTGAAAGATTTTCATAACAAATAATTTGAAGACTATAAGATACAAAAAAAGCTCTCAAATTAATGAAAGCTTTTTTCCGTATTTGTATTTTGCCTAAAACTTATTTCAGTTTAGCGAAAAGAACTTCCATTTTTTCACGTTCTTCATTGGCAAGATTGATATCGACCAATATTCTTCCACTGTGTTCGTCGGTGATGATTTTTTTACGTCCCGCAATTTCCATTTGAACCTGAGGCGGAATGGTAAAATAGGAGCCGGCGGCTGCACCTCTTTCAATAGGAACAACAGCCAAACCGTTTTTAACGCTGTTTCTGATTTTCTTATAAGCTTTTACCAATCTCGGTTCAATGGTGGCTTCCAATTTTTTGGATTCTGCTGCAAGTGCCATTTCCTCTTTCTCGGTTTCTTTTAGAATGGCATCCAATTCGCCCTTTTTGTGATTTAAGTGTTCTTCACGTTCGTTTCTTCGTGAGTCAGTTTCTTCAATCACTTGTTTTTTGTGTTCGATTTGCGCTTTAAATTCACGGATATGCTTTTCCGATAATTGAATTTCCAATTCTTGATATTCTATTTCTTTGCTCAATGAATTGAATTCGCGATTATTACGGACAGTGTCTTGTTGTGCCGTATATTTTGTTATCAGGTTTTTAGACTCTTCAATGCTGTTTTTTTTCTCGCTGATTTGAGTTTCCAACAACTCGAGGTCATTGTTTAATTTTGTCAGTCGTGCAGTCATTCCTTCCACTTCATCCTCAAGATCGCGTACTTCAAGAGGAAGTTCTCCACGCATGTTACGGATTTCATCAATTCTGGAATCGATTAATTGGAGGTCGTATAGCGCTCTCAATTTTTCTTCAACTGTAATTTCTTTTTTTGTGACCATATATTTAATAATAGCTAACAGGATTGGTATTTATCTCGGAAATCATTATCTTATATTCCGATAAAGCAGGTGCAAAATTAGTAATTTTTTTTGTAAGGAACGAATACAAAAGTTCTTTTGTAAATTGCTCACTTTCATAATGCCCGATGTCCGCCAACAAAATTTCCTTTTCAGCTTTAAAAAAATCGTGATATTTAAAATCAGCGGATACATAAGCATCGGCTTCGGCAGCTTTGGCAGCATCTATCGCAAAACTTCCGCTTCCACCCAATACTGCTACTTTTTTTATCTTCTTATTGATGAATTTGGAATGACGAATTCCTTTGGCGTGCATTTTAATTTTGAGGTGATTTAAAAAATCCGATTCCGAAAGTGCATGTTCCAACTCTCCAATCATTCCCATCCCGATATGTTGATTGACATTGTCCAATGTGGTAATTTCATAAGCAACTTCTTCGTAAGGATGTGCTTCAAACAATGCTTTTAAAATATTTTTTTCCAAATGCATCGGATAAGTCACGCCCAGTTGGATTTCTTTTTCAAAATGGAGCGTGCCACGTTCTCCCAAAGTCGGATTGGAGGCTTCATTGCCCCTGAAGCTTCCTTCGCCTTCAATATTAAAACTACAAGAATCATAATTTCCAATGCTTCCCGCGCCTTTTGCAAAGAGTGCGTTTCGAACAGTGTCAATGGCATTTATCGGAACAAAAGTGGTGAGTTTTTTAATCGTATTTTTTTTGGGAAGGAGGATTTTTTTGTTTTGCAATCCCAATACTTCACATATTTTGTCATTCACGCCGTAACGGGCATTGTCCAAAGCGGTGTGATTGGAATATATGGCAATATCGTTTTTGATGGCTTTTAATACAACGCGTTCGACATAGTTTTTTCCGGTAATTTTTTTTAATCCTGAAAAAATAATCGGATGAAAACTCACTATCAGATTGCAGTTTTTAGCGATGGCTTCATCCACCACATCTTCCAAGGTGTCCAAAGTGACCAAAATACCGCTGAGTTCGGCTTCAGGATTGCCCACAAGAAGTCCGGTATTGTCAAAATCTTCGGCATAAGCCAAGGGCGAAAGCTTGTCTAAAATTGCTGTAACCTTGTTAATTTTCATTTTTTTGGTTTTTGAGGTAAAGATAAGCTTTTGAGTTGTGTTCATATATGAAATCTATTTTGTTAATTTCGCTTTATGAAATACATCCGATTCTTTTTGTTTCCATTTTCATTGCTTTACGGTCTGATTTTATACCTCAGAAACAAGTGTTATGACTATGGAATCTTTAAAAGACAGGCTTTTTCGCTTCCCGTGGTTGTGGTAGGAAATTTGTCTGTCGGCGGAACGGGAAAATCTCCGATGATTGAATTTTTAATAAGAAATTTTAAAACCAGACGGCATTTGGGAGTTGTCAGTCGCGGTTATAAACGACGCACCAAAGGATATCGCGAAGTGTTTACGGACAATTCAGTCAATGAAGTAGGGGATGAACCTTTGCAAATCAAACGGAAATTTCCGGATGTCGTCGTAGCCGTTAGTGAAAAACGCATCTCGGGCATTAAAAAAATTCAAAATCGTGTTGACGCCGTCTTGTTGGATGATGCGTTTCAACATCTTCAGGTTCAGGCATCTCAATATATTTTGCTGACGACTTATGCTGCTCGTTATAGTAAGGATTTCGTTTTGCCTACAGGAAATCTCCGTGAATTTAGAAGCGGTGCCAAACGTGCAGATATCGTGGTAGTTACCAAATGTCCACCTGATTTAACCCGACAAGAAAGCGAAAAAATCAAAACAGAATTGAAATTAAGAGATGGGCAGAAATGTTTTTTTTCCACCATCGCTTATGCTTCGGAAATCGTTAATCAAAACGAGCGCAAAGCACTTGATACATTAAATAAAATTCCTTTTGCCTTGGTCACCGGAATTGCCAATCCCGATTCGTTGGTAACCCATTTGAAAACACTTGGACTTTCGTTTAAACATAATGTTTTTCCCGACCATCATTATTTCACGGATGAAGAAGTGGAGCAAATCAAAAAAGAACCGTTGATTGTTACCACGGAAAAAGATTTTATGCGCATTGCACCACGAGTAAAAAACGCCAATGTTTATTACCTGCCTATTTCTGTAAAGATTTTATTTGACGAGGAAATGGAATTTCTTAGTGGTGTGGAAATTTGATTTGAGAGTCTGAGCTTCCCTAAAATAGTTTTACTTTTAGATCATCCCATTTTGCATCATTTTCATATTTTTCTTTATCAATTACCACCTGTATTTCACCTAATACAGTTGCCGTTCTAATTTCCAATATAAACACTACCTACAGCATCAAGGGTGTGAAAAACATTGTATCTTTGATGTAAAATAAATATTATGAGCAGATTCAATAGGAATGAAAGAAAAAAAGCGTCAGGGAGAGGACATAACAATTGGAAAAAAGAAAGTTATGCAAGAGGCAATGCACCGATTAAATCTGACAGAAATTATAAAGAAACAACTCGTCAAGGCGAACTCCACAACACTAATTTATCTGCAAAAGATAAGAGAGATGGAATTCGGTTAAATAAATTTATAGCCAACAGCGGGATTTGTTCCAGACGCGAAGCCGATACCTATATAAGTACAGGTTTGGTTACAGTAAATGGAAAAGTAGTGAATGAAATGGGCTATAAGGTTCAATCCGAAGATGAAGTTCGTTTTGACGGAAGACGGATTACACCGGAACCAAATGTGTATATTTTATTGAATAAACCCAAAGGATTTGCCACTACAGAAAGCAGTTCCAAAGGGCATACTGTAATGGATTTAGTAGCTAAAGCAACCTCAGCAAAAATTCGCCCTTTTGGCAGATTGGGAAGGAATTCTACGGGATTATTGCTGTTTACAAATGACGATAAATTTGTACAGAAATTTTCTAAAAAAGGATTAGAACGGCTGTTTCATATTGTACTCGACAAAAACCTAAAAATGGAACATCTGAAGAAGATAGCATCCGGATTAAACGTTGATGGAAAAGAAATTCAGGTGGAAGAAATTGATTATGTAGAGAAGGCAGGTAAAAATGAAGTTGGTTTAAAAATCAAGCACACGGGAAACAGTATCATAAGAACCATTTTTGAATCTTTGGGATATTCCGTAATTCAAATGGATTGTGTGACTATCGGACCGCTTACAAAAAAAGATTTGCCGAGAGGCAATTATAGAATCTTAACCGAGCATGAAATCAACCTCTTCAAAATGATATAATATTTTGATTGAAAATGGGTTAAACTATTTGTTTTTGAATTTTTTTTAGGCATTTTTGCAGCCGTTACTTTCAAATGAATTATCCTGTAATTTTTGTTTAAAGTGTACTATAGAAGGTTTTATTTTATGAGAATTTGAGTTTTAAAAAGATATCTAGTAAAGCTTTGATTAAAGTTTTACCCTTAAACATTTGTTATCTTTTTAAACTAAATATACATACTCTGCAAAAGAGTTATTATTTTTCCATCTCAAACCTTATAGAATGAACACGAAGTATATTGATTTAATAAACCAAACATATTATTTTCCTCAGGAAGAATTCCGCCTTGGTGAAAACGGACTTGAATTTCATGGCATCGATTTGATGAAACTTGTTGAAGAATACGGAGCGCCGCTTAAATTTACCTACCTTCCAAAAATATCTGAAAACATAAATTTGGCCAAACAATGGTTTACGAAAGCCATTGAAAAACATGATTACAAAGGAACTTACAATTATTGTTATTGCACCAAAAGTTCCCATTTCAAACATGTATTGGATGAAGCATTAAAGAATGACATTCATATCGAAACTTCATCTGCTATTGACATTGATATAGTTCAAAGTTTGAAAAAAACCGGAAATATCACCGATGATACGTACGTGCTTTGCAATGGGTTTAAACGAGACAAATACATTTCCAACATCGCTGATTTAATCAACCAAGGACATCAAAACTGCATTCCGATTATCGATAATTATGAAGAATTGGATTTGCTTCAGAATCAGATTGACGGTCATTTCAAAGTCGGTATCCGTATCGCTTCAGAAGAAGAGCCAAAATTCGAATTTTATACCTCACGTTTGGGAATTGGATATAAAAATATTATCCCATTTTATGAGGAGCAAATAAAAAACAATGAACAAGTCGATTTAAAAATGCTCCATTTTTTCATCAATACCGGAATCAGAGATACGGCGTATTATTGGAATGAACTGGTAAAATGCTTAAAAGTATATGTGCGGCTCAAAAAAATAGCTCCTTCATTAGACAGCTTGAATATCGGAGGAGGTTTTCCTATTAAAAATTCACTTGCTTTTGAATACGATTATGAATATATGGTCGATGAAATTATCAATCAGATAAAGATTACATGTGAAGAATTTGATGTTCCCGTGCCTCATATTTTTACAGAATTCGGTAGTTTTACGGTAGGAGAAAGCGGAGGGGCAATTTATGAAGTGCTGTATCAGAAACAACAGAATGATCGTGAAAAATGGAATATGATTAATTCTTCTTTTATTACAACGCTTCCAGATACGTGGGCTATCAGCAAACGATTTATTATGTTGCCTCTAAACCGATGGAATGATGAATACGAGCGGGTTTTATTGGGCGGATTAACCTGTGACAGCGATGATTATTACAATAGCGAACAACACGTTGCCGCTATTTATTTGCCGAAATTTAAAAAAGAAAAACCGCTTTACATTGGTTTTTTCAATACGGGTGCTTATCAGGAAACAATTGGTGGATTTGGAGGACTTCAACATTGTTTGATTCCGACTCCCAAACACATTCTTATAGATAGAGATGAAAACGGAGCATTGAGAACACAACTTTTCGCCGAACAGCAAACAAAAAGTGATTTTTTAAATATCTTAGGTTATACAAAATAAACCATTAACCCAACTTTTCTATTTTCAAAATGAAAACAACTACCTATGCAGGAATTCCACAAAAATACGCAGTATTAGAAACTGCCAAAATTGTTGTAATACCAGTTCCTTATGACGGAACAAGTACTTGGTTAAAAGGAGCAGACAAAGGACCCGACGCCTTTTTGGAAGCTTCCGAAAACATGGAGCTTTATGATATCGAAACCCAAACAGAGGTTTATAAACAAGGCGTTTATTTAGCCGATTCCATTACCGAAAACAGCTCGCCCGAAAGTATGGTGGAAGCTGTTTATAAAACTACAAAAGAATACATCAAAAGGAATAAATTTGTTACGCTTTTTGGTGGTGAACACAGTATTTCTATTGGGTCTATTAGAGCGTTTCACGAATGTTTTGACAACCTGACCGTGCTACACATTGATGCTCATGCCGATTTGAGAAAAGAATATGAGGGCACACCTTATAATCATGCGTGCGCGGTTTATGAAGCAAGTCAAAACACCAATCTTATCCAAGTTGGAATCAGAAGCATGGATATCGCTGAAACCACTGTTATGGATGAAGAAAAAACGTTCTTTGCTCATGATATGGTAAAAGATGAATATTGGATGGATAAAGCAATCGATTTGCTGGGAGAAAATGTTTTTATCACTTTTGATTTAGACGCATTTGACCCATCCGTTTTACCATCGACAGGAACACCGGAACCGGGAGGACTTTTGTGGTATGAAACCTTAGACTTTTTAAAACAAGTTTTCGAAGAAAAAAATGTAGTCGGTTTTGATGTGGTTGAATTATGTCCTAATGAAAATGAGCGTTCTTCAGACTTTGTAGCCGCTAAACTCTTTTATAAAATGCTTTCATATAAGTTTATGGGTGAAAATGAAGCTGATGAATACGAAAGTCGCACAATTGAAAATATAAACAAGGCTAATAATCCAAAATTTAATATAAACAAAGATGATGAATTCTAACAAAGGTCCTATTTCCGATTTTATCCAGAAATACTACTTGCATTTTAATGCCGCTTCTCTTGTAGATGCAGCAAAAGCATACGAAGAACAATTAAATGGAGGTGCAAAAATGCTGGTCTCGCTTGCAGGAGCTATGAGTACTGCAGAAATAGGTAAAATATTTGCGGAAATGATTCGTCGCGATAAAGTGCATATCGTTTCTTGTACCGGAGCCAATCTCGAAGAAGATATTATGAATCTCGTGGCTCATTCACATTATAAAAGAGTGCCGAATTATCGGGATTTAACGCCACAAGATGAATGGGATTTGATGCAAAGAGGAATGAATCGTGTGACAGATACTTGTATTCCTGAAGAAGAAGCTTTTCGCAGAATTCAAGAACATATTTTTAAAATTTGGAAAGATGCCGAGGAAAAAGGGGAAAGATATTTTCCACATGAATTTATGTACAAACTTTTGTTGAGCGGCGTAATGGAAGAACATTACGAAATCGACATTAAAAATTCTTGGATGTACGCTGCAGCTCAAAAAAACTTGCCCATAGTTTGCCCGGGTTGGGAAGACAGCACCATGGGAAATATTTTTGCAAGTTATGTCCTAAAAGGTGAATTAAAAGCATCTACTATGAAAAGCGGTATTGAATACATGACATTTTTGGCTGATTGGTATCCAAAAAACAGCGACAAAGGAATCGGGTTTTTTCAAATCGGCGGTGGAATAGCAGGAGATTTTCCAATTTGCGTTGTTCCAATGTTATATCAAGATATGGAACAAACCGACACCCCATTTTGGAGTTATTTTTGCCAAATCAGCGACTCTACCACAAGTTATGGAAGTTATTCCGGAGCGGTTCCGAATGAAAAAATCACGTGGGGAAAACTCGATATAGACACCCCTAAATTTATTATTGAAAGTGATGCAACCATTGTAGCACCGCTTATTTTTGCATATTTATTGGATATGTAATTACCGATTGTATTAAATTTGATAAGCGGGAATTTCACAATAGGGATGCGAAAGTTGTGAAATTTCCGCTTGTTTTTTATAGCTATTATTTTACGACCGTTTAAGGTCATATTTGATAAAGTTAAACGATAAATCCGTACATTTAATTTAAAGTAGCAAAAGAGCAAATGGAACCCAGAAAAATTGAAAATATTGAATTACGGTTTTTGACCATTGAAGATTATGATGCGTTAAAAAAAGCCACTATCCACGCTTATGGAAATATGGCCGATAATTATTGGAAACTGGAAGAAATTGGCAATTTGATTGAAATTTTTCCCGAAGGTCAGGTGGTTATCGAGGTGGACGGAGTAATAGCCGGATGTGCATTGTCGTTGATTGTAGATTATAAAAAACTGGGTGAAAAACATACGTATAGAGATCTTACAGGGAATCCTCATTTTTCTGTCCACAATCCCAATGGAGACGTGCTTTACGGAATCGATGTGTTTATCCGCCCCGAATTTCGAGGTTTACGATTGGGAAGAAGATTGTATGATTACCGCAAAGAACTGTGTGAAAACTTAAATTTAAAACGAATCGTTTTTGGCGGGAGAATGCCTAATTATCATAAATATGCAGACAGCCTTACACCAAAACAATACATTCAAAAAGTGAGAAGCAAACACATTGACGACCCGGTTTTAAACTTTCAAATTTCCAATGATTTTCATCCAATTCGAATTTTAAAAGGCTATTTGGAAGGAGATGAAGCTTCCGGAGAATTTGCGGTTTTAATGGCTTGGAACAATATCTATTATGTTACGCCCGAAGAAGAATCCGCTCCGCAAGCCATAAAAAGTGTGGTGCGATTAGGCTTAATTCAATGGCAGATGCGTCGTTATGCCGGAATGGAAGATATGATGGAGCAGGTTGAATACTTTGTAGATAGTATGGCCGGTTATCATTGTGATTTTGCCTTGTTTCCGGAGTTTTTTAATGCGCCTTTAATGGCAGATTACAACCATCTGGGGGAAGCAGAAGCCATTCGTGAATTGGCCAAACATACCAAAGAAATTAAAGAAAGACTTTCGCAGCTTTCAATATCTTATAACATCAATATCATAACCGGAAGTATGCCCGAAGTAGTTCGCGATAAATTGTATAATGTCGGCTATTTATGCCGTAGGGATGGAAGTATTGAAAGATTTGAAAAAATCCATGTCACTCCGGATGAAGCAAGAGTATGGGGAATGGTCAACGGAAATTCCCTTCGGACGTTTGATACGGATTGCGGAAAAATCGGAATTTTGATTTGTTATGATGTCGAGTTTCCGGAATTGTCACGATTGTTGGCAAAAGAAGGTATGGACATTCTTTTTGTTCCGTTTCTCACCGATACTCAAAACGGATATTCCCGGGTTAAACTTTGTGCACAAGCGCGTGCCGTTGAAAATGAATGTTATGTAGCCATTGCCGGAAGTGTAGGAAATTTACCAAAAGTTCACAATATGGATATTCAGTATGCACAATCAGCTGTTTTTACACCCTGTGATTTCGCTTTTCCAAGTAATGGAATTAAAGCTGAAGCCACCCCAAATACCGAAATGATTCTTATTGCAGATGTTGATATTGACCTTTTGAGAGAATTGCACAATTATGGCGCAGTGCGAAACCTCAAAGACAGACGGAAAGATTTATATGAAGTTTCGTGGATTAAGAAAAAATAAATTTCCTTCTTTAAATTGAGAAGAATATCATCCTTGAAATTTACTTAGTTACAATTTCCATTAAAACAACCTGATTAATCTGTTTGGAATAGCTGTTGAAATTGTTGTCCGATATCAAAATCAAACTTTGATTGCCGTTAGGTAAAATGGGACCAAAAGCGATTCCTTCGATATTGTCTATAAATCTTTGAGAAAGTTGTTTTCGTACGGATTTGAAATCAAAAAGCAATTGTTTTTTTGCGGGAATGATGTTTTTTCTATTGGAATGCAAGTTGTTGGTATAAAGCGTGTTGGTTGCTTCTTGGGAATTGGCTAAATACAATCTCACGCGATTTCCATAGGATCCGTGACCGGCGGAAAAAGCACGCTCGATGACTATAAATTGATGCGGTGCGATTTTTAAAATTCCGGTAACGCCATTAATTGCAAACGGCAGAAACGGCACTTTTCTCAATCTGTCTAATTGATATGCAAATTGCTTGATTGCTTGTTTGCTTTTTACGTCAAAATAAGTAAATCGAACCGGAGAATAGGTTTTATAAAGTTTTGGTTTTGCTCCATCAGATATCATTGGGAGTTCGGTTGCAACCCAAATTCCGTGATTATCTGTACTCCACGTCAATCCTTCAAATGCTGCATTGTGACGGAGCCCATCATTATTGGATAATAAAAAATATTCAGGAAGCTTATATTTATTAATTGCCACACCTTGATTTGTTAGATTAACGACAAATGGATTTTTGTTTCTGTTAATAGAACCTTCACTGCTTATGATAAATTGGTTGGAATCAGTATTGTAAAGAATGCCTTCCGAGTCAAAAAACAAAGTGTCAGCAGCTATTTTAATGACTTCTTCAACGACAATTTCTTGAATTTTATAATTGTCGATTTTAATTGAAAGTTTGTAAATAAAAGGATTTTTTGGACTGTCTGTAACGGTATAGAAATAAGTTCCGTCGTAATCCAAATCTGATAAACCACCTATTATATGTCCGTTTTCTTCAATTATTTCAGGGATAATATATTCGTCCAAATATTTGATTTTTATGCTGTTCTCCGAAATGCGGGCAGATCCGCAGGAAATAAACAGTAAAATGATGGGGATAAAAAAGAATTTGGAAAATTGGAAATATTTCATGAAAACTTTAATTCGAAGTGATTGGCTGTTTATCAAATTTGTAAAATAAGATAAATCAGATTACCAAAATATGACTATTTAGTAATTTAAATAAGTCGTTAAACAAAAAAACCTATCGGTTAGGAAAACTGATAGGTTTTTATGTTGAAACTATACGTTTATTATTCTTGCCATTCAGCGATAAAAACGTTTGTATCTCTTGTACCGTCATTGTTTCTGTTGGACGAAAATACAAGGTATTTTCCATCGGGAGAGAACATTGGGAAAGAATCGAATGTGCCGCTATTGGTAACTCGCACTAAATTCGATCCGTCGATATCAATCATATAAATATGAAAAGGAAATCCTTTTTCTGATTCAAAATTACTTGAGAAAATGATTTTCTCACCTGAAGGATGGAAAAACGGAGCCCAATTGGAACCGCCTAAATTTGTAACTTGACGCATATCGCTTCCGTCGGCATTACAAACGAATATTTCCATTTTGGTAGGTTGAATCAAGTTTCTTGAAAGAAGATCTTTGTATTCTTCGATGTCTTCTTCTGCTGTTGGGTGATGAGCTCTGAAAACGATTTTGCTTCCATCGGGAGAAAAGAAAGCTCCTCCGTCATAACCGACATTATTAGTGATTTGCTTTACGTTAGAACCATCTAAATCCATAGTGAAAAGTTCTAAATCGCCGGTTCTGGTAGAGGTGAAGATAATTTTATCTCCTTTTGGCGAAACAGTTGCTTCGGCATTGTATCCGGGAGTATCGGTTAATTGAGAAACGATGTTTCCTTCCAAGTCAGCCACGAAGATTTCATATCCTTCATAAAGCGGCCATGTGTATTTTCCGCCTGTTCTTTCCGGTACGGGAGGACACTCCTCATCTACCAAATGTGTGCTGGAATATATAATGTGTTTTCCGTCAGGTAGAAAATAGCCACAAGTGGTTCTTCCTTTTCCTGTACTGACCATCACAGGTTTTGAATCTTCGAAAGTTTCGTCGGCATCCATAATAAACATTTGGTCGCACGAGAGTCCCCATTCGGAATAATTGCTTTGGAAAATAAGTTTTTTACTGTCAAAACTCCAGTAGGCTTCCGCATTGTCACCTCCAAAAGTTACTTGTCTTAGGGATTTGAAAAATTTTTCTTCGGGATAAATCAAAGAGTTTTCGGTTTGAGTGGCGCCTGCCACTGAATCTTCGGTTGTGTTCTCTGTCGCATTTTCTTTTTCGTTGCCGCCTTTACACGAAAAAATAAGAACTGTCAGAACAGAGAGAAATAAATACCTCATATTTGTTGAGTTTTTAGAATGATTGATTTATATAAGTTTTACGGCTGCAAAGTTACTATCTTTTATGTACTTTTGCGCAAAAAATCTTACAATGCGTTATCTATTAATAATTTTCTCTTTTGTGATAATTTCTTGCGGCGGAAATCGCAAGGTAATGATTAGTATGCTTGAAGATGTGGCAGTATTGGCACACGACAGTCTTCAGGGCAGATTAACCGGAACAAAATATGAAAGAAAGGCTGCCGATTACATTGCTACTCGTTTTAAGGATTTGAGATTAGAACCGAAAGGAGAAAATTTATACTTCCAAGATTTTCATTTCCAAAAAGGAAGCAATCCTCATGAAGAAACTGTTTTTACAACTTACGAAGAATCAACCACGCGTACGGGAAGAAATGTCATTGGTTTTTTAGATAACAACGCCCAAAATACAGTGGTTATCGGTGCGCATTACGACCATTTAGGAATGGGAGAAATAGGTTCTTTGCATCGTGGAGCGAAAGCCATTCACAATGGAGCAGACGATAATGCAAGTGGCGTGGCTATTATGTTGCATCTTGCCACGGTTTTACAGGACAAATCAGCACCGAAAAACAACAATTACCTTTTTATTGGTTTTTCGGGAGAAGAAGAAGGACTGCTCGGTTCTAATTACTTTACAAAAAATGCTACGATTGATTTGAACGAGATAAACTATATGTTAAATATGGATATGGTTGGAAGGCTGAATGAAGAAAAAGTATTGGCAGTTTATGGAACTGGAACTTCACCAAGCTGGAATCTGACGCTTGATAAAAATACCGAAGGTCTGAAAATAACAAAAAATGAAAGCGGAATAGGGCCCAGCGATCATACTTCTTTTTATTTATCAGATATTCCTGTGCTACATTTTTTTACGGGTCAACATGAAGACTATCACAAACCTTCCGATGAAGTAGGCAAAATAAATGTGGCGGGAATGGAGCTGATTGCCAATTACATTTATAATATTATCTCAGCTGTAGATAGCGCAGGCAAACTTGAATTTACTAAAACAAAAAACGAAAGCGATATGGTACCGGAATTTAAAGTAACCCTTGGTGTTGTCCCTGATTATCTTTTTGATGGAGAAGGAATGCGCATCGATGGAATAAGCGAAGATAGACCTGCCCAAAAAGCAGGATTGAAAAGAGGAGACGTAGTCAAGCAAATTGGCGAAATGGAAATTAAAGATATGATGAGCTATATGCAAGCACTGTCAAAATTTGAGAAAGGACAAACGGTCATTGTCAAAATTGAAAGAGATGGAAACGTTGAAGAAGTCGAATTGACTTTTTAGGCTAAGATAAAACATATATTATATTTATGAAGAAGTCGTTTTTTAAGCGGCTTTTTCTTTTTTACGGAAAGTTTTAAATAATTCCGGATTGAATAAATAGTCCTTTAAAAATTAATTTTAAATACTGTTAACCAAAATCTACACTTTACCTTCAGTGTTAAATTTGTATTAAATTAGTGTTAAAGAGAAGAATGATTTGTCAATGAAATTATGCTACAGCTATTTTTTATAAAAGTCAAGAATACGGTTATATCCCACTAAGTATAATCAATAATTAACGATAGAACTCACTTTCATTTACCCGTGAAGTTATTTGTTGATAGACTTTTCATAAGAAAGCATCTTTCTCTTCTTAAAGTAGTTCTAAAAAAAATGTTATATTTACCAGTTATTATATGCTGTTAACTGTTAAAACATGCGGTATGTAACATTTTTTATTCACACTTAAATTTTTTATTAACTACTTAAATTATGAAAAAAACTATTTTATTATTTATGGTTTTTTGCGCATTTATCCTGCCTTGGCAGGGAAATGCTCAAATTCCGGGCAGCACTTGCGGAAATCCGCTTCTCGTTTATGCAACACCATTTAATGATTCCGGCAATACGGGCACTTACGGGAATAATTATTCAAGTTCGGATGTTCCGCCTGTAGCTCCCGGAGCTGTTACAAACGGAACCGGCTCATCGAGTTATTTGGGAAATGGCAACGATGTTGTTTACTCTTATACCGCAGGGAGCAATGGTTCAATAAACATCAACACAACCCACGCCGGAAGTTCAGAATGGCATTCCTTATGGGTTTTTACCGGATGTCCATTCACCTCTACGGAAGGTTATCATACCAATACAACTGGCACAAGCAGGTCAATATCAAACTTGCCCGTAACGATGGGCCAAACCTATTATATCGTAATTTCCAATTGGGATGCAGGGGGGATGGACTACACCATAGAAATTACAGGTACTCAGGTCAATAACCCTCCCAGTTGCCTGCCTCCTGGTAACTTGACCACAACTGGGCAGACAGCAACCTCTGCAATATTGGGCTGGACCGAGAACGGAAGTGCGGTTGCATGGGATATCGAGTGGGGCACCAAAGGATTCACGCCCACTCAAACTCCTAATGTATCGGCCACCACCAACCCATACCCTTTATCCGGTTTGGCTCCCCAGACAGAATACGATTTTTATGTCCGGGCAAATTGTGGACCGGGAGACCTTAGTTTCTGGGTAGGTCCCCATACTTTTGAAACTCTATGCTCTACCCAGCTTTCGGGCACCTATACCATTGGCGGGACTACCGGCGATTTCGCCACCCTGACCGATGCCGTTGCCTCTCTCAACGATTGTGGGGTTTCCGGTCCGGTTACCTTTAATGTGGCGGTCGGCTCCGGTCCATACAATGAGCGGTTGACCATCACCGAGTTTATGGGTGCCAGCGCCACGAACACCGTTACCTTCAATGGAAACGGTGAGACCCTTACGTCTGTGACTGATGGAGACAACCGCTCCCTGTTTCTTTTGGATGGAGCGGACTATGTTACCATAACCGATTTCAACTTGGTAACCATCAGCGACACCAATAATTTTGTGGTACAGCTCACCAATAATGCGGACTTTAACACCATTTCGGACAATACGGTAGAGATGTCTTCCACAATAACCAGTACGTCCACGACCAATGCGGGCATAGTGGTCTCGGGAAGCCTGACCAGTGCCACCGTCACTACCGGCAGCTCGGGCACGAACAACACCATTACCGGGAACACCATCATCGGGGGTTATTATGGAATCAATATTAATGGTCAATCGGCCACTCCTTCCCTGGACAACATAGTTTCCAATAATACCCTGAAAGATTTCTACGGTTATGGCATCTCGCTTCGGTACAATAACAACGCTGTTGTCGCCGACAATGACATCAGCCGTCCGGACAGAAATACCGTTACTACTTTTTACGGAATCTATCTTGCTTCGGGAGGTGAAGGAACCACCATTTCCGGGAACAACATCCACACTCCTTTTGGCGGTATAACGACTACAACCACCAGTGCAAATTATGGAATATGGCACACGGGTGTTGACTCTCCTGTGGGGAACGAGAGTTTAGTGTTCAACAACATTGTCCATCTTACGGGAAACAACGGAACTATTTATGCTCTTTACAACACCAGCAGTGACGGTGTGTACTACTATCACAATACGGTGGTCCTGGATGATGCCAATTCCACTGCTGGCACCACAAGAGGGTTTTACCAGACCACAACGGCCAGCAACATAGAACTGAAGAACAATATTTTTAGCGTCCTGCGCGCTGGTTCTGGAGTCAAGTACTGTCTGTACTTCAATACTGCGGGCTCCTCTATCACAAGCGACAACAACGTACTGTACATGGGCGCTACGGACGGAACCACCAGCATTGGGTACTCGGGTTCTGCAAGAACCACGTTGGGCGATTGGCAGGCTGCCACTTCCGGAGACATGAACTCCGTGGATGTGGATCCCCTGTTCGCAAACCGATTGGCATTTGATTTTACACCGACCAACAGTGCCGTTAATAATATTGGAGTCCCAGTGGGAATTGCTACTGATTTCAATGGTGATTCTAGAAGTACTACCACACCGGATCCGGGTGTTTATGAGTTCACGCCTCCTTCTTGTCCACCGCCTTCTACCTTGTACGTTGATAATATTACAGCAACTTCTGCAGATCTTGGGTGGAATGAAAATGGGACTGCGACTACTTGGGATATCGAGTGGGGACTTGAAGGGTTTACTCCTACAGAGATACCTAACGCATCTGCTACGACCAATCCTCACACTTTGAACGGGTTGACCGCATTGACTTCTTATGATTTTTATGTTCGTGCTTATTGTGGTCTAGGGGATGAAAGTACATGGGTAGGACCTTTTACCTTTATAACGGGTTGTTCCGGACCTTTGGCGGGCAACTATACGGTTGGAGCAACGGGAGATTTCGAAACCTTGTCTGATGTTGCTTATGCACTCAATACATGCGGTATCTCTGCGGCTACAACATTTAATGTTCTTCCAGGCTCCGGTCCATTTGAGGAACAGATTACACTTGGAGAAATCACAGGGGCAAGCGCCACAAATACTGTTGTTATAAACGGTAATGGCGAAACAATTACATCGACTACCGTCTCCGCCAACAGGAGCTTGATACTCTTGGATGGCACTGACTATACCACTATTGTGAATTTCAACCTGGTCACCATCAGCGACACTAACAACTTTGTGATCCAACTGACCAATAATGCGGACTACAATACCATTACAAACAACACAATCGATATGTCCTCCACTATGGCCAGTACCAGCACCACCAATGCAGGAATTGTGGTCTCGGGCAGCTTGACCAGTGCCACGGCAACCACGGGAAGTTCGGGCACGGACAATATTATTGTTGGGAATACCATTATGGGGGGGTACTACGGTATTGTTATTAATGGCCAATCGGCAACCCGATCGATGAACAATATTGTTTCAAACAACACTTTATTGGACTTTTATTCGACTGGGATAAGAATGCCTTATAATAACAATTCAGTTGTATCGGACAATGAGATCAGCCGCCCGAACCGAGAGAATGTTACTACGTTCTACGGCATCTATTTCCTTTCCGGTGGAGAGGGTCATATCGTGGCGAACAACCGCATCCATACTCCTTTCGGTGGCATCACTTCTTCCTCGACAAGTGCGAATTATGGAATCTACCACAGTGCAATCGACTCCCCGGTGGGCAATGAAAGCCAGGTTATAAATAATCTGATTAACTTGACGGGTAATAATGGAACAATATATGCTTTATATAACAGTAGTAGTGATGGAGTATATTATTATCACAACACCATTGCTTTAAACGATGTCAATGCCACTGCCGGGATTACACGTGGATTTTACCAGACCACAATGGCCAGCAACATAGAACTGAAGAACAATGTAATTAGTATTACCCGGGGTGGTTCAGGCGCAAAGTATTGTCTGTATTTCAACACTGCGACTTCCTCTATCATAAGTGACAACAATGTACTCCATATGGGATCTACAGATGGAACTACCGGTATAGGTTATTCCAATAGTAGTGCACGAACAACGCTATCTGATTGGCAGATAGATACCTCCGGTGATATGAACTCTGTTGATAACGATCCTTTATTCTTAAATTCACTTGGATTGGATTTTTCTCCTACAAACCCAGCAGTGGATAACATTGGAACGCCTGTGGGCGTGACATCAGACATAGATGGAAATTCAAGAAGCACTACTACGCCAGATGCGGGAGCTTATGAGTTTACACCGCCATCATGTCCACCGCCATCATCTATAGAAGCAAATAATGTATCATTTGACAGTGCCGATATTACTTGGCAGGAAAATGGTTCTGCGTTGGAATGGGAAGTAGAATACGGATTGAGCGGATTTGCTCAGGGAACTGGAACTTTGGTTTCTGACAATGACGGAACTTTGGGAGTAAGTTTATCACTTTTAACGGCGAGTACATCTTATGATATATATGTAAGAGCCATTTGTGGTCCTGGCGATGAAAGTACTTGGTCCGGACCGCTGACCTTTACTACGGAATGTTCGCCGTTTGCTGCACCCTATA
>CAZWVT010000036.1:0-19952 GCA_964636665.1 uncultured Flavobacteriaceae bacterium
TGTCCACATTCCACAAATAATGCGTATCGCGGTAGGTTGTGGTGAATTCATATTCGGCACGTTGTTTCATGATTTCTCCGATGATGTCTTTAAGTTCAGGTTCATCGGGATGTGTCAATAAAACTGCTTCAGCATTAAATCCGACAATTTTTAGGTATTCTTTAAAAGTAATTTCACGAAATTCAAGAGTGTCTTCGTGTTTTTTTATCACATTGGCTTCATAATCGGCAACACTGGCAGCCGCAATAATTCCTTGAAACGAAAATCCATCCCGATTTACGATTTTATAGACATACAAAGAAGGTTTTTCATCCTGGATAAAAATCTTTTCTTCTTTAAATTCCTGATATCTGTTGTAAACCAATCCATAACGTTCTGCGCCGGAAATCTCTTTATGAAATCGATACCCCGGATTGATGATATGTAAAAAAGAAAATGGATTGTCCCGCAAACGAGAAGCAATTTGCTCGGAAGTATAACTTTCGTATGATCTGGAAGCGATTAAACTTACTTTATCCCGCGTGGGGCGAATCGCTTTAAATGGTTTTATTGTAGCCAAAAATTGTTGTTGTTTATGTTATTTTATAAATTGTGAAGACACAACTTCTGCTTTTCCGCTTTCACTATAATCATAAAAACCTTCACCGCCTTTTGCGCCTAATTTTCCGGCATTCACCATATTAACCAGCAATGGACAAGGAGCGTATTTCGGATTTTTAAATCCGTCGTACATCACTTTTAAGATAGATAAGCAAACGTCCAAACCGATAAAATCTGCCAGAGCCAAAGGTCCCATCGGATGTGCCATTCCCAATTTCATAACTGTATCGATTTCTTCAACGCCTGCAACGCCGTTGTATAGGGTTTCAATGGCTTCATTAATCATCGGCATTAAGATTCTGTTGGCTACGAATCCGGGATAATCGTTTACTTCCACCGGAACTTTATTCAATGCTTTAGAAAGTGTTTCAATTGTTTTGTAAGTTTCTTCACTGGTGCTGTATCCTTTGATAATCTCCACCAACTTCATAATCGGAACGGGATTCATAAAATGCATTCCGATAACTTTTTCGGGGCGAGAAGTTACAGCGGCAATTTGTGTAATGGATATAGAAGAGGTGTTGGTTGCAAGAATGGTATTTTCACTACAGAGTTTGTCTAAATCTCTAAAAATATTGAGTTTTAAGTTTAGATTTTCCGTAGCGGCTTCCACAACTAATTCCACATTTTTTACGCCCTCTTCAAGTTTTGTAAAAGTAGTGATGTTGTTTAAGGTGTTTTCCTTATCACTTTCAGAAATCGTTCCTTTACTGACCATTCTGTCCAGGTTTTTGATAACGGTCGCCATTCCTTTTTCCAACGAATCTTGACTGATGTCAATAAGATTTACTTTAAAACCAAATTGTGCAAAGGTATGAGCGATTCCATTTCCCATAGTTCCTGCACCGATTACTGCAATATTTTTCATTGTTGTGTTTTTAATTTATCGTCTATTACGACAATTTATGGTTATTATAATTGTTTAAAATTTTCGATGGTCATCATCGCAATCCGGAGGGCTTCGGTTCCTTCTAAAAGCGGAACTTGTGGAGTTGTGTCTGTTAAGATTGATGCTGCAAAACTTTCCAGTTCATCCTTGATTGCATTGTTGTTTACTACTTGGGGATTTTCAAAATAGATTTGTTTTTTTACACCTTCGGCATTGGTTAAAATCATTGCAAATTCATCCGGATTGTCAGGGGCATCTTTCATTCGTACCAATTCGCTCTTTTTTTCGAGAAAATCAACGGAAATATAAGCATCTCGCTGAAAGAATCTTGCCTTCCGCATTTTTTTTAATGAAATTCGGCTGGAAGTCAAGTTGGCAACACAACCGTTTTCAAATTCAATTCTTGCATTGGCAATATCGGGAGTATCGCTTAAAACGGAAACGCCGCTGGAACGGACTGATTTTACTTTGCTTTTTACAACGCTTAAAATGATGTCAATATCGTGAATCATCAAATCCAAAACAACCGAAACATCAGTTCCACGCGGATTAAATTCGGCCAAACGATGTGTTTCTATAAACATCGGATTGTTTATTTTATCTTGAATCGCCACAAATGCAGGATTGTATCGTTCTACTTGGCCTACTTGTCCGCGTACTTTGTGAATACGAACCAATTCGCGAATTTTTTCAGCTTCTTCAACAGATTGCGCAATGGGTTTTTCTATAAAAATATGTTTTCCTGATTCGATGACTTTTTTGGCACATTCAAAATGCGTACTTGTAGGAGTTGCCACAACAATCATATCTGCTGCGTCAATAAGCGCATCCATTGATGGAAAATTTTGATATCCAAACTCGTCTGATAGAAGCTTGGCGGTTGCTTCATTTGAATCATAAAATCCAACGAGTTCATATTTCTCTGATTCATTTAAAAGTCGAAGATGGATTTTTCCCAAATGACCGGCACCTAATACACCTGCCTTTAACATAGGTAATTGTTTTTCGCAAAAATAGGATTTTCAATTGATATGAGGAAAATCTAAACAGACCAAAACTTGCAGAAATTCAAAATGTTCGTAGGATTTTTCTTGTGAAATAAAGAAATCTAAATGATATAATTCCTGAAATGTTTATATCAAAATAAGGCAAATGTGATTTGAAACTGTATATTTGCGTCCTGATATGGAAAAAATAGCAAGAACATCTTCTCAAGTTACTCCGCCCTGACAGGTTATGACTTAAAACTATTGAATTTCAGTATTTTGAGCATTGCATCCGGCAGTTCTCATTCCTCTAAATCATATTTTATTCACTTATATTTTTTATAATTCTCAATGAAGAAAGTTATTAATTTATTTGATTTTAATCAAAAGGTTGAATACAAAACAGAAGTGTTGTCAGGTTTAACGGTTGCATTGGCTCTCGTTCCCGAAGCTGTTGCTTTTGCTTTGATTGCAGGATTAGACCCATTAACAGGTTTGTATGCTGCATTTATGGTGTGTTTTATCACTTCTATTTTTGGCGGTCGTCCGGGAATGATATCCGGTGCAACAGGAGCTATCGCGGTAGTTATCGCCACGTTGGCAAAAAGCCACGGCGTTGAGTATATTTTTGCCACGGTTGTCTTGGCGGGAGTAATCCAGCTTCTTGCAGGCGTATTAAAACTGGGAAAACTCATCCGTTTGGTTCCGCATCCTGTAATATTTGGATTTGTTAACGGATTGGCAATAGTCATTTTCATGTCACAATTGGATATTTTTAAAGACGCTTCCGGAAATTGGCTTACAGGAACAAATTTGTACATGCTTTTGGGATTGGTTTTATTGACCATGCTGATTATTTGGGGACTTCCCAAATTAACTAAAGTTATACCTGCTTCATTAACAGCCATTTTACTTGTTTTCGGTTTGGTTACATTTTTGCAGTTAGATACAAAAACCGTTGGAGATATAGCTTCTATAAAAGGAAGTTTCCCTCCGTTTCATATTCCTGCTGTACCTTTCACTTTTGAAACCCTTGAAATTATTTTTCCGTATGCGGCAATCGTTGCCGGAGTGGGGCTTATCGAAAGTTTATTGACTTTAAATATAGTGGACGAAATTACAGAAACCAGAGGAAATGTTCACAGAGAAACGTTGGCTCAAGGAACAGCAAACGTATTCTCCGGATTTTTTTCGGGAATGGGCGGTTGTGCCATGATCGGACAAAGTCTGATTAACGTTTCAAACGGCGCAAGAGCTAGGCTATCGGGAATCGTTGCTTCGATTATGTTATTGATATTTGTGATGTTCGGAAGCAGTTTAATAGAAAAAGTTCCTATGGCTGCCTTGACGGGATTGATGATTATGGTTTCAATAGGGACGTTTGAATGGGCAAGTTTAAAAACCTTTAATAAATTTCCTCGTGCAGATATTTTGGTAATGGTTTTGGTTACGCTGGTTACGGTATTCATGCACAATTTAGCATTGGCTGTTTTAGTAGGTGTTATTATAGCTGCTTTAGTTTTTGCCTGGGAAAGTGCAAAACGAATACGCGCAAGAAGATATATTGACGAAAACGGCATTAAACATTACGACATTTACGGCCCGTTATTTTTTGCTTCTACCGCAGTTTTTACTGAAAAATTCGATGTGCAAAACGATCCGTCTAAAATTATCATAAGTTTTAAAGAAAGTAGTCTTCTTGATATGTCAGCAATTGAAGCATTAAATAAAATTACAGAACGTTACCACAAGCAAGGAAAAAAAGTATATCTGTCCAATCTCAGTCTTCGCTGTCGTAGAATGATTAGAAATGCAGAAAGTGTCATCGATGTCAACATTATTGAATAGATTTTTTTGATAAATCTATAAATCTGTTTAAATAATCTTAAAAGTGTTTTCAGAGAAATAATCAAGTGGTTTCAAATTCTGTTTTTCCTACCTTTGCTTACGGCAATTTCAGCGTATTCTTATAAATCTGACTTTTCAGTTTTTATTGAATTTAATAAGATAATTTTTTATTGATTACATTTAAACAACCTCAAAATTTTACAACATTGAAAGACACGTTTCTTCATCAGGGGATGCGAAAAAAATTAGTTGAAATCCTCATTGAAAAAGGCATTCGGGACAAGGCAGTTTTAGATGCTGTCGGGAGGGTGCCTCGTCATCTTTTTATGGATTCCGGATTTATTGACCATGCTTATGTGGACAAAGCTTTTCCGATAGCTGCCAATCAAACAATTTCACAACCTTATACTGTGGCACGTCAAACGGAATTGCTACAGGTCAAAAAAGGAGATAAAGTTTTGGAAATAGGAACGGGCAGCGGTTATCAAGCAGCAGTTTTATTGGAAATAGGAGTGGTATTATTTACGATTGAACGGCAAAACGAACTTTTTAAGAAAACCAATATATTTTTGCCAAAAATAGGTTATCGCCCTAAAAAAATAATTTTTGGCGATGGTTATAAAGGCCTGCCTTCCGAAGCACCTTTTGACGGGATTATCGTAACCGCAGGCGCACCGTTTGTGCCAAAACCCTTGCTGGAACAATTAAAAATTGGCGGGCGATTGGTAATTCCCGTTGGAGAAGAAGTACAGATTATGACCGTTTTTGAAAGAAAGTCGGAAAAAGAATTTAGTAAAGAAGAATTCGGTGAATTTCGTTTTGTACCTTTATTAGAAGATAAAAATTAACCCGGTGACAATTTCTGAATATCGAATAAAATTTACTGAAATGCTTTCCGGTAAATACCCGAAAGAAGAAATAGATACTTTTTTTTATTGGTTGGTTGAATCATTTTTAGAATTGTCGAAAACACAGGTTTTTTTAAATCCGGAATATCAACTTTCCAAATCCGAAGAAAATCAACTGATTTCGGCATTGACAAGACTTTCTGATTACGAACCCATTCAATATATTTTGGGATATACAGAATTTTTTGGTCTGACGCTTAGAGTATCTTCGGCAGTCTTGATTCCACGTCCGGAAACCGAAGAGTTGGTAAAACTCGTAATCGATTATGCAACCAAAGAATTAAATAAGAAAATAAAAATTGCAGATATCGGAACAGGAAGCGGATGTATTGCAATCGCATTGGCTAAAAACCTACCTCAAGTTTCCGTAGATGCGATTGATATTTCTGAGAATGCATTAAAAATAGCTTCGGAAAATGCAGATAAGAATGGTGTAAAAGTAAATTTCATTCAGGCAGATATTTTAAAAACAACGAAGTTAAATCAATCGTATGACGTCATAGTTTCCAATCCTCCTTATGTACGTTGGAGCGAAAAAGAATTGATGTCCCCAAACGTGTACGATTATGAACCGGAGGAAGCATTATTTGTAAAGGATGCTTCGCCTATAATTTTTTATGAGAAAATAGCCGATTTAGCAACTCAATCTTTAAAACCAAACGGAAAATTGTTTTTTGAAATAAACGAACACTTTGCAGAAGCATTAAAAACATTTTTAACTGATAAAAAATTTCAGGATATTCGAATCCATAAAGACATCTTCGGAAAAGACAGAATGCTAAGCTGCACCAGATAAACCATAAATGTATGACCACAAAACAACGGATAGAAAAACTTCGGGAAGAATTAAATGAATCCAATTATCGCTATTACGTTTTGGACAACCCTTCAATTTCAGATTATGAATTTGACCAAAAATTAAAGGAGCTTCAAAAATTAGAGAAAGAAAATCCCGAGTTTTTTGATGTAAATTCTCCTACACAACGCGTGGGCGGAGAAATTACAAAGCATTTTCGAACTGTAAAACATCGCTATCGAATGTATTCTTTGGATAATTCATATTCTAAGGAAGATTTAATAGATTGGGAGAAACGTATCGAGAAAAATATTGGCAATAAAGTTACCTTTTCCTGTGAGTTGAAATATGACGGAGCATCGATAAGCCTTACTTATGAAAACGGAAATTTCATACGTGCCGTAACCCGTGGCAACGGAATCGAAGGTGATGATGTAACTACAAACGTCCGAACGATTCGTTCCGTTCCGTTGGTTTTAAAAGGGAAAGATATTCCTCAAAGTTTTGAAATAAGAGGAGAAATCGTAATGCCGTTGGAAGGATTTACTTCTTTAAATGCTGCAAGAATAGAAGCAGGGGAAGAACCTTTTAAAAATCCGCGAAACACCGCTTCGGGAACGCTCAAACTTCAAGACAGTTCCGAAGTTGCAAAACGCCCATTGGAAGCTTTGATTTATAACATTCAGGGAGAAGAAATGCCGTTTAAAACCCAATATGATAGCTTGAGAAAAATCAGGAGTTGGGGTTTCAAAGTTCCGGAGGCTGCCAAGCTTGCTAAAAATTTAGATGAAGTATTGCAATTTATAGAATATTGGGATGTTCATCGACACGAATTGCCTTATGAAATTGATGGTGTAGTAATTAAGGTAAATGATTTTGAACATCAAACCGAATTGGGATTCACATCCAAATCACCGCGATGGGCAATGGCATATAAGTATAAAGCCGAACAAGCAAAAACGTATTTAAACGAAATAACTTATCAAGTAGGACGTACCGGCGCCATTACACCTGTAGCCAATCTGGAACCGGTATCACTCGGCGGGACGATTGTAAAAAGAGCATCGCTCCACAATGCCGATCAAATTGAAAAACTGGATGTTCGTGAAGGCGATATGGTTATGGTAGAAAAAGGAGGAGAAATTATTCCAAAAATTGTGGGAATAGACTTTACAAAACGAAATCCATCGAGCAAACCGACAGAATATATTGGCAAATGCCCGGAATGCAATACGGAATTGGTTCGGCTGGAAGGAGAAGCGCTGCATTATTGTCCGAATGTCAAAGATTGTCCGCCACAAATTTCCGGTCGCATTCAACATTTTATTTCCCGACAGGCGATGGATATTCAAGGATTGGGCGAAGAAACTGTCAGTCTTTTAGTAAAAAACGGACTCATTACCAATTATGCCGATTTATATATTTTGGAAAAAGAGCAACTTCTTCCGTTGGAACGTATGGCAGAAAAAAGTGCGCAAAACATCATTAATGGTATTGAAGCTTCAAAGAAAATCCCTTTTGAACGCGTTTTATTTGGATTAGGAATTCGTTTTGTGGGCAGAACAGTTGCTCAAAAATTGGCAACTCATTATCATTCAATCGATAATCTTCGCAAGGCAACCAAAGAAGATTTGATGAATGTGGATGAAATCGGTGTTAGAATTGCCGAAAGTGTAGCAGTTTTTTTCGACACAGAAGAAAACGTGGAAATTATTGACCGATTAAAAAAATATGGAGTTCAACTGGAAATAAAACAAGAAGATTTAGAGGATAAGACCGATAAATTAAAAGGAATGAATTTTGTTGTTTCCGGAGTATTTGAAATGTCGCGAGACGAATTAAAAGAATTGATTGAAAAAAATGGCGGTAAAGCAACGGGTTCCATTTCGTCTAAAACAAATTATGTAGTAGCAGGCGAAAATATGGGGCCGAGCAAAAAATCGAAAGCCGAAAGTTTGAATGTTCCAATTATTTCAGAAGAAGATTTTCTTAAAATGATTTAAAATCAGCTAATTACGAATGATAAAGCGTATTAAAAATTATTCACTTCAGAAAAAACGAGATAAATCACTTAAAGACAGGGATTTATCTCAACGAAATTCCAAATTGGAAACTTTGTCTGTTTTGATTGACTTGAATTATATAAAACATACAACACCTATCGAATCGTTTGGAAAAACTTTAAAACTGGACGAAAAGAAAGTTCAGATTTTGTATTTTGACAACACGGAAAAAAAATCCTCCGAAGCGGATTCAAATAAATTTTCACCGAATGATTTCAAGTGGAACGGAAACGCAATGAATCAAAACGTAAAATTTTTTATAGATAATCCCGTTGATGTTTTAATCGGTGTTTTTTCAAATCAGAATAAGCTGTTGAATTCATTGGCTGCACAAAGCTTGGCACGATTTAAAATCGGTTATTTGGATGCAGATTCAGAAATCTTTGACTTGATATTGAATATCAATCCGGAAAAAGAGAATTTACTCCAATCGGAAACAATTAAATTTTTAAAAATTTTAAATAAAATATAATAAATGAAAGAATTAGCAGGAACAGGTGTTGCGTTGATAACTCCTTTTAATGAAGATTTTTCAATTGATACGGAAGGTTTAAAAAATGTAGTCAATTACAACATTGAGAATGGTATCGATTACCTTGTAGTCTTAGGTACAACTGCCGAAAGTGCAACTTTAAGCAAAGAGGAGAAACAGCTTGCAATAGACACAGTTGCGAAAGCAAATGATAAGAGAATTCCAATGGTTATCGGTATTGGTGGGAATAATACGCAATCGGTAATTGATGAGATGCAGGAAAGAGATTTAAATGATTTTACTGCAATACTTTCTGTGTCTCCGTATTACAATAAGCCGACTCAGGAAGGGATTTATCAGCATTTTGCCTCCATTGCAAAACGTGCGCCGCTACCTGTCATTCTTTATAATGTTCCCGGTCGGACAGCTTCGAATATTCTTCCTGAAACTGTAAGTCGTTTGGCTCGGGATTTTGACAATATTATCGGCATAAAAGAGGCTGCGGGAGACATTGTTCAGGCGATGAAAATGATAGCAACTACTCCGAAAGATTTTTTGGTTATTTCCGGAGATGATATGATTACACTTCCGATGATTTTGGCAGGAGGAGCAGGGGTTATTTCGGTTATTGGCGAAGGATTTCCAGATGATTTTTCCAAAATGGTACGCTTGGGATTGGAGCGAAAAGTAGATGAAGCCTATGCAATTCATCATAAAATTGCACCAATGATAGATTATATTTTTGAAGAAGGCAATCCCGCCGGAATTAAAGCTGTATTTAAAAAACGTGGGATATGTGGCGATACCGTACGACTTCCTTTGGTAAAAGCAAGCGAAAAACTCAGCAAAAAAATTGGTGATTTTATAGATAATTATTAAAATAACGAAGCATGGATAAGGTATTTGAATAGCGAACAATTAATTTTGGGAACTATTTTAAATTTGCTTATTTTTGCACGATGTTTAAACGGCTTATGCGACACGCACTCATACTTCTACTTTTAATTATTTCCTTTGCTTCTTGTGGTGATTATCAAAAAGTTCTAAACAAAGGCGATACGGCACAGAAATACGCTTATGCAGATTCGCTGTATAGAATAGGGAAATATAAAAGAGCATTGAAATTAATGGAGCAAATTGTTCCGGCTTACAGAGGCAGACCTCAGGCGGAAAGACTGATGTATATCTATGCAGATTCCTATTATAAATTGGGAGATTATTTCTTATCGGGATATCAGTTTGAACGTTTTGCTCAGGCTTATCCGCAAAGTGATAGTGCTGAAGTGGCTTTTTTCAGATCCGCAGAAAGTTTTTACAACATCTCCGAACCTTATTCTTTAGACCAGAGAGAAACCTATCGGGCTATGGAAAAGTTGCAGTCATTCATAAATACATACAACGATTCCGAGATGCGTGATGAAGCAAATAGAATGGTCGTAGAATTGCGGACAAAATTAGAGAAAAAAGAACTTGAAGTTCTCAAGCAATACTACCGAATGGAGTATTACAATGCTGCTATCGCTGCTGCGGATAATTTTATTTCTGACAATCCCGGTTCAGTTTATCGGGAAGAAGTTTTTCTAATTCGTCTAAAAGCAGCCTATGATTATGCCCTAAGAAGTATTCCTTCATTGGTTGAAGAACGTTTAAACTCTGCACAAAAACACTACGAAAATTACAGCAAATATTTTCAAAATGGAGATTTCTCCAAAGAAGCAAATGCCATTAATTCAGATATTAATAAGAGATTGGCATCTTATAAAACAGAATCAACGATTTAAAAATTAGAGACAGATATGGATATTAAAAATTCACAAGCACCTACAAATACGATTACCTATAACCGTAATCTTATTGATGAGCCGACAAACAACATCTATGAGGCAATTTCTATTATAGCCAAAAGAACAGAACAAATTAATTTGGATGTAAAAAAAGAATTGCTAGAAAAACTTGATGAGTTTGCAACTTATACAGACAGTCTGGAAGAAATTTTCGAAAACAAGGAACAAATAGAAGTTTCTAAATTTTACGAAAGACTTCCAAAACCTCATGCAATTGCAATTGAAGAATGGTTAAACGATAAAATTTACTATCGCAATACCAAAGACGAGGAGATAGATAACTAATAGACGAATGGCCGCTTAAGCAGCCATTTTTTTTACTATGCGGTTAAACGGAAAAAATATATTACTCGGAATCACAGGCGGTATCGCTGCTTATAAAATTCCTTTTCTTGTACGTTTACTCATCAAAGAAGGAGCAAATGTACGTGTGATTATGACAGAGGCTGCCAAAGATTTTGTTACGCCGCTCACCCTTGCTACCGTTTCAAAAAATGAAGTATTAACATCTTTTATTATTGAATCAAAAGAGAAACTTCAAAAATTAAATTGGAACAATCATGTAGAAATTGCAAAATGGGCAGATTTCATGATAATCGCACCGGCTACTGCAAATACGCTTTCAAAAATGGCTTTCGGTGCTTGTGATAATTTTCTTATGGCAGTTTATTTATCCGCCGATTGCCCGGTTTATTTTGCACCTGCTATGGATTTGGATATGTATCAACATCCTTCAGTAACTGAATCTTTTGAAAAATTGCAATCTTTTGGAAATGTAATGATTCCCGCTGAACATGGTGAATTGGCAAGTGGATTAGTCGGACAGGGAAGAATGGCTGAACCTGAGGAAATTGTTGGATTTATAATAAAAGACATTCAAGCTAAACTACCTTTATTTAATAAAAAAATATTAGTTACTGCCGGTCCGACCTATGAAGCCATTGATCCTGTAAGATTCATTGGAAATCATTCAAGTGGCAAAATGGGATATGCAATTGCCGAAAAAGCTGCTTCAATGGGTGCAAACGTAACATTGATTTCCGGACCGACACATTTAAAACTGTCAGATGCTTCCATAAAATTAAAACCTGTAACTTCTGCTCAAGAAATGTACGATGCCGCTCATCGGTATTATGAAACTATGGATATCGTCATTATGAGCGCGGCAGTTGCCGATTACCGTCCGGAAGAGATTGCAGTCCAAAAAATTAAAAAGAAGGAAAATGATATGCAAATCAATATGGTGAAAACCAAAGACATACTTGCATCATTAGGGGAGATAAAGAAAAATCAATTTTTAGTAGGATTTGCTTTAGAAACAGAGAACGAAATTGAAAATGCAAAAATCAAACTCAAAAAAAAGAATTTAGATTTAATTGTATTAAATTCGCTTCAAGACAAAGGAGCCGGATTTCAAGGTGACACCAATAAAATTACCTTGATTTCCAAAGACAATAAAATCACACCTTTCTCTGTTAAACCTAAAGAAGAAGTTGCAATCGATATTTTAGAATACATTATCAATCATGCGTAAATTAGTATTTGCTTTCATTTTTTTATTTATAGGATTTGCTCAAGCTCAGGAGCTCAACTGTTCCATAAACATAGATGCATCACAAACCGGACAACCTAATTTACAAATATTCAAATCCTTAGAATCTCAATTAAAAGAATTTGTCAACAATACTACGTGGACAGATAGACCATTTAAAACTCAAGAGCGTATTGACTGTAATATGTCTTTAATAATCAGTAAAATGGACGGTGAAAATTTCACAGCTTCAATGCAGATTCAAGCTTCTCGTCCGGTTTATGGCTCCACTTACGACAGTCCGATTTACAATTATAACGACCGACAGGCAAACTTCAAGTATCGAGAATTTGAACCTTTTAATTTCAACATCAACTCCTACGATTCTAACTTAATGTCATTGGTGGCTTTTCACGTATATACGATTATTGGAATGGATGCCGCAACTTTTTCTCCGCGAGGTGGTGAACCCTATTTTCAAATTGCAAAACAAATTACCAATACCGCCGCAAGTGGAAATTATCAAGGATGGAAAGCTTCTGATGGAAGTCAGTCCCGATATCAATTAAACGATGCATTGGTTTCCTCAGTTTATCAGGAATTTCACGAAGCGATGTACCAATATCACCGTCAAGGATTGGATTTAATGGCTGATAAACCAAAAGAAGGAAAAGAAGAAATTATTGAATCAATTGCCAAGTTGAGAAGCATCAATGACAGAAGACCGAACTCTTTTGTAATCCGTACTTTTTTTGATGCAAAAGGTGATGAAATACAGAATGTTTTTAGTGGCGGTCCACAAGTAAATATCGTAAGTTTGGTTGAAAATCTGAACAGAATGGCTCCGACTAAAAGAAGCAACTGGGATAAAATTAAATTTTAATTCCCGCCCGTTTGTAATTTGATTTTCATTGTTTTTTTAAATGCCTTCAGCACGTGATAGCAACGCTTTCCATAAAAAATTATGCGCTTATTGAGGACCTTCGTATCGAATTTAAAGAAGGTCTTACCGTAATCACAGGAGAAACCGGTGCCGGAAAATCTATTATTCTGGGCGCGATGGGATTATTGATGGGAAAACGCGCTAATTTGGACAACATTAAAGATTCTGATAAAAAATGCGTAATTGAAGGACAATTCAATATTGAATCTTATAATTTACAAGCGCTGTTTGAAGAAAATGATTTAGATTATTTCCCACAAACCATTATTCGTCGTGAAATCCTTCCCGGAGGGCGTTCCCGAGCTTTTGTAAATGACACCCCTGCAACCTTAAATCAAATTCAGGCACTTGCAGATTATCTGATTGATATTCATAGCCAACATGAAACGCTTGAAATAACATCCGAAGAATATCAACTGGAATTGTTGGATGCGTTGGCAAAAAACAGTGCTTTTCTTTCTCAATACAAATCCTTGCTGCATTCACTAAATGAAGTTCGAAAAAAACTTAAAAACACACGCAACCAACAAGCAGATCAGACAAAAGAACTGGATTACAATCAATTTTTGCTTGAAGAATTGCAACAGGCAAAATTGGAAAAATTAAATCAGGAGGAATTGGAAGATATCTATAATACACTTTCCAATTCAGAAAACATTCAGGAATCTCTTGCCGAGATAATCAAGCAAATGACTGACGAGCAAATAGGTGTTTTGGAAACTGCAAAACAAGCACGTCAAGTTTTAAGCAGAATTCAAAGTTTTTCTGCTGCTTATGAAAGTTATTGGGATCGTTTCAATAGTGTGATTATCGAATTGGAAGATTTAACTGATGAAATTACTTCGGCAATAGATTCCATTTCATCCGATCCGAAATTGTTGGAAGAAGTCAATGAAAAATTGCAACTCGTTTATAAGTTGCAACAAAAACACAGTGTCGCATCCGTAGAGGAACTTCGGGATATAGAAAATTCATTGTCAGCCAAAGTGACAAACACCTTAGCTTTAGACGATGCAATATCACGTTTGGAAAAGGAAGAAGAGATGATTACTGTTCAGTTACATGAAGTTGCAAAAAACATTTCAGCCAATCGAAAACAAGTTATTCCCGATTTAAAATCACAGTTGGAAAAAATTTTAGCAACCATGGGATTGCCGAATGCTTTTTTTGAAATTTCATTAAAACCCGGTTTAGATTTTCGTTTGTCGGGAACAGATACGCTCGAATTGTTGTTTTCTGCAAACAAAGGCATTCGTCCGGGAAATATTGGAAAAGTAGCTTCCGGAGGAGAATTAAGTAGGATTATGTTGGCCGTAAAATCCGTTTTAGGGAAATACAAACATTTACCGACTTTGGTTTTCGATGAAATTGATTCCGGGGTTTCGGGTGAAATCGCCAATAAAATGGCATCGCTGATGGTTTCTATGAGTTCTTATATGCAGATTTTTACCATAACTCATTTACCGCAAGTCGCCGCTAAAGGAAAACAACATTTAAAAGTTTACAAAACGGATTCATTGCACAGTACAACGACACATCTAAAGGTTTTGAGCAAAGAAGAAAGGCTTCTGGAAATAGCAGAAATGCTTGGTGGAAAAAAAATATCGGACGCCGCAATAGCAAATGCGAAAGAATTATTGAATTAAACGTATCTTTACTTTTTAAAAATATCTTCAACCGAATATTAACTAATAAAAAAATACAGACATGTCATACAATTTGTTGAAAGGAAAAAGGGGAATTATTTTCGGAGCACTCGATGAAAATTCAATCGCATGGAAAGCTGCCGAACGAGTTCATGAAGAAGGAGGAAAATTTGTGCTTACCAATGCGCCTATTGCTATGAGGATGGGACAAATTAAAGCTTTGGCTGAAAAAACCAATTCAGAAATTATTCCCGCAGATGCTACAAATGTTGAAGACTTGGAAAATCTGGTAGATAAAGCAATGGAAATTTTAGGCGGAAAAATAGATTTTGTTCTTCATTCAATCGGGATGTCTGTAAATGTTCGGAAAGGAAATCACTACACCAATCAAAATTACGATTGGACCCATAAAGGATGGGATGTTTCTGCTATGTCTTTTCACAAAACGATGCAAGTACTTTATAAAAAAGAAGCTATGAACGAATGGGGGAGTATCGTTGCATTAACTTATATGGCCGCACAACGCGTATTTCCGGATTACAACGATATGGCTGACAACAAAGCATATCTCGAAAGTATTGCACGCAGTTTCGGTTATTTCTTTGGGCGCGATATGAAAGTTCGTGTAAATACGATTTCACAATCTCCGACTCCGACAACCGCCGGACAGGGCGTGAAAGGATTTGATGCTTTTATTGATTATGCCGAAAAAATGTCTCCACTTGGAAATGCAACAGCCTTAGAATGTGCAAACTACATTGTCAGTATGTTTAGTGATTTAACAAAAAAAGTTACTCTCCAAAACCTTTATCACGACGGTGGATTTTCCAATATGGGAGTCAGTCAAGAGGTAATTGAGACTTTTGGAAAGTAGTTTTTTGAACTTATCTGAAAATTAAACAAAACTTTTAGAAAAGTCAGCGTTTTTTTAAGGTTTGATTAATCTGATGATTGCCTGATTTCGTATAACTTGTGAAATAAAAAAATTATGCGAAACGAGAATCTTATTAAAACCCTTGACAATTGTATAAACCATTGTTACCACTGCTCCGATGCCTGTTTGGATGAGGAAAATGTTCCAATGATGGTTAACTGTATTCGAACCAGTCGGGCATGTGCTGAAGTTTGTACCGCTTTAAAAAAGTTGTTGGCTACGGATTATTCAAATGTTTCAGGATTGGTTAAATACTGCATCGATATTTGTAACGAATGCGCCGATGAATGTGAAAAACACGACGATGAACATTGCCGTGAATGTGCAAAAGCTTGTAGAGAATGTGCGCAGGCTTGTACTGCTTTTTTAAATTAATATAAAATTGCCGGGTTTCTTGTTAGGCAGTTTAGTTTTCATATTTCGATTCAACCGATTTCTTTATTTTTGGACAAAATCAAATAATATAATTGTCAATGAAACAAATTTTAGGAATCGGCTCAAGAATTAATCATCCACAATACGGCAAAGGAGTTGTCACAAATGTTACCTCCAAAATGTATTGGGTTACATTTATAGAAAACGGCTTGGAAACCATTTCTGTAGAGGACGAATTTGAAATTATCGAAGCATCAATAGATGAGGTAGATACAGTAAGTTTTGCTGAAATTGAATCCAGTTTACGGGAAATTCTAAGAAAATGGAACGGAATTTCAGAAATTGTTCCTTTGGGAGACAGATGGAAAGGAGGCACTATGACTTTAAATCCCCGGGATTCTAATTTAGCTTCAAAAGACGTCCCGATTGATACTTTCTTTCATAAAATTGTTATGCTTCGCGACCGATTGCGCGTATTGGAACAAAAAATTAATTCTTCTAAAAACTTAGATGAAACTGAAAAAGTAGATATTCAACAATACATTACTCGTTGTTACGGAAGTTTGACTACTTTCAATATTCTGTTTAAAAACCCTTCACAACAGTTTAAAGGAGAAGGCAGTAAAAAATAAAACCATTTAAAATAATGGTGTCGGTATTTTGCGGTTTAGGGAAGGTTTTAAATTAATAATCAAGAATTTTAAACCGTAAAATACCGTTCATTTATAGTTTGTTATTTTAATCTTGTGTTTATAAACTTAATTCTTCAATCAAACCAACTCGATGAAGAGGCCATTCCTGAATGGATTGCGCCTGTGATGTTCGGCATGATTTTAATATTGTTTATTATTTTCATAATAAAAGTATTGGAACATTTGTATGCTTGGAGATTTGACAGACCGCTTGTTCGGAATCTTTTTATCTATAAGAGATTAAATCACAAACAAGAAAATATTTTAATTGAAAACTTTCCATTTTATACTCATTGGAATTATAAAAAGAAAAAAATATTGCAACATCGGATAGTTTCTTTTCTGGAAACCACTGATTTTGAAGGTAACGGTATTTCGATTACGGATGAAATGAAAATAATCATCAGTGCTTATGCGTGTTTGTTGACTTTTGGTAGGAAATATTTCAAGTACATTTTAATCGATAAAATAATTATTCATTCGGATGCTTTTTACAATGGGTTTAAAAATTCGTTTCACGTAGGTGAGTTTACGCCTTCTAATCGTACTTTGGCTTTGTCATGGCAAGATGTTTTGACAATCAATCCAAAAAACAGGCGAAATTTGTTAATTCATGAGTTTATGCATGCTCTTCAATGGGAAGCGAAAGTGACAAATACTTTTGACTCTGACAGGTTTAGAAAATACTATCAAAAATTATTGCGCTTGTTGATGCAGGATGTGATAAAAGAAAGAATCAAACAATTGCATTTTCGTGAGTATGCTTTTACAAATGAGTATGAATTTATGTCGGAGCTTGCAGAATTTTATTATCAACAACCTTTGGAATTCAGTTTGAAGCTGCCGGAAATTTATTACCTGATGCGAAAGATTTTAAACTTAGATTTTATAAAATTAACCTACCACGGAATACAAAAAGACAGACTCGCATTACCAAGTCTGTCTGATTACTAATATTAAAAAAATCAATTTAAAAAGGATAATCGTTTTCGTCTATAACTTTGGCTGCGATTATTCTTCTTAACTCCCCAATATTCGGCTGATTGAGATATTTTGTAAATCGTCTGAGTCCCATCAGTAGCATTCGTTGTTCGTCGCCTTCTGCAAAAGAAAGTATGGCTTCCTTAGCTTTTACGGTAATAATGTCCACGGCGTGGTATAAATACAGTTGAGACATTGCAATTTGCTCTTTCTGAGCTTCTTCATTACTGCGTTTTACATTTTTCTCAGTTCGTAAAATTGCACTTTCCGCCATGTAAACCTGAATCAGAATATCTGCAGCTGCCATCAGGGTTTGTTGGTGTTCTTCAAGATCGGAACCGTACTTTTGAACAGCACTTCCGGCGACCATTAAAAATACTTTTTTTAGACGTTTTAATAAGTCTTTTTCTTCAGAAAACAATTCGGAAAAATCGGGTGTTTCAAAAGAGGGTATTTCCATAAGTTCCGAAGCAACTGCCTGCGCCGGATTTAATAAATCAACATGTCCTCGCATTGCTTTTTTGACCAACATTCCGACAATCAACATGCGGTTAATTTCATTTGTACCTTCATAAATTCTGGAGATTCTCGCATCGCGCCAAGCAGATTCCATCGGAGTATCAGCACTGTAGCCCATACCACCATAAATTTGAATTCCTTCATCAGCACAGTTTTGAATGTTTTCGGAAACTGCTACTTTTAAGATTGAACATTCAATCGCATATTCTTCGACACCTTTAAGTTCGGCTTCTTGATGACTGTTTCCGCTTTCCACCCGAATTTTAATTCTGTCTTCAATATTTTTGGAAGCTCGATAAACGGCACTTTCGCTAACATAAGAATGCGTTGCCATTTCAGCTAATTTTAATTTAATAGCACCAAAAGAAGAAATAGGCACCTTAAATTGAATGCGTTCATTGGCATATTGAACTGCATTTTTAATAATTCGACGTTGTGCGTCAAGTCCTGCACCTGCTAATTTTATACGACCTACGTTTAGAGTATTCATGGCAATTTTAAAACCTTCGCCGCGTTCGCCAAGCATGTTTTCTACCGGTACTTTTGTTTCATTAAAAAATACTTGACGGGTAGAGGAGGAGTGGATGCCTAGTTTATTTTCTTCTTCACCAAGCGAAATTCCGTTTTCAGGATTGTTTTCTATGATAAAAGCAGTGATGTATTTATCGTCTTCAATGCGAGCAAAGACAATAAAAGTATGACAAAATCCTGAATTGGAAATCCACATTTTTTGTCCGGAAATGGAATAATATTTTCCGTCTTCGGATAGCACGGCTTTGGTTTTTCCGCTGTTTGCATCACTTCCAGCTTCCGGTTCTGTAAGTGCATAAGCACCAAACCATTCTCCGGTGGCAAGTTTTGGCACGTATTTTTGTTTTTGTTCTTCCGTTCCGTATAAAGTAATTGGCAATGTACCAATTCCTGTATGCGCACCAAAAGCAGTAGCTACAGATCCGGTTGCTCCTGAAATATAATCGCATACCAACATCGTGGTGACAAATCCCATTCCCAATCCACCGTATTTTTCCGGTACTGCAACTCCGAGAAGTCCTAATTCTCCTGCTTTTTTCATTACTTCTTCGGTCAGCGCATAATCTTTATTTTCAAATCGTTCTTTGTGTGGCCAAATTTCTCGGTCGACAAATTCAATAACGGAATCTCGCATCATCTGTTGTTCTTCGGTAAAATCTTCCGGAGTAAAGATGTTCTCGGCTTGTGTTTCTTTTACTAAGAATTGACCACCACGGAGTAATTTTTTATTTTTTGTTTCCATATTTTTTGTTTTGACTTAGGACGATTTGACTTAAGACGTAAGACTTAAAATATCGTCACTTAATTAATTTGTTATATATATTTTAATTTTTTTGTTTTCTATTAACAATGTAATATTCCTTAATCTAATTTTTTTTATTAAAAATTTTTATATGATAAGTCTCGCATTCAAAATTAGAATGTAATCGATTCAATATCTTTCAACCAATAAGTTTCCTAAAGATAATTTCTCAGAATCATATTAATATTTCTATCATGTCTTAAGTCATTACTTCAAAAACTCATAAACCCCCGCAGCACCTTGTCCGGTACCGACACACATTGTTACCAATCCGTAATTGTTCTTTAGATTTCTTTGTCTCATTTCATCAAAAAGCTGAACCGACAATTTTGCTCCGGTGCATCCGAGCGGATGTCCAAGTGCAATAGCTCCTCCATTTACATTTACAATTTCCCGATTTAAATCGAGTTTGCGAATAATTGCCAAAGACTGAGAAGCAAAAGCCTCGTTTAGTTCCACCAATGCTATTTGCTCTTTTGTTAATCCGGCTTGTTTCAATGCTTTTGGAATGGCATAAACCGGACCGATACCCATAACTTTTGGTTCGACGCCGACAGCTACAAAACTTACCAGTCGGGCGATGGGTTCCAGA
>CAZWVT010000037.1:0-19902 GCA_964636665.1 uncultured Flavobacteriaceae bacterium
TCCGTCTCCAATCGTTTAGCCGTCGAGGTTTTCTTGTAAAAACGGTTAAAGACATTACAGGTAACCAAATCGCCCATAACGTTTATTGATGTTCGGAACATTCCCAGTAGTCTGTCCACGCCAATAATCAGGGCAATGGCCGTTATGGGAATACCGATGGTTGCCAAAACGGAACCCAGTACAATAACGCCGGCACCGGGTGCGGATGGCGTTCCAATAGATGCCAAAATGGTCGTGACGATTATTATGATAATGGAGGGCGTATCCAACTGGATTCCATAGACCTGAGCCAAAAACAAGGTGGCGATTGCCTGAAAAACTGCGGTTCCGTCCATATTCAGCGAAACACCCACAGGAATGATAAACCGACTGACAGTGGGATTTATGTTCATTTTTTCTTCTGCGGTTTTTAAAGTCAACGGCATAACCGCTGCTGAACTTGCTACGGAGAATGCCAGCAAAAGCACATCTTTTGAATCGCTGAAAAACTTTCGGAGGCTGACCCGCGCTACAAACAACAACAGACAGCAATAAACCAATACCACAACAAGCAACCCGATAAGCACGGTAACCATAAACATAGAAAGTCCCGTAAGGGTTTCCAATCCTACTTTTGAAGTAACCTGACACATCAAACCAAAAACAGCAAGGGGTGCAAGTTTCATTGCCCAACGCGTTACGGCCATTGTGATTTCCTGAACGGAATACAGTACTTTTAATAAAGGTACTGCATTGTCAGAAGGAATATTTGCCAAAGAAACTCCGACGATAATGGCAAAGACCACAATACTCAACATATCCCCGGAAACCAAAGCTCCCAAAGGATTGGCAGGAAGCAAATCTGTAATCATAGTAGGGAGATTTCCAAAACTCAAATCGGTTTGTACGCTTGTAACCGCTTCGGGATCGATGGTTAAATCTTCTGTAATCAAATTTGCGGCATCCATATAAGCGCCGGGTTGAAGAACCGATGCGATTATAACGGCAAAAATTAAAACCGTAGTGGTTGTCATCGCATAATAGAGAATCAGCTTGGGACCGGAAGTCATCAGGTATTCATTGTTGTCGCCTCCTGCAATTCCCTGAACGATGGAACTGAACATCAACGGAATCATAATCATCTGTACCACACGGATAAAAATATTTCCCGGAAATGCAATCCAGTTGATTAGCGCTTCCAATAAACTTTCACCAATCCACTCCGGTTTTGTGGCAAAATAAGCGCCCAAAGCAATTCCTAAAAACATGCCTATGATTACCTGAAGCCAAAGACGCTTCTGAACAAGTCCTTGTAAATAAGAGTATAATTCCTTGACTGGCAATAATCTGGAAACATTGTTGTTTGATTCCATCTGATAAAATACAATTCAAAATTAAGATTGTAAAGATAGTTGATTTTATGCAGGCTTTCATCGCTGCCAATTTTCATGATTTATTGGTAACTTTGTTAGCTTTAAAAAATATAGTTACTTATAATAATAACCTATAAAAATCTAGTTTTTCTCTTCACGGGAATAATTCGGAAATAAATTGAATATGAATAAACTACAAAACTATACCCTCGGAAAATGGACCTCCGGCACCGGAGAAGGTGTGCCGATTCACGATGCCATTACCGGTGAAATCATTGCTTTATCAGATACCAAAGGATTGGATTTTGGAGAAATTCTACAATACGGTCGTGAAAATGGTGAATCCCTTCGGAAAATGACATTTCAGGAACGCGGAAATATGCTAAAACAATTGGCTCTGCATCTTACCAAACGCAAAGAACAATTTTATGAAATCAGCTATCGTACCGGAGCGACACGAAGAGACAGTTGGATCGACATCGAAGGCGGTTTTGGAAACCTGTTCGCAAATGCTTCCCTTCGGAAATTATTTCCCAACCAATCCTATCATGTGGAAGGCGACCCGATTGACCTTTCCCGTGGCGGACGGTTTATGGCACATCATATTATGGTGCCCAAACGCGGCGTTGCCGTTCATATCAATGCCTTCAATTTCCCGGTTTGGGGAATGTTGGAAAAGTGCGCCGTCAACTGGATGGCGGGCGTTCCGGCTGTTGTAAAACCGGCGACCAATACTTCATTTCTGACGAAAGCGGTAGTTCAGGAAATCATCGCGTCGAGAATATTGCCGGAAGGTTCTTTACAATTGATAAATGGTTCGGCACGTAATATTCTCGACTATGTTGAATCACAAGATGTGGTCACTTTTACGGGTTCCGCAAACACGGGTCGCATGCTAAAAGCGCATCCGCGAATTATTGAAGAAGCAGTGCCATTTACCATGGAGGCCGATTCGCTCAACGCTTCAATCCTTGGAGCAGATGCCATTCCGGGAACTCCCGAGTTTGATATTTTCATCAAGGAAGTGCGTAACGAAATGATTGTAAAATGTGGTCAGAAATGTACCGCAATCCGTCGTGTAATTGTACCTGAAAACTTAATTGAAGACGTCCAGATTGCCCTCGGAAATGCACTTTCCAAAGTTACCATTGGCGATCCGCGTTTAAAAGAAGTGAGAATGGGTTCCTTGGTGAGTTTGGATCAAGTTAAAGAAGTTCGTGAACGTGTTCACGAATTGTCCAAAACAGCAAGCATAGTTTACGGTGATTTGGATAAAATTGATGTCATTGGCGCCGATGCCAAAAAAGGTGCGTTTATTTCTCCAATTCTTTTAAGAGAAGACAACCCTTTTGAAAATCTTTCGGTGCACGAAACGGAAGCTTTTGGCCCTGTGAGTACAATTATGCCTTATAAAAACTTGGATGAAGCCATTGAATTGGCAAAAATGGGGAAAGGTTCTTTGGTTTCTTCAATCACGACCAATGACGACAAAATTGCAAAAGATTACGTTGTAAATGCCGCTTCACATCACGGAAGGATTCTTGTTCTGAACCGGGAAAGTGCCAAACAAAGTACGGGCCACGGTTCGCCATTGCCTAGTTTGGTTCACGGTGGTCCCGGACGTGCCGGAGGTGGCGAGGAAATGGGAGGCATGCGCGGGATTAAACATTATATGCAGCGCACCGCCATTCAAGGATCGCCGACGACCATTACCGAAATTACCGGAATTTACCAGCAAAAAGCAAAATATAAAGAAGCGGAAAAACATCCGTTCCAATACCATTGGGAAGACATTGAACCGGGAATGTCGCTGAAAACCCACAAACGAACTCTTGACAATAGCGATATAATCAATTTTGCAAACTTGACTTGGGACCATTTTTATGCGCATACCGATACAACTTCATTGGACGGAAGTATTTTTGAAAAGCGTACGGCACACGGTTATTTTATTATTTCGGCAGCCGCAGGATTGTTTGTATATCCGAATAAAGGACCGGTTGCTGCAAATTACGGATTGGAAGATTGCCGTTTCTTGCGTCCGATGTATCACGGCGATACGATTTACGTGCGTTTAACGTGTAAACAAAAAGTAGATCGGGACGTTGCCGGAACAGAGCATCCAAGCGGAATCGTAAAATGGTTTGTCGAGGTTTTTGACCAAGAGGATGAATTGGTTGCAATCGCCACAATTTTAACGATGGTTCAGAAAAAACAGGAAGTATTTGTTGAAATTACCGATGAATTGGTTCAAAATGCCTTGAATAAACTTACAGAAGACACTAAGCCCAAATGGGGAATACTCACCCCGCAACATTTGATGGAACATTTGGAAGAAAGCTATCGAATTCTTTCTGGAGAAATCCAAGATTTTGATATTGTTACGCCCGAGAAAATATTGGACAAAGTACACGCAAGTTTGTACAATTACGAGAAATTTCCGCAAAACAGCCAGTTCCCAACGATGAAAAAAGGAGAATTGGAAGCCTTGAAACATCCGGATTTTGAAACTGCAAAACAAAAAATGTTGGAAGCTCGGGAGGCTTATTTAAACTTTTTTAAAGAAAATCCGGACGCCCGATTGAAAAACATGGTTTTCGGACACCTTAATAAATACGAATCCTATCTTTTGGAACGAAAACATTTAAACCATCATTTTGAACAGTTTGGAATTCTTTAGATTCCAATTGAAAGATTTAATAAAAGTTTTCTGAAGAATTATTCTCTGGATTTTGAATCAATCCAAATGGTAACCGGTCCGTCATTGATGAGGAAAACATCCATCATTGCCCCGAATTTTCCGGTTGAGACAGGTTTGTTTAGTGTTTTTTCAAGAGCTATTACAAATGCTTCGTACAAGGGAATCGCCTTTTCAGGTCGTGCTGCACGAATGAAAGAAGGGCGATTTCCTTTTTTTGTTTGTGCATGTAGCGTAAACTGGCTCACCACCAAACATTCGCCGTCAATATCTTGTACTGATAGGTTCATCGCACCATTGTCATCCGAGAATATTCGAAGGTTTGCAACTTTTTTCACAAGCCATTCGACATCCTCTTCAGTATCGGTATCTTCTATTCCCAAAAAAATCAACAAGCCGTGATTAATTTTTGAATGAACTGTTTCATCAATGATTACAGAAGCAGCTTTTACTCGTTGTATCAACAGGCGCATAACAATAGGATTTTTAAAATAGTTACAAAATTAAGGAAGTTTCTTTCATAAAATTTTGTCAATATTATTTATTAATGTCCAATGCTTCTTTTTAGACCTTACCTTTGTCCTGAATAAAAAAGGCTGAGTTGACTGGTTGATAGTCAGTATTTAAAAATTAAAATATGCAGGAAGTTTTTACAAATATGGGAATGGATTCAGACCTGTACAGGTATTTGATTCTTCCGTTATTAATATTTTTAGCACGCGTTTGTGATGTTACCCTTTCGACCATTCGAATTATTTTCGTGATGAACGGCAAACGAAATATAGCACCTATTCTCGGTTTTTTTGAAGCGTTTATTTGGTTGCTTGCGGTGGGTCAAATTATTTCACAAGTGGATAATATATTTGCCTACTTGGCTTATGCCGGCGGATTTGCTGCCGGAACTTATATCGGAATGTACGTCGAAGAACGGCTGGCAGTTGGAATGGCGGTACTGCGACTGATAACTCCGGAAATCAACCAAGGAATGTTCGATTTCCTGCACGAGAATAAATTTAGTTATTCGTTGGTTGATGGCGTCGGAAAGAAAGGAAAAGTAAACGTTGTCTTTTTTGTGGTTAAAAGAGAAAACCTGGAAAGACTTGTAATGGGAATTAACGAACACCATCCCAATGCTTTTTATACCATTGAAAATATCCGTCAGGTCAATGACGGTCATCCGTTTAATTCTCCTTTGGACAATCGACAGAGCGCCAGAAGATGGCAGTTGAAACGACGATAATTTAGTTATAATTGTCACATGATTGTTTGAGAATTAAGCTTTCAAAAAATAATTAAACAAGCCATTGTTATCAAACACCAAAGGAAGATTATTAATTTTGTGCCTTAATTAAAAGGTTAATTAAGTATTTATGCGCTATCTGCTTTTTATGTTTTTTATTTTCAGCACCTTTTCAATTTCCGGACAGATATTAAATGTCGAATCTTTGCGAAAAGTTACAGACACTTCAGGATTTACGGGATCTGCAAGTTTGGATATTTCTCTTAAACGCGATAAAAACGAATATTACGAAATTGGAAATGTGATTCATATACAGTATAAAATGCACAGACATCTCGTTTTATGGAAAAATGACTTGCATTTAAAAAGCATTGAAGGCAATAAATTTGAAAACAGCGCATCAGCACATCTGCGTTATAACTATCGTTTTCATCCTTCCATTGCCGGTGAAATCTTTGTTCAAGCACAGTATAATAAGGTCTCTAAAATAGATTTCAGAGGATTGGTCGGAATTGGTCCGCGGTTTAAAATGACCAATGCCGAAAATTATAAAGTTTATTTGGGATTGACGATGATGTATGAACAAGAAGAATTGGACGAAATAAACATTCCTGTACAACGCGATTTACGAGGTTCCTCCTATTTGTCGTTTAGCCTGCATCCGACGCCTGTTTTGTCCATTGTCGGAACTACTTATTATCAACCCAAATTGCGGGATTTTAAAGATTATCGGGTTTCGAGTGAAACTTCATTGGTCTTTAATGTGTTTGCAAGATTGGCTTTTAAAACTTCTTACGTATTTATCTATGACAGTTTTACGGCTGAAGAGGTTCCTACTTCTCAATATGAATTAAAAACGGGAGTGGTTTATAATTTTTGATAAGATTAATGACAAATGTGATTTGAAAGCACTTTATTTTTCCTATTTTTGACCTCATATTTTTACAACAAGAGGATAGATTTGACTGATTGCAACCTCTTCAATGCCACCCACGGTATTGTTCACTTTTAAAGGTGATAAAAAATGCTAAAGGACAGTGTTTTTATCTCCTTTCGGCTATTCTGTCAAATCTTCTCTAAAATTTAAATTAAAAAGATTTTTTATGTCATATTTATTTACTTCAGAGAGCGTTTCGGAAGGTCATCCGGATAAAATTTCAGATCAAATCAGCGATGCATTGTTGGATAATTTCCTGGCTTTCGATGCCAATTCCAAAGTTGCTTGCGAAACATTGGTAACCTCAGGTCAGGTGGTTTTGGCGGGAGAAGTTAAAAGCGAAACTTATCTGGACGTTCAAACCATTGCAAGAGAAGTCATCAATAAAATCGGTTATACAAAAGGAGCGTACAAATTTAGTGGCGATTCCTGTGGTGTAATATCCTTGATTCACGAACAATCTCCGGATATTAACCAAGGAGTTGACCGAAGTATAAAAGAAGAACAAGGTGCCGGAGACCAGGGAATGATGTTTGGTTATGCAACGCGCGAGACCGAAAATTATATGCCATTGGCATTGGATATCGCTCACCGATTGATGTATGAATTGGCAGCTTTACGACGCGAAAACGACGAAATAAAATACCTTCGTCCGGATGCAAAAAGCCAGGTTACCATTGAATATAGCAATGATAATGTTCCGCAACGCATTGTGGCAATTGTAGTTTCCACGCAACACGATGAATTTGGAACGGATGCAGAAATGTTAGCAAAAATCGAATCGGACATAAAAAACATTCTGATTCCAAGGGTTAAAAAACAACTTCCGGAATACATTCAGAAATTGTTTAATGACGATATTGTCTATCATATCAATCCGACCGGGAAATTTGTAATCGGAGGGCCTCACGGCGATACCGGACTTACCGGACGTAAGATTATCGTTGATACCTATGGAGGAAAAGGGGCGCATGGCGGTGGCGCATTCAGCGGAAAAGATCCCAGTAAAGTGGACAGAAGTGCGGCTTATGCTGCACGTCATATTGCCAAAAATATGGTGGCAGCCGGAGTTGCCGATGAAATATTAATTCAAGTTTCTTATGCCATCGGACGCGCAGAACCGACTTCAATTTTCGTCAATACTTACGGTACTTCCAAAGTTTCTATGACTGACGGAGAAATTGCAAAAAAAATAGAACAAATTTTTGATATGCGTCCGGCGTTTATTGAGGAGCGCTTAAAACTTCGAAATCCAATTTATTTTGAAACGGCGGCTTACGGTCATATGGGAAGAACTCCGAAAACAGTAACCAAAGTTTTTAAAAGTCCTTACAATGGAAGAATAGAAAAGAAAGTCGAATTGTTTACGTGGGAAAAATTGGATTATGTCGATACGATAAAATCGCATTTCGAATTGTCATAATAAATTAGTGTCCAAAAATAACAAAGATGCTTTTGGACACTAATTTATAATCTTACTGACTGATTCTCATTCTAATTTCCCCACATTCTTTTCCATAAATCTGAAAGCACTTTTTGGGCATCTCTACCGTCTTTGACTTCTTCGGAAATACGAACCCCCGAATCGGTTTCTTCTATCAAATAACTGAAAGCATACCTTTTAGTCTCCGGATTTACTGAAAGTTGCCCGAATCGCAAATCATTTAAATACACCTCGCCGTTTTTAATTAAAATAGTGTACCAATTATCAGTAATCTTAATCAGTCGCTGAACCAAAGGGTCATTAGCCAAATTACCAAGCGCTTCGTGATTTTTCGGATGTTCGTAAAATTGAACCGATTGCGTATCGAAAAAGGAATAATAACCTATCAAAAAAGCATCCTCGGTTTCTACATTCGCAATCCACATTATCGAATTTAACGGACTTGGTTTTACCATTAACCCGCTATGAGAAATCTCCTGAGTTTTTAGTTCATTCTTAAACTTTACGAATGCAATACCTTTTAAAATGATAGTTAAACACAAATATGAAGTACTGACAATCAATCCGAGGTTGTTGAATTTTCTGCGTTTCGGATTGTCTTTCCGATGAAATGCCGCAATGAGCAAGAAAATTAAGAATGGAATGGTATAAAGCGGATCGATTACAAAAATATTTTTGTATTCCAGGCGAATATCCAGAGGCCAAAAAAGCTGTGTTCCCCAAGTGGTATGCGCATCTAATAGCGCGTGCGTTACAAAACACGAAAACCAAAACAACCACCATTGTTTTAACGTGGCGCGTTTGTCCCAAAGGGAGCATAGCCAGCCAAATAACAGTCCGAAACTGATTGCAAAAACAATTGAATGTGTAAAACCTCTGTGAATTTCTAACGCGGTAACCGTGTCGGTAAAGAATTGTGCGGCAACGTCCAAATCCGGAATGGTGCCTCCGATAGCACCTAACAGCATTGCTTTATTTCCTATTTTTCTACCCAGTACAGCTTCTCCGACCGCAGCCCCAAGAACAATTTGAGTGATTGAGTCCATAGCCGCAAAATTAGTCGATAATCTTCATTTTCTTCAATAAAAATGAGGCATTCATGGTTCGACCGACAACTTTTTCCAACATATGGCCAAAATAAAATATGAAGGTATGATTTCTCCGTCAAAACAATGGTTTTTTATTTCGAAAAATTGCAACTGAAATACAGATTGTCCTGTCGGGTTTTATGGTTTCTATGGAGATATTGTATATTTGCAGCATTGTACAACTTTAATTAACTAACATGAACAAAATTTCATTTATTTTCATTTTAACTTTTTCTTTGTTTTTATTATCGTGTTCAAGCGATGACGACAATACAGTGGACTTGCCTAATTTAGGTTCTGTTGCCATTGCGCTGAGTGGCGATATAGAGGGCAATAGAACAGGGGTAGCTGATTTTTCCTTTCTTGATTTAGGAAGCATGCAAACGTGGGAATTGTCATTCAATGACTTCGGTCCCCAGACTTTCAGTCTTAATCTAATGTTGACAGATTTGGAATCAGTTTTACGACCTGCACCGGGAACCTACGAAATTGGATTTGATGCTCTAGACCCGAATGTTTTCTTTGGGGATTTTACAGATATCCCAAACGGTGATTTTCTTGGAGCAGTAGAGTATGATACTTTTGAAAAAGGAGGTACGCTCACCATTGAAACATCGACTGACGAAAAAGTCACAGGACATTTTGAATTCGCCGCTGATTCAAGAGATGACGATTTCGAGATAATAGGAACTGTATTTATTACCGGGAATTTTGAAGCGCTAAATCGAAGGTCTCTATGATTAGTTATAGAAACAATAAAAAAGCGTGGATACAATTCCGCGCTTTTTATATTTGAGTGATTGAATCCATGCCGGCAAAATTAGTCGATAATCTTCATTTTCTTCAATAAAAATGAGGCATTCATGTTTTTACAGATGCCTTTTTTAAGGGTGTAATCAAAAAAGAGTTCGTCGTTGATAATTTCGGCATCAAAATAATAATTTTTGATGTCGGAAAGTTCATTTTCAAGTTCACAAAGGCTTAAATCATGTGTCGCAATAATGCCTGTTGAATTTCCGGAGACCAATTTTTCTACAAACTTTTTGGAACCAATCGCTTTGTCTGTGCTGTTCGTGCCTTTTAGAATCTCATCGAGAATGATGAAATATTCATCGGTTTCAATTTGACTGACTATGAATTTTAATCGTTTTAATTCGCTGAAAAAGTAGGATTCATCATCCGTAAGGCTGTCTGTAGTTCTCATACTGGTAATCAGTTTGATCGGGCGATATCGCATTTCGGTGGCACAGACCGGAAGACCGACATTTCCCATTGCCAGAAGCAAGGAAACGGTTCGCAAAAAAGTACTTTTTCCGGCCATATTGGCACCGGTAATGATAAAAAATTGTTCTTTGTTTATTGAAAAATCATTGCGAATCATCGTTTTGGGATTTAACAACGGATGTCCGGCTTTTTTAACCGACAAGATTTTCTTGTCTTGCGTGATTATTGGAAAAATATAAGAAGGATGATTAAAGGTAAAGTTTCCTAAAGAATTGAAAGCATCAAAAAAGATGATGGTTTCAAACCAAGCTTGCACGTTTTCGCCGTATGTGTCAATCCATTTTTCAATGTTCCGGCTTTGATGAACATCCCACAATAAAAAACCGTTTCCAAAGATTCCGAAAATCATATTGCTCCGCTGATCCAACGCATCGAGATGACGAGCGAACTGTTTAAGAGCGCTTGAAGCTTTGATTGAATCAGCATGTATTTGAGCTTTCCTTTGATTTAAAAGTGTTGACGTAAAGGAGTTTTTTTCAATTTCATAAATCAATTTTTCAAATTGCTGAAAAGTAGATTGGATTCCCGAAACATCAGATCCCAACTGATTTACACGGCTTAAATACCTGCCGCTAATTAACAAGCCCAACCCAAACCAGGCTGCGACCAAATAACCCGAAACCAAACTACTGAAATAAGCAACAATCAAAATAACGGAAATGCTCGAAAAAATATGTGAAATCAGTTTCATGCTCTTAGGTACAAAGCTTTTATAATCGTTCATCCATTTGCTGATGAATTTGGTTGAAACGTCAGTTTTTACAAGGGAAGCAATAGAAGAAAAATAAAGTCTCCACTCGGACATTTCTGATAATTCTTTAATGGCTTTTTGTTTTTCTTCAATATCGGTGATGTTATTTTCCGATAACAATTGCGCCAAATAATCAGAACCTTCAGGCAATTCGGTACGGTTTAAATATTGAAAAAAAGATTTTTTTCCAAAAAGATCGATGTCTTCACTGTAAAAATGCAACGGGTTTTTATACTTTTCGCCGTCCGGCAAGTTTTCGTAATTTCCTTTTAAAACTTCAAGTTCGGTTTCATTTTTGGAAATTAAAGCAGTTAATAAATCGCGTTGATGTGAAATTTTAGAATGACGAAGTACCAGAAAAATAAAACTTAAAACACCTAAAGAAGCAATAATTCCCAATCCGATTTTATGTTGCCACAACACATAAATCCCAATAACCGTTGCTAAAAATACCGTCAAACGAAGAATGGAGGACAAAGCAAGTTTTCTTTTTACAGTTTGTAATTTGTCGGAATGAAGTGCAATTTGATTTTTATAAAATTCAGCGGGATGGGTCATATTGTATTGTTGTCAATGCTTAAGCGAAAGTCGAATTTTTGATTCAAACTACAAAGAAATTAAACGTTGTAAAAAACTTATTATTTGTCGAGAAGGGATGCTTGAATCTTTCTAGACAATTTTTCAAATACCAATTGATACGAATGGTCTATGAGGTTGCAAACCAAAGTTTCCGGAAGCTGTTCTATTTCTATAGTGTTCCAATGTTTTTTGTTCATATGATAGCCCGGTCGAATCAGCATAGGAAATTCTTCACGAAGTTCAACAGCGCGCTCGGGATTACATTTTAAATTGGCAGTTGCCGGAAATGAATCCAGAGACAGTAATGCAAAGACCTTTTCGCCAACTTTAAATACAAGCGTTTCTTCCCCAAACGGAAAAGATTCTGTTGCTCTGTTTTTTTGCAGACAATAATTGCGAAAACTTTCTATGTTCATAAGCTTAAAAGGACAAATTTAGTTTTTTATGAGCGGATAAATTACAGGTCTGCTCGGACTTGCATCATTTTCAAAGGGAGCAACTTGTAGGTTTAATAAATACAAACCGTCTTCCACAGCATCGGAAACATAAATCATTTCCGTAATCGTGGCTTCTTTTCGAGGGGCATCAGGATAATTCCAAAAAGCTTTATGTGCAGCCAGTTTGCCGCCATCGTGTTCTTTATCGACTGAAGGCAAATCGATGAGTAAATGTTTAATCCCGAAATCTTTTAGACAATGTGCCGCTTCCTCAGAAAGATACGGCCAATCAGAACCGGTCCATAGTTTGCTTTTTTTGGAAATGTTATTCGGCAGTGTTCTGATAATCAATGATTCGGGTGTGGAATTCTTAAAATCGGATGGAATGGAATTCATCGTAATTACTTTCTCATTTCCAATTTCTTCAGGAGTGACAGATATAAGTTTTGCAAGAAAAAAGAAGTTTTTCAGAGAATCATTTACAGATATAAATTCCTCGGAAATATGACCGTAGTTTTCCGTATGTGTTCCGTGAGCGTGTGGACTGAATGCGATGTTGTTAAAATTTATGGAAGCACCTTCACTAACTTTTCCAATCCAACTTCCCATTTTTACAGGTTCGATAACAGGTTGGTTTTGATGCCAAGCACGCGGATTTTCATCGGAATTTGTCAATGGAATGGAAAGATCGGCAGGCTTTGATAAATCAACGGTATGATTTTGATTGTCAATAGAAATAGTCATTTTCATAAAGTCGGAATTACAAGAATTTCAGTTTTGGAAATATCGGATTTTTATTTGAAATAACTTCAAATCATTTAATTGAAATCGAATAATTATTAATTAAATTTGCCCGCATTTTAATTGTATTTTATGGAACCGGGTGGTCTTTTTAGTTTTGCCATTACCGCATTTACGGGGTTCTTTGCCATTATGAATCCTGTGGTAAATCTGCCGGTTTACTTGAGTTTGGTTGAAGGTGCCGGCCCGGAAGAAGAACGTATTGTCCAAAAACGTTCGGTGTTTACAGCCTTTTTAATAGTAACTGCTTTTATCGTTTTAGGGAAAATAATTTTTAGTCTTTTCGGATTGACAGTTCCCGCTTTTAAAATTGCCGGGGGAATTCTGATTTTTTTGGCAGGAACGGATATGGTACGTTCCAAGGACAGAAAAGGCGTAGATAAAATGAAACCCACAATTTTTAATGAAAGTATTGCGATTTCTCCACTTGCTACGCCATTAATGGCAGGTCCGGGAAGCATTGTAACCGCTATGACTTTCGTTTCCGATAAAAATTGGATGTATATGGGGATTGCAATCCTCGCTTTCGGAATTGTATGTCTGATGCACTTACTTGCTTTTAGAATGAGCAGCCTGATTGTCGCGCGAATCGGGAAGAATGTAATTACCGTTTTTGGAAGAATCATGGGATTGATTATTGCCGTAATCGGAACGAGTATGGTTATCGACGGTATCCAATTGGCAATGACCGTGACGCCACCGCTTTAAACTTTAAATAAATCTGCTGAAAGCTTATCGCCTAAAAATTTTCCTGCTTTGGAAATTTTTAACGTTTGATTTTCAACAATCAACAATCCGGAATGGAGGTGGTTTTTAGCTTGTTCTAAAAGGTAAGTTTTGTAATTATTTCCGAATTTTTCTGTGATGTAATCCAAGGAAACGCCTTTGGCAGTTCTCAGGCCGGTCATAATGTATTCGTTGTAACGATCTTGAATTGTGAGGATTTCTTTTTCAGAAGGCAATACTCCTTGTTCTATGTTTTTGCAATAAATTGTGTTGTTCGAAACATTCCAACTGCGTGAATTTCCATTAAAACTATGTGCCGAAGGACCAATTCCCAAATAAGGAATTCCATCCCAATATGCGCTGTTGTTCTGGGATTCATAACCCGGCAAACAAAAATTTGAAAACTCATAATTCCGATAACCGTTTTGTTCCAACGTCTCACATAAAATTTCATAATGTCTTTTTGCCATTTCGTCATCAACGGGTTGGATTTTTCCGGTTTCTATGAATTTTTTTAAGGCTGTTCGTGGTTCTACAGTTAAAGCATAAGAAGAAATATGGGGGATTTCCATAGCGATGACTGTTTTGATATTTTCAAGCCAACGATTTTCGTTCATTCCGGGAATTCCATAAATCAAATCCACACTGACATTGTCAAAATACGTTTTACTGTTTTTTAAACTTTGATGCGCTTGCGCTGTGTCATGCGCCCGATTCATCAGTTTTAAATCGTTGTCAAAAAAAGATTGTACGCCAATGCTCAACCGATTGATTTTTGATTTTGAAAGAACTTTGATTTTTTCCAAGGTCAAATCATCGGGATTGGCTTCCAATGTGATTTCGGGAGATTCGGCGACCTGATAATTTTTATAAATGGTATTGATGATGGAATCCAATTCTTCGGAAGTGAGCAAACTCGGTGTTCCGCCTCCGAAATAAATAGTTCGGACGGTTCCTGATAACTCTGCTTTTCGCATTTCCAATTCTTTACACAAAGCCAAAACGATTTCCGGTTTTTTCTTCATTGACGTGGAAAAGTGAAAATCGCAATAATGACAAGCCTGCTTGCAAAAAGGAATGTGGATGTAAATACCAAAGGAGTGTTGCATTTTCAGGAAACTAAAGATTTTCTGCGGAATGCAAATTTACTGATAAAAACTCGGTTTTTTGAGTTTGTGAAATGATCAAGGATAAGGAATCCGGTTTATTTTTTATGGATTCGTTTTTCATTTTGTTTTACGAAAGCCGCCCATCCGGAGTATGATTTTTCTTGTTGAATGCTGCCGGAATTGTAAAAATGACAAACGGCGGCAGCCAAACCGTCAGTACTGTCCAAATTTTTTGGCAATGCTTTTAATTTCAAAAGATTCTGAAGCATTCGGGCAACTTGTTCTTTGCTTGCATTTCCGTTGCCTGTAATTGCCATTTTGATTTTTTTGGGAGAATATTCCGTAATGGGAATTTGCCTTGACAGACCTGCCGCCATTGCAACACCTTGTGCGCGTCCGAGTTTGAGCATCGACTGAACGTTTTTTCCGAAAAACGGTGCTTCAATCGCTATTTCATCCGGATGGTGCGTGTCGATGAGTTCGATGGTGCGTTCAAAAATCAATCGTAATTTGAGGTAATGATCGGGATATTTTTGTAATTGGAGTTCATTTAATTGTATAAACTCCATCTGATTCCGACAGGTTTTAATAATTCCAAAACCCATAATTGTCGTTCCCGGGTCAATTCCTAAAATAATTTTTTCTGTATGCGTTGTCATCGATAAAGGGCTGTTTGCAAACTGCGGAATTTGTAAATTCGCATTATGGATGTAGCAAACAAATCTAATCAATATCTTTTAACCATAGGAAAAGTCCTCATATTTTCTGTGATTTTAGGATATCTTGTTTACAGATTTAAAAACATCGGATTTTACGATTGGCACACTTATATAGATCATTTTGATAAGAATTTTCTGTTGCTGATTTTTGTTTTAATCGGGTCGGGATTTTTTGCTGCAATCAATTGGATGCTGGAAATTCTGAAATGGAAAGTGCTTGCGACAAGCATTCAAACAATTTCGTTTAAAACCGCTTTAAAACAAACTTTGGCAGCTTATTCGGTTTCGGTCATTACGCCGGCAAGAATTGGAGAATACGGCGCACGCGCATTGTATTTTAAACCAATTGAACGAAAAAAAATAGTGCTCTTGACGCTGTTTTCAAACTTGTCTCAACTAGTGATGACTTGTTTGTTTGGTGGAATTGGGCTACTGTTTTTCTTATCCGAGAATCAAAATTACTTTTTAAAAGAACGCGGATTTTTGATTTTAATCCTTTCGATTTTGGCTTTGATTGTAGGGTATGTATTTCGCAAAAAAAGAATTTTCATCAAAGGATTTACGCTTCAAAATTGCATTGATTTTTATAGAAAACTCTCTTTTAAAGCAAAAGCGAACGTTTTTATATTTTCTTTTTTTCGTTATTTGGTCTTTAGTGGCATGCTGTATTTTTTACTAATTGCTTTTGGAATGGATTTGCCGGTTTCCACGGCATTTTTATTGATTTTTACGATGTATTTATTAGTCTCCGTTTTGCCGGTCTTTTTTGTTTTTGATGTGGTCGTCCGCAGTGGAGTTGCAGTCTGGTTATTTTCTTTTTACGGCGTTTCGGAATGGATTGTCATCAGTGCTATTTCGCTTATGTGGATATTTAATTTTCTTTTTCCTGCCTTAATCGGAAGTTTTTTTGTCGCAAAATTCAAACCTGCTTCCTGATGATTGCAATCATAAGTTTTGTTTTTTTAGTATATGCTATTTGCATTGTTTTCTTAAACTTAGGATATCGTCGTAAAAAGCATGAAACGACTACTGAATCCAATGCTGCAAACAGTTTTTCAATTCTGATACCTTTTCGGAATGAAGAAAAATACCTGTCACAATTGTGTAAAAGCCTTGCTGAACTAAAATATCCTCCTTATTTATTTGAACTGATTTTTATCGACGATAATTCAACGGATAATTCTGTAGATATTATCAAAGCTTTTAATTTTCCGATTTCCTTTTCCGTGAAACTTCTTCATTCAGTCAAAAAAGCTGCTGCACCCAAAAAAGCGGCTTTGCAAATTGGAATTTCAGCCGCGCGATTTCCGTGGATTATAACCACAGATGCCGATTGTATTTGCCCGGAATTGTGGCTCGAATCCATCAATCATTTTATCATTAATAACAGCCAATCAAAAATGATTTGCGGTCCTTTGTCGGTGATGAGCAATGAAGACGAAATTCAGGATTTGCAGCAGATGGAAAATTTAAGTTTGCAATTTGTAACACGCGCTGCTCTGGGATGGAACAAGCCAATTATGGCAAACGGTGCGAATTTGATTTACAGCAAAGAAGCATTTTATGAATGTGGCGGATTTGAAGGAAATTTAGACATCGCCAGCGGAGACGATATCTTTTTAATGGAAAAGTTTCGCAAAAACTTCCCGAATGCCATTCGTTATCTTTCCGATAAAAATGCAATCGTGCGAACACATCCGGTAACGACTTGGAAAGAAGTCATAAATCAAAGGATTCGGTGGGCTTCTAAAACCCGTAAACAAAAAAATAATTGGGCTTTTTTAATAGGAGGGCTGGTGACTTTGACAAATTTTATTTTGGTTTGTTGCCTTTTCTTGATTTTTATCGATAAATTTCCAAAACAAATCTTTTTAGTTTTTCTCATTTTGAAAATTTCACTTGATTTTTGGATGATTCGTCGAAGTGCAAATTTTTTTAATCAGAAAATCGGATTCATCAAATTCTTTTTACTCAATATCATGTACACTTTTTTACAATTATTTATCTTTTTCAAAGCATTGACCGGCAAGTATATATGGAAAGACAATCAATTTAAGACATAAAAGTCAGAAATAGATGTAAGTAAATTATATTTATTACGTCCTAAGAAAAAAGTATCATTTTATATTAGACATTTTTATATCCCCATGAAATATTATCTTTTATTTATTTTATTTGTCTTTACATTTAATTTTTCGCAAGCACAAGATTCCCATTATCCAGATTTAGACATCAATCAATTAAGAGCCGCAGTTGTAGGTGAGATTTCTCTTTTATGGATGAAAGACGACAACAATTATCGTTATTTTTTAAAGAAAGCAGATGAAGTTGTTGAGTTAAAAAGCTCTGAGATAGAAGGAAAAAAACAAGAAGAATATAAAACAGTACTTCGGGAACATACCGATAATGCTGAAGAAGTTGAGAAATTAAAGTTCAATCTTCGAAGTTTAAGCATCTTTTTTTCCCAATACAATATTTCACAAGATTCCTCCAAAGAATCCTTGATGAAAAGCGAACACAGGTTGGGAGTTTTTGGCGGATTTGATCAAGCTGCCTACACCTACAATCCGATGAATGTCATTCACCCGATGACCGGCGTGGAATACGAACTTTCCGAATCGGGAGTGCGACGCAGATTTTCAGTGGTGATGCGGTTTGCCCATACTTTTGAAAATCAGGAACACAGCTATTCTGCCTCTAAATTTTCACTTAATACGCGATTTAAATTTATCCGTACCAACAAGTTGGATTTTTATGTGAATGCCAAATTAGCCGAATACAATTTTGTCAACTATGAAATTTTAGGAGAAGTAAAAGTGGATGATGAGGTGACGGAAGAAGTACTTTACAGATCCAATTCCGGATTGAGCGTTCCTTTTCACTTTGGTCTTGGAATCGATTACAAAATCGGGAACGGTTATTTAAATTTATCTTATAACGATATTATCGGAATCAATTCCACTGCTAATAACAGCTTGCCTTTCAATCTGTCACTGGGTTATAAATTTATTTTGTAAATAAAATCTAATATTTTTTCTCGTTTCTTTTATTTTAACATAATATATTGATTACTTTTATATTGGTTAAATAAATATTTATGAAACGCTATTCATTATTTGTACTATTACTCGTTCTCAGTATTCCTGTAATCCAAGCACAGCAGACATATCATATTAATGGAGAAGAACTGATGCTCGAAACGGCAGTGGAAGGTCCGCTCACTTTATTATGGCAAAAGGAAAACAGAGATTATCGTTATTTTTTAAAAAGAGATAACGAAATCGTTGAATTAAAAAATACCAAAGAAGGCAGTGCAGACAGAGAAGAATACAAAGAAGTGCTGCGGCGGCATACGTTCAATACGCTGCCCGTAAATCGGGTGAAATTTAATTTAAAAGGGCTGAGCAATTTTTTTGTAAACTACAACAATCAAATTGAACCGCGAGAACATACTCCTGTTGAACTCAGATTGGGTTTTTACGGCGGTGTTGACAATGTCGTTTATTCAGATCCTGAATTAACTGTGGGTGGCATAACTTATCTTCCATACAACGAATTACATCCAAAATTAGGTGTCGAATTTGAAGCTATCGACAGCAAACGTTTGCGACATTCCGCTGTGGCACAAATGGAATATATTATGAATACCTCCGCTCACGGATATACCAGTTTTGAGGTATCAATCAATTACCGTTTCCGATTTATTAAAACTCCCAGATTTTATGTTTATGCCAATGTCAAGTTGGCCTCTTTTATAACCTCGACTGCCGAATATTTGTCAAGTGTTTCTGACGGCGAAGTTCCTGAATATCATTTTACAAAAACCTCCACCACCGGAATCAGTTCTCCTTTCTTATTCGGATTGGGTGCGGAATACAGAATAGGTTCGGGATATCTGACTTTTGGATATAACGACATTGTCGGTTTAAACGCAACTTCCAATAAGGAATTTCCGATAAACTTGACTTTGGGTTATAAGTTTATTCTGTAATCAATCGTTAGTGCGGACAATAACCGGAAGCGTAAATTGAGTCGATACCGGAATTCCGCGTTTATAGGCGGGTGAGGAAAGCTCAAGTGCGTTTAAAGCTTCCGTAATTCGATTTTTGAATTCGGGTAATTCACGAGTGAACAAACTGTCTAAATGTATTTCAGATACGCTCAACTTTCCCAAATTATCAACTTTGAAATTGATGTGTAAAGTATCGTAAAGTTGCTGAGAAGTCGTAAATTTTTCGTTCGAAATTTTCTGATAAATTGCTGCATTCAGCGTATTGATAAAACATTCCTTTTGTTGGTTTTTATCCAGAGATTCTTCACAATTGAAAAAAAGCGGATACGAATCCACGTCCTTCCAATCAATCGTTTGTATTTCTTCTTCAAAAAGTGTTTCGGATGACACTTTTTCTACTTGAAAAAATTGACAAGACCAAAAACTGAAACAGATTAAAAAAAAGGTAAAGAATCTTATCATCAGATAAAAAATAACTTTCAGCAAACAAATTTACTGAAAGTTATGCTATGGAAATCGAAATCGAAATCGAAAATGTAAGCTGTATATGAGTTTGAACGCTTCACGCCTCACCCTTCACGATAAAAAAACTTTCAATTTTCAATTTTCAATTTTCAACTTTCAATTAAAAAACGCCTTACAACAATGATTAATGATTAATGGTTAATGGTTAATGGTTAATGGTTAATGTGAGTTTAGTTTACATAATCTGTTCTCGATACATT
>CAZWVT010000038.1:0-1162 GCA_964636665.1 uncultured Flavobacteriaceae bacterium
CATACCAAAGTGTGCCTGTTTCGTCGTAACTTTTCCAATGCAAAAGATTTTCATCAGTAGAAATTATTTTTAACGATTGCCCAAAAGAAGTTGGAACAGCAAGTGCTTTGGCACCATCCAAAACTACATATTCGCCCGTGAGAAGGAGCTTTCCGTTGCTGTAATAAACTTTTTCCACACTTTGAATTTAAGTTTATTTACTTCGAATTTCATTGATAAATTCAACAACGGCACTGTGAGAGATTGTTTTTGAAGAAAAATGTGAAATCGCCATATTTTTTTCGTCCTCTGTTGCTTCTTGTTGATTTAAAATATTCATCAGGTGCATTTTCATATGGCCTTTTTGAATTCCTGTAGTTATCAGCGATCTGATTTCAGCAAAATTTTGTGCAAGTCCGGCAACGGCAATTATTTCCATCAATTCTTTTGCGCTTGGGTTTTTAAGAATTTCCAAAGCTAACTTTGTCATAGGATGGAGTGATGTCAAACCGCCAACGGTTCCAATTGCCAAAGGAATTTCTATCCGGAATTTGAAAATATTATCTTCTACTTCAGCGTGTGTCAGACTTCCGTAATAATTGTTTCTTGCTGCATAAGCGTGAATACCGGCTTCCACGGCGCGAAAATCATTTCCCGTTGCAATGATTACGGCATCAATTCCGTTCATGATGCCTTTGTTGTGAGTTACGGCACGGCGTGTTTCGGCTTTGGCTATGGCAATGGCGCGAACAAATTTAGAAGCGAATTTTTTTCCGTCGAGATGTTTGGTAGTAAGTTTGTCAACATGGCAAGAAACTTCAGCGCGAACCAGACATTCGGGAACATAATTGGACAATATGCTCATCACCGTTTCCGGAAATGTGTTTTTATTTTTGAAAGGTTCATATTGTTGTGCTTCAGTTTCAAAAACATGGGCTATTTTTTCCAAACAACTGTTGATAAAATTAGCACCCATCGCATCTAAAGTTTCAAAAGTGGCGTGAATAAAATAATACCCTTCCAAAACCTCGGTTTTATCTGCCAAAGAAATATCGATTAAGCCGCCATTACGCGCTCTCATATTTTTTTCGATATCGGAAATGGAAGCTTTTAAAATCGGCTGAATGTAATCAAAAAATGCTTCCAAGGTTTCTGAATCGCCGTAATAATTAATGTGAATTTG
>CAZWVT010000038.1:1262-19135 GCA_964636665.1 uncultured Flavobacteriaceae bacterium
TTCTGTGCGTCCTTAATTGTTGTTGGATTGACACTGAACTTTTTTCTTCGAGGGCGAAGTCTTCCAAAACTTCCAATTGAGATTTTTCCTCTTCTTGTCTTTCTATCTCCTTTTCCCATATATTTTTGTTTTTTGAAAATTAATTATTATTGTAAAATATGCTAAAATCATAAAGATACAACTTTCTGACTGTTTATTGAAAAAATCAGTTTAAATTTGGTATTTTGAGTTATGTTTTTTAAAATCTATCACAGTTATGATTTGAAAGACAATTTTATTTTTTTTGCAGTTTAAATACAAATTATCATGAATACAGATTTGAATCAACAAGAATGGAAAAGACAATTAGCTAAAGATACTAAAGCTGTTGTTATCGACGTTAGAACGGATGAGGAATTTCAAGAAGGACACATTCCGGGAGCCGTCCAGATGAACATTCAAAACACCTCCCAATTCCATGACAAAATACAAAATTTAGATCCTTCCGCGTGTTATTATATTTATTGTCATGCAGGAGGAAGAAGTGCTATGGCAGCAGCACTTTTTAATTCGGAAGGTATTATGAAAACTTACAATCTCTTGGGAGGAATTAGCGAATGGGAGGGGGAAATAGAAACAACTTAAATCAATAATATGAAACATTTAAATTTCATCGTTGTACTCTTTTTATTATTTGGAGTCGCCGCTTGTAAAGACAAATCTGAACCAAATACAAGCAAAATAATAACAGTAGAAGAAGCACATCAAATTTTGAATACTGATGATGATATTCAATTAATAGATGTTCGTACTCCTGAAGAATACCAAGAAAAGCACATTCATTATTCACGAAATATCTGTATAACTGATAAGGATTTTAAAGAACGCGCAGCAAAACTCGATAAAAATCGCCCGATTTATGTGTATTGTCGTAGCGGAAACCGAAGTGCAGAAGCAGCACAAGTATTAAAAGAAATGGGATTCAAAGAGGTTTACAATATGGAAGGCGGAATCACTACATGGGAAGAACATGGCTATGAAATAAATATTCCGGTAAACTAAAGCTTTTATATCTTTAAGTTAAAGTGTTGTCAAATGTTGCGATATGTAAGGCTTCTTGATGTTATATTTGCAGCAAAAGCGGTTAATTTATGATGTGTGAAGATGTTTTAAATGAACTGAGATATTTAATTAAGATTAGCTGTAGTTTTATCGCCGAACCGAGTTCGGAAATGCAGAATTTTCATATAGAATTCCTTAAAAAAAGTCTTGGAGCTTGGGATATTTCCATAGATTATAAAAATAAAACCATCACCTCTTGGAGTGGAAAACCGGTTAATATAGATGCTTCTACAGTTTACAAGTTGCGTGATTCAGTAAATCCCAATATTTTATATGACGATTTAGAAGCTACATTGTTGGGGTGCTTACAACCCCACTTAAAGTTTCAAGTTCCATACCTAAATCTTATTGAGAAGTACGAAAATGTACTAACCAATAGCTTTCTGAGAGTTTAGTACCTCATATTTTTAATAAATCAATTTTTGATTTTACAAAGTTGTCTTAGACAATTAACAGAGAAAATTAACTTAAATTTGCCGAAAATTTTGTGAATTGAAAAAACAGATTACAAATGCAATCGTAATGATTCGTCCGGTGGCATTCCGTATGAATGAACAAACGGCGGTAAATAATTATTTCCAAGAAGACATCGCAATAAAAAATGCGGAAATCAATAAAAAAGCGCAAGAGGAATTTGACAATTTTGTCATTAAATTACGTGAGGTTGGCGTAAATGTTATTGTGATTAATGACAATCTGGAACAAGATACTCCCGATTCCATTTTCCCCAATAACTGGATTACTTTTCACCAAAACGGAAATGTCGCCCTTTATCCGATGTTCGCTGAAAACAGACGAAAAGAGCGTAGAGAAGATGTTTTGACTATTTTGGAAAAAGAAGGTTTTGAAATCCAAAACGTATATGATTATACTGAAGCTGAAAAAGAAGATTTATTTCTTGAAGGAACCGGAAATTTAATCTTAGACAGAGTTAATCGAAAAGCATATTGCGCACTTTCACCTCGGGCAGATGAAGAACTTCTAATCGAATTTTGTGAAGATTTTGAATATACTCCGGTCATCTTTGTAGCCAATCAAACAGTGGACGGAAAACGATTGCCGATTTATCATACCAATGTGATGATGTGTTTGGGAGAAACTTTCTGCATTATATGTCTGGATGCTATCGATGACAATAAAGAGCGAAAAAATGCGATTCATCATCTCAGGATGGATAATAAAGAAATAATCGATATTACTGAAGAACAAATGCACCATTTTGCAGGAAATATGTTGCAAGTTCAAGGAGAAGATGCCACATATTTGGTGATGAGTCAAAGTGCCAAAGATTCTTTAACCGAAAAACAAATTACCGTCATCGAAAAACACTCCCGCATTCTTGCCTCGGATTTGACCACAATTGAAACTTGCGGAGGAGGAAGTGCAAGATGTATGATGGCAGAAGTGTTTTTGCCGAAAGCTGCTAATTAGTCAATAAATAAGATTAAAATATTAATGTTTTGCCAATAAAGTAAGTATTGCTGATTTTTCTATATATTTTTAACGATATAACTCATAATCAAAAAAATCAGCAGTTTTATGAAAGCATTAAAAATTATATTGGTTGTAGCCGGAATTGCATTGATTGCAGTAGCTTTATACAATTCTTTTATGCCGGAACCAATCTTTAAATTAGGTCCGATTGAGGTCGAAGAAAAAGAAGGACTAACCGGTCAAAATTTGTGGATGCTCGGAATTGGCGTTATAGCACTTTTAGCAGGGTCTTTTATAAGAGAAAAATAATATACAAAACATCGAAATTATAGAAACGCAAGAAGGTTATGCTTTTTTGCGTTTTGTTTTTTCTATCACTTTGCGTCCTTAAATTCGTGTATCTTTGCACCTATTTAAAAATAAGTCTGACCATACTTAAGATAAATATCAAAAAATGAATATCCAGGATAAAATTTCAGATGCCGTAAAACAAGCAGTAAACAAATTATATCAAGTTTCTGTTGAAAATATTGAACTTCAATCTACGAGAAAAGAATTTGAAGGCGATATTACCGTTGTGATTTTTCCTTTGCTGCGACATATTAAAATGAATCCTGTTCAATTAGGCCAACAAATAGGAGAATATCTTGAAGCAACTATTTCTGAAGTTGAGAAGTTCAATGTGGTTCAAGGTTTTTTAAATGTCGTATTAAAAGATTCTTATTTTATAAATGAATTTTATGCTGTTTCTGATTATACGACTTATGGTCACCAACCTGTGGGAAATGAAAGCCTGATTGTAGAATATTCATCGCCAAATACAAACAAACCGTTACATCTCGGTCATATTCGCAATGTATTGCTGGGATATTCTGTAGCTGAAATCGAAAAAGCTGCCGGTAAAAAAGTTTATAAAACGCAAATTATCAATGATCGCGGTATCCATATTTGCAAGAGCATGGTGGCTTGGAAAAAGTTTGGAAATGGAGAAACTCCTGAATCTACAGGCTTAAAAGGCGATAAACTCGTAGGTAATTATTACGTGCTTTTCGACAAAGAATATAAAAAAGAAATTGATGAGTTGGTGGCTTCCGGACAAACGGAAGAAGAAGCCAAAACCAATGCGCCCATTTTAAAAGAAGCGCAGCAAATGCTTAGAAATTGGGAAAGAGGCGATGAGGAAACCGTGGCATTATGGGAAAAAATGAACGGCTGGGTATATGAAGGTTTTGAAGAAAGCTATAAAGCAATCGGTGTTGATTTTGATTCGTATTATTATGAAAGCGATACGTATTTATTAGGAAAAGACATTGTAGAACACGGGTTGGAAACCGGCGTTTTTTATAAAAAAGAAGACGAATCTGTTTGGTGTGATTTAACTGATGAAGGACTTGATGAGAAATTGGTATTGCGAAAAGACGGAACATCGGTTTATATTACTCAAGATTTGGGAACGGCGGTTCAGCGCGTAAAAGATTATCCGGATATTACAGGAATGATTTATACGGTTGGTAATGAACAAGATTATCATTTTAAGGTGCTTTTCCTCATTTTGAAAAAACTCGGTTATTCTTGGGCTAATAACCTATATCATTTGAGTTACGGCATGGTGGATTTGCCTAGCGGAAAAATGAAAAGTCGGGAAGGAACGGTGGTAGATGCCGATGAATTAATTGCAGAAATGACTGCAACTGCCAAAAAAATAGCCGAAGAATTAGGCAAAATCGACGATTTGTCAGAAACAGAAAAAAACCGCCTTTATCACATCATCGGATTAGGCGCATTGAAATATTTCATTTTAAAAGTCGATCCTAAAAAACGAATTCTTTTTAATCCTGAGGAAAGTGTCGATTTCCAAGGAAATACAGGGCCTTTTATTCAATATACCTACGCTCGAATTCAATCTATTTTGCGAAAAGCTTCAGAATTGGGCGTAACAGAAAAAGAGAATGTTTCTTATAATTCATTGCTTCCAAAAGAAAAAGAACTTATCAAACTTGTGCTGGATTTTTCCAATACTGTCCAAAATGCTGCGGAAGCGTATAGTCCGGCCATTGTAGCCAATTATACTTATGAACTGGTAAAAGAATTCAACAGTTTTTATCAGAATGTCCCTATTTTGGGAACTTCGGAAAACAGTGAAAAGATTTTTCGAGTTCGTTTATCTGATGCCGTAGGGCAAATTATTAAAAATGCTTTTAGATTGTTGGGAATTGAAGTTCCTGAAAGAATGTAGGGAAACAGTTTTTACCGGGTTTTTTCAGCATCGAGATGGTAGATTTCCATAATGTCTTTAAGAAGCTTTTCAAAATCGATTTTTAAGTCGATTAATTTTCCTGTGGCAACATCCATAACCCATCCGTGAATGGCAAGCGTCCCTTTTCGGATTGCCAGTTGAGCATCTGCTGTTTTTATCACATTAATACATTGTTCTTGAACGTTGAGTTCCACCAAACGGCGGTATTTCTGTTCTGAATCCGACAATTGATCTAATTCTTTTTGATGAAGTCGATACACATCGCGAATATTTCGAAGCCATGGATTTAAGATTCCTAAATCTTCAGATTGCATAGCGGCCTTTACGCCACCGCATCCGTAATGTCCACAAATAACAATGTGTTTGACTTTGAGAATCCTCACAGCATAATTGATGACGCTCATTGCACTTAAGTCAAGATTGGAAACCATATTCGAGATGTTTCTCATAACGAAAACGTCTCCCGGATGAACGCCCATAATTTCTTCGGCAGTAACTCTGCTGTCGCTACAACCGATGTATAAAATATCAGGTTTCTGACCGTCGGAAAGATTTTTAAAGTAATCCGGATTGTTAGTTAATTTTGATTGAACCCACTTTTGATTGTTTTGAAAAATTTCTTCGATGTTCATAAAACATTTTTTTGAGGTTTTAAAGGTATCAAAATCGCCTGTGTATCTCAAAGCGAATAACCTGATATTTTTTAAATTTCGGAATGACAGATTCTTTTTGCCGAAAAGTGTACTTTCATTCGAGAGTTAGTTTTAAATTTGCCGTTCTGTTTATGATTTCCGCTATTTTAAAATTGATTGACTTTGTATATTATCCTTTTCGCAGGATTATTCCCGTCGAAATGTATCGTTATGTAATATGCGGAAGTGCGAATCTCGGATTTGATATCGTATTATACTTTATTTTCTACAATTTTATTTTTGTCAAACAGAATGTGGATTTGGACTTGGTGGTTTTAAGTCCGCACATCGCTTCGTTGTTTGTGGTATTTCCAATAACTTTTACCACCGGATTTTTACTCAATCGCTTTATAACATTTCCCCAATCCAATTTACAATGGTCTGTCCAACTCTTTCGGTATTTGATGGTCGCTATGGGAGCGCTTGTAATTAATTATTTGATGTTAAAGCTGTTAGTCGATGTTATAGGTTTCTACCCAACACCGTCACGACTCATCACAATTATCGTCACCGTAGGTTATAGTTTTCTATCTCAGAAAAAATACAGTTTTAAGATAGTTTAAATCTTAATTTATTTTCGTACTTACGATTTGAAGTCCCACCACGGAAATAATCAGTGTTGTAAGGAAAAATAATCTCCAAAAATTTACCGGTTCCTTAAATAAGATGATGCCCATAATCACAGTCCCGATAGCTCCGATAGCTCCCCAAACAGCATAAGCAGTTCCGACAGGAATGGCTTTTGCGCCGCCCATCGCTTTAAAGAGAAGTATCATACTTATGGTAACCGAAACGAGAAACACCGCAATCCAAAACCAAAAGGCTTTTCCGCTACCTACTTGTTGTGCTTTTCCCAAGCTAATGGCAAAAATTGTTTCAAATATGCCACCGATTATTAATAAAATCCAGTTGATATTCATAAGGGTAAAAATACGCTTTTATTCAAATAAGAAATGAGTTTACGGTAAAATCAAATTTTATCATAGATTATACTTTTTCTTTTTGAAAAGCGAAGTAATAAATAACCCGTTAATGCGGAGAGAAACGAACCCACCAGAATTCCAATTTTGGCTGAATCTATGTATTCCTGATTGTTTACAAAAGCAAGTGTAGCAATAAAAATAGCCATGGTAAAGCCGATTCCGGCAATAAAAGAAACTCCAACAATATCTCTAATGCTGATATCCTGGGGTACTTGAATAAATTTTAATTTTTTTGCGATAAGAACTGCTGAGGATATCCCAATACTTTTCCCGAAGAACAAACAAAGTGCAATGGTGATTATAAGGTTGATTTCCATATTTTCAGTATTTGCAATAGCTACGCCGGCATTTGCAAGAGCAAAAATGGGAATAATCACTGTCGAAACCCAAGCGTGAAGAAGGGCTTCCCACCGTTGAAGCGGACTTTCAAAATATGTCAGCCAATTCCGTTGACGTCGGAGCATTTGCATTTGTTCATGAGTAAGAATAGGTTCTTCTGCCGATTTGGATGAGCGAAAGTTATTGGAAAACCTTCGCATTCGCCTTAAAAAAACACTGATGTCTATCCGTTGTTTTACCGGCACAGCAAAAGCCATCAAAACACCGGAAATAGTAGGGTGGATGCCTGATTGTAAAAACAGAAACCAAATAACGGCACCCATTATAATTATAAAAGTATGCGAATAAAATCCTTTGTACGAAACAAAATAAACGAGCAAAAGTAGTCCGAGTGCCCACATCAATACCCCGATTTGAATCGATGAACTGTAAAATAAAGCAATTACCAAAACTGCTGCCAAATCATCGACTATGGCAAAAGCCGTGAGAAATATTTTTAAACTTAAAGGCACGCGTCTTCCCAATACATTTAAAATGGCAAGTGAAAAAGCAATGTCTGTTGCCATCGGAATTCCCCAACCTGCGGAAGTTTCCGGATTGTTGTTTAAAATAAAAAAGAATAAAACGGGAAATAAAATACCTCCTAAGGCACCGATAAGTGGAAACATGATTTTGCGTACGGAGTTTAAATGTCCTAATTGTACTTCTTTTTTAATTTCCAAGCCGATTAAGAAAAAGAAAATCGCCATCAATCCGTCATTGATCCATAAAAGCAGTGGTTTTATAAGTTCATAATTTCCAATCGAAAATCCGATTTCGGTATTCCAAAACCTAAAATAATCATCTGCAAATGTTGAATTAGCCAAAAACATTGCAGCTATTGTCGTTATTAATAAAAGAATGCCGCTAACACTTTGTAAATTAACGAATTTAATAATCGAAGAAAGAAGTTTCCGTTTTTTCATAAATCATTTCCATTAACAATGCAAAGTAAAAATAATGAGGTTGTTTTTGTTGAAAAGTCATTTTTTTTTAATAAAAATTTATGAACGCAGGCTTTGAAGTGCGATTATGGCAATGTTTGGTAATGTTTTCATGTATTTGTAATTTAAGGATGCTCATAAATTTAAAAATAGTCGATACCGCAGCTGTGATTTATAAAAACAAAAGGGATTGATAATTATGGCAACAGATTCCTTTTTCCATAAACGAAAGCGATGTTATTTTTTGAAACTCCACATCGGAATGTTACCTTTGCAGCACAAATTTTGCGAAAGAAATTTTCTCGGAGTAACAGTTGTAAATTTTGATTGAGAAAGAAGATTATTTCGTTAAAAAATCCATTTTATGTTTGAAAATTTATCAGATAAATTAGATAAGGCATTACACGTATTAAAAGGTCATGGAAGCATTACGGAAGTTAACGTTGCCGAAACTTTAAAAGAAGTCAGGCGAGCCTTATTGGATGCTGACGTAAACTTTAAAACTGCTCGTGATTTTACCAATAGGGTAAAAGAAAAAGCATTAGGTCAGAATGTATTGACAACGCTTCAGCCGGGACAGTTGATGGTTAAAATTGTAAAAGATGAGCTGACTGAATTGATGGGTGGTGAAACTGTTGGCATAAACTTAAGCGGTGCGCCTACAGTAATTTTAATGTCCGGTTTACAAGGAAGCGGGAAGACGACTTTCTCTGGAAAATTAGCCAATTTTTTAAAACGCAAAAAGGCAAAAAATCCATTGTTGGTTGCTTGTGATGTTTACAGACCGGCAGCGATTGACCAGCTTCATGTGGTTGGAGATCAAATAGGCGTTGAAGTATATAGCGAACGTGAAAATAAAAATCCGGTTGAGATTGCTCAAAATGCAATAGCTCATGCCAAGCAAAACGGTTTTAATGTAGTTATTGTCGATACAGCCGGGCGATTGGCAGTGGATGAAGCCATGATGACAGAAATAGCCAATATTCATCGTGCAATTGAACCTCACGAAACTCTTTTTGTAGTGGATTCAATGACGGGTCAGGATGCCGTTAATACTGCAAAAGCATTTAACGACCGGTTGAATTTTGAAGGCGTTGTTCTTACCAAATTAGATGGCGATACCCGCGGAGGAGCAGCATTATCGATTAAAAGTGTTGTAGATAAACCCATTAAATTTATCGGAACCGGCGAAAAAATGGAAGCGATTGACGTATTCCATCCATCTCGTATGGCTGATCGTATTTTGGGAATGGGAGATGTGGTCTCGCTTGTTGAACGTGCACAAGAGCAATTTGATGAAGAAGAAGCGAGAAAAATTCAGAAAAAAATTGCTAAAAATCAATTTGGTTTTGATGATTTCCTCAATCAGATTCAGCAAGTCAAAAAGATGGGGAACATGAAAGACCTTATAGGGATGATTCCCGGCGCAGGAAAAGCATTGAAAAATATTGATATTGATGATGATGCGTTTAAAGGAATTGAAGCAATTATTCATTCGATGACACCGGAAGAACGAACCACACCTTCAGTAATTAACGGAAGTAGGAAAAAGCGAATTGCAAAAGGAAGTGGAACCAGCGTACAACAAGTAAATCAATTGCTAAAACAGTTTGACCAAATGAGTAAAATGATGAAGATGATGCAGGGTGGAGGCGGCAGACAGATGATGCAGATGATGAATCGAATGAAATAATAATTTATAAAAATACTTTTTAAGCTCATGACACTACTTGACGGAAAAAAAATTAGTAATCAAATAAAAGATGAAATCAGTCTGGAAGTTGCTAACATGAAAAAAAGAGGGCAAAAAGCACCTCATTTGGCAGCCGTTTTGGTAGGGAATGACGGAGCGAGTTTGACCTATGTCGGAAGCAAAGTAAAAGCATGTGAACGTGTTGGTTTTCAATCTACTTTGATTCAGATGCCTGAAACGACTAGTGAGTTTGAGTTACTAAAACAGATAAAAGAACTGAACGAAAATGATGAGATTGATGGTTTTATTATTCAGTTGCCCTTGCCTCCACAAATTGATACTCAGAAAGTATTATTAATGGTAGATCCCAAAAAAGATGTAGATGGATTTCATCCTGAAAATTTTGGAAAAATGGCTTTGGATATGAGTACCTTTATACCTGCCACGCCTTTTGGAATTTTGGAATTGCTTCGTCGTTATGAAGTTGAGACCAAAGGAAAACATACGGTGGTAATTGGTCGCAGCCATATAGTAGGTCGTCCCATGAGTATTTTGATGAGTCGTCGCGGTTGGCCCGGAAACAGTACTGTGACTTTGACACACAGCAATACCAAAAACATTTCTCAAATAACGACACAAGCAGATATTATTATTTCCGCACTCGGTGTGCCCAACTTTTTGAAAGCAGAAATGGTCAAGGATGATGTTGTAGTTATTGACGTGGGAATAACGAGGGTTGAAGATGAAAATGCACCCAAAGGATATAAAATTCAAGGCGATGTCGATTTCGAAAATGTCAGTAAAAAAGCTTCTTATATCACTCCGGTTCCGGGAGGTGTAGGACCTATGACTATTGCTATGTTGTTGAAAAATACTTTGTTGGCCTGCGAGAAGCGACGTTATCAACATTAATAGTAAAAATCTTCTTCTTCCTCTTCAATTATTTTTTCAAGCTTTTTAAGCTCTGCTTGTTTGATTTTCCAATCCAGATAATGGTGAAGATCGGTTTCTATCCAACCTAAACCTATGGCGAAAATGGTAAAGTCATCGAGATAGCCGATAACCGGTATAAAGTCGGGGATTAAATCAAAGGGATTGAGAACATACAGAAAGATAAAAACGATGGCAGCAATAGTAAACCACGGCATTCGTTTGTAATTTCCGAATTGAATATCCCAAAGCATCTGAAACATTACTTTAGATATTTCTGCAAATTTACGCAGCGGTTTGGTTTTATTTAGCTTGTCAGAAATTTCTTCTTCATTATCCAATACCGTTTCTAAATCTTTCTTGCGAATTTTCCTTATCTCATCTTCCATATAAGATTCTTTCACCTTTTTATCCATCATGGCAATGTTGGAAGAGCGGCTTTGTTTCAATTCTTTTTCTTTTCTAAAAAACATAATTTTGTAAGGTTTTAAATTGTAAATAAAAATAATGAAACTTTATCTGGCTCTCTTTTAAAAAAGTGTTATAAAGTTTTATAATCTTTCAGGTTGCGTATGACCACTGTCTTTTCCGTATTGCCGTCGATAAATCTTAACTATCAATAAAAACAAACTGACTAAAAGCGGTCCGAAAATCAAACCAATAAAACCGAATAAAGGTACTCCCACCATAACGCCAACCAATGTAATGAGTGGATGCACATCTTCCAATCGTTTTAAAAAGTACAATCGGGTAATGTTGTCGGTCATTCCTACGACGACAAATCCGTAAATAAGAATTGCCCAAGCCGAGAAAGTTTCCCCGGAAGCAAGCGTAATTAAAAAAACAGGAATCATTCCGAGGCTCGTTCCTACAAAAGGAATCATGCTTGAAATAGAAACTATAACAAACCAAAAGAAAGGGTCTTCAATTCCAAAAATCCAAAAACCGATTAAAGCAATAATACCCTGAGCCACACCCACAAGAGGTATTCCAATGGCATTGGCACGTACCATACCTCGAACTTCTCGACCAACATCTTGTAAATTTTTGGTGTTCATCGGAATGTATTGGCAGATGATTTCACGAAAACGCTCGTGATTTACCAACATAAAATACAGTACGAAATACATCAACAAAATCGCCATAATAGCATTGAAAGTTGTTCCCAACCATTGTTGCAAATGACTGGTAATCCATTGTGAAATCGCCTCGGCGTCCATTCGCGAACTTAAATTTATGCTGTAGTCTGTTTCAATTTTAGCTATATAATCTTTTATAGGCGCTGATACTTTCTGAAAATTTTGGGAGATGTTAGTAACTTTATTGCCTAACATGATAATTACTCCTCCGATAGGTATTACGATACATATAAACGACAGAAACATAAGCACGCCGGCAGCAAGCGGTTTTGACCATTTTTTGTTGGAGAGCGTACGCATGGATTTTCGCATGATGACATAAAGCGTCAATGCTCCTAACAAGCCGGATAAATAAGGTAGTAATTTTGTGAAAATCAATCCGCCGAGAGCTAAAATAACCCCGATAATGAATATTTGACGGATAATTTGAGTCGGAATTTTGGTTTGCTCATTCATAAATTAACTTGGTCGGAAGTTTAGATTAATGATTTCGAAGTGAATGAATCAATTCGCTTTTGTTCATTTTTGAACGTCCTTTAATTCCTATTTTTTTTGCTTTTTGATAGAGTGCTTCTTTTGTCTGATCTTCATATTTTTTGGCATGACCGCCTTTTTTTCCTGAATCTTCCGTATTTGCAATTCGCGCAGATTTTTCTTTGCTGTAACCTTTATCTCTTAGTGCTTCGTATTGTTTTTCATTTTTAATTCTCGAATCCGGCATAATATTTTGTTTTATAATAATATGAAAGCATGAGCATGCTCTTTGAATCTTTCGTTTAAAATTAGAATAAATTCAAAGATATCAGATGGTACTTAACAAAAAGTTAGCAAGAAAGACTATTGAGAATCCCAGTCCAAACGCAGATATTTAATGGGAGCATCTTCAAAAATGTGAGAAGATTCAATCTTCGCTTGAAGGTTTGTACGAACTTCCGGGGTTAAATGGCGGGCATCAATAGTCAAATAAAGATTGGTGTCGGAAAAAAATACCAGAACATTGTTTAAAGTCCTTTCGATTGTAGAAATTTCGTAAGAATTTTTAAAATCTTTGAATTTGCTTAGGGTGCTCAGTTCGTCAGTTGTTTTGTAACGTGAATCATAAATCAAAACATCAATTATTTTGGCATTTGGACTGTCTTCTTCTTTAGGAGTTAACAACAGCAAGCGTTTGCCTCCTTTTTCATAAATTTCAACTTCTCCTTGAGTTTCAATTGCATTTGGCGAACTGTTAATCTTTACAAGAGAATCGCCGGCAAAAATAGAATCAAGTTGTTTGGCTAAAGCATCTTTGGAAAGATTTCCGATTTTATCGGAAGTAATCAAAAATGGATCTGTTTCACTTTTTTGACATTGTACAAAAAGAAAGACAAGAGCGATTCCGAGCAATGCTATTTTTTTCATTTTATTGAAGTTGATTTTTAACCTGATTCGATGCGCAAAAATACTAAATAGTCTGTCATGTTTCTATAGGTGCAGCAAAAATAAAAGCTGCGATATTCAATAAAACAGACTTTTTTATTTGGAAGATATTCTTTGAAATAATGTCTTTTTAAAAATGTATTTTTGCACTATGAAAAATGATGTTCAGGAGGCTGTAAATTTAGGGATTTCTCTTCCGATTATGGAGGAGTTTTACACCATTCAAGGAGAAGGTTTTCATTCGGGTTCTGCTGCTTATTTTATCAGAGTAGGCGGTTGTGACGTGGGATGTCATTGGTGTGATGTGAAGGAAAGTTGGAATGCGTTGCTTCATCCTCCAAAAACAATTGATGAATTATTAAATAACACAAGAAATGCTTCAGGAACTTCTCGATTGGTTGTTATTACCGGTGGAGAACCTTTGATGTATGATATGAATCCGCTGACAAAACTGTTGAAAAAAGCAGGTTTTTCAACCAACATCGAAACTTCGGGTGCCTATAAATTAACCGGTCAGTGGAGTTGGATTTGTCTGTCACCCAAAAAACGCAAACTTCCGACCCAAGAGATTTATCAAAAAGCAAATGAATTAAAAATGATTGTCTTCAATAAAGACGATTTTCGTTTTGCCGAAGAACAAGCTGCAAAAGTATCTGAAGAATGCATATTGTTCCTCCAGCCGGAATGGAGTAGAAAAGAAAAAATGATTCCGCTAATCGTCGATTATGTAAAAGCAAATCCAAAATGGAGAATTTCTTTGCAAACCCATAAATACATAGACGTGCCTTAAATTTATTGAGTGTACATAAAGGGAACTTCCACAAATACATTGTCCCATCCAATGAGCAAATTGACTCCTTTTTCTGTGTTTTCAAAAATCATTGAGAGGATTTCAATCGGAGCTGCTGCACGATTCGTCGGAACTTTAATCCGCACAATGTCTTTTTCTTTTTTATAACTGAAAGCACCCCAAGTATTTGTTTCGGCATTTAGAATAATTGTCCAATGATTTTCATCCGGAATCGTGTAGAGTGTATAAGTTCCTTCGTCGATACAGACATCTCCAAAGTACATAGATTCATATAAATCAAGTTCAGTTGCCTCATTAGCTCCGGTTCGCCATACCTTTCCGTAGGGAACGAGATTTCCGAAAATCACACGCTCTTTTTTCTGAGGTCTGCTATAAATTACGCGAGCAACCAGCGGACCATCTTTTGTGCGTCTGGCTACCGCCAAATCCATAGGGGAAACATCCATAGGAGGAAAAGACTGCGCATTTCCGATTTGGATTATTGAAAAACAAACGATTAAAAAAAGTAGATTTTGTTTCATTTAAAATAAAATCAAGCGATTGTAATTAATGAGATGTTTTGGACTTAAAATAGTTTAATTTCAGCTTAAAAAATTTAAGATAATCAAATATAAAAATTGCAACTGCTTTAATAATCTTTTTTAACGGATTTTGTTGATAACTTAGGTGTTAAGAGCGTCTGCATTGCCTGAATTCGTTGGATATTTCGTATATTCGCATGTTATTTTTTTGATAAAAACTTTTTGAAATATTTATGAGCGAAGAACAAAAACAATCGAGTTATGGCGCAGACCAGATTCAGGCCTTGGAAGGAATGGAACACGTGCGGATGCGTCCGTCAATGTATATTGGCGATGTAGGTCCAAGAGGTCTTCATCACCTGGTTTATGAAGTAGTCGATAACTCTATTGACGAAGCCATGGCGGGCTATTGCGATACTATCGAGGTCGTTATAAATGAAGATAATTCTATCACAGTTCGAGATAACGGACGCGGTATTCCGGTGGATATCCATAAAAAAGAAGGTGTTTCAGCTTTAGAAGTCGTTATGACAAAGATTGGAGCCGGAGGAAAATTTGACAAAGATTCATATAAAGTCTCCGGAGGATTGCACGGTGTCGGGGTTTCCGTAGTGAATGCACTTTCTGAAAAATTGATTGCCACAGTTTATAGAGATGGAAAGATTTGGCAGCAAGAATATTCTCGTGGAAAAACAGACTATCAGGTTAAGGTAATCGGAGAAACTGACGATAGAGGTACTAAAGTTACTTTTAAACCGGATTCCGATATTTTCAAACAAACCATCGAATACAATTATGATACGTTGGCAAGCCGTTTGCGAGAATTGGCTTATTTGAATAAAGGAATTACCATCAAACTTACCGATAAAAGAGAAACTGATAAAGAAGGTGAATTTGTTTCTGAAGTTTTTCACAGTGAAGAAGGATTAAAAGAATTTATCCGATTTTTAGATGGAAATCGTGAGCCTATTATCTCTAACGTAATTGCTATGGAAGGAGAAAAAGGCGATATTCCTGTGGAAGTTGCGATGATTTATAACAATTCATTCAACGAAAATCTTCATTCCTATGTAAATAATATTAATACGCACGAAGGTGGAACTCACTTATCCGGTTTTCGAGCGGGATTAACGAGAACATTAAAGAAATATGCGGATGCTTCCGGAATGTTGGATAAATTGAAGTTTGATATTGCAGGCGATGATTTTCGCGAAGGGTTAACTGCAATCATTTCCGTAAAAGTTCAAGAACCTCAATTTGAAGGACAGACCAAAACCAAACTCGGAAACAGAGAAGTTACTGCAGCCGTAAGTCAAGCAGTTTCTGAAATGCTCGAAAACTATTTGGAAGAGAATCCCAATGATGCCCGCACCATTGTGCAAAAAGTCATTCTTGCTGCACAAGCTCGTCACGCAGCCCGAAAAGCTCGTGAAATGGTACAGCGAAAAACCGTGATGAGTGGTGGTGGGCTTCCGGGAAAACTGTCTGATTGTTCTGAACAAGATCCGGCAAAATGTGAAGTATTTTTAGTGGAGGGAGATTCTGCGGGTGGAACTGCAAAGCAAGGTCGAGACCGATCTTTTCAAGCAATTTTGCCACTTCGAGGAAAAATATTGAATGTTGAAAAAGCCATGCAGCACAAAGTGTTTGAAAACGAGGAGATTAAGAATATTTATACTGCACTTGGAGTGACAATAGGAACCGAAGAAGACAGCAAAGCATTAAACTTAGAAAAGCTCCGGTATCACAAAGTGGTTATTATGTGTGATGCGGATGTGGACGGAAGCCATATCGCTACGTTGATTTTGACTTTCTTCTATAGATATATGCGCGAGCTGGTGGAAGCCGGTCATGTGTATATCGCCACTCCACCACTTTATTTATTAAAGAAAGGAAATAGAAAGATTTATGCGTGGAGCGACAAAGAGCGTGATGAAATTCTGGAAGAAATGGGTAGTGGAGTTGCAATTCAAAGATATAAAGGGCTTGGAGAAATGAATGCCGAGCAACTTTGGGATACTACAATGAATCCTGAAAAGAGAACTTTACGACAAGTGACCATAGATAATGGAACAGAAGCAGATCGTATATTCTCAATGCTGATGGGTGATGAAGTGCCACCACGAAGAGAATTTATTGAGAAAAATGCTATTTATGCTAATGTCGATGCATAAAAAAAATAAAATTTTAAAAAATAAGGGTGAAGGCAGTATTGTTTTTGCCCTTTTTTATTTGTAATAAAAAGCAAAGTTTAATTGATTTATGATTCAATTATTTACTTTTGCCGATTGTTATTAATGTACAACTAAAGCGATAATGAAAAAATGAGTGAAATACATCACAGAGAAACCAACAAATTGAAGAGAATGCACCTGTACTATAAGCTTACGGGTTTTTACAGTTTTGTTTGGGAAAGTTTAAAAAAAGCAGCATTGCCAATTTTAGTAGCTGTAGTGGCTTTGGTTCTCATTGATTTATATCTTATTGATTTTTCAAGTGTCTTTATTTATGTAACAGAAAATTACGCTCCTGTATTGATTTTGTTTGTATTTCTTGTTTCAGAATCACTATTGGGATTGGTGCCGCCGGAAATTTTTATCGCATGGAGTGCTAAAATGCCTCATCCTGTAGTTTATCTTTCATTAATTGCTACGATGTCGTATTTGGGAGGCATCATTTCGTATTTTATAGGAAAATGGTTGCTTGCAATTCCAAAAGTATATGATTATATGGAAGGAAAGATGAAAAAACATCTTGTTCAAATAAGAAAATGGGGTGGTTTTTTAATTGTTGTAGGCGCATTATTGCCTATTCCTTATTCTATGACAAGTATGGCAGCCGGAATGATTCATTATAGATTTACGAGTTTCCTGCTATTCGGATTGTTGCGATACTTGAGATTTTATTTATACGCCTTGGCTATTTTTAGATTGGTTTAATATTCTTACCCTTCTGCATTATACAACCATTCTTGTGCACGCTTGATAGCTTCCTTTATAATTCTTTCTTCTGAGTACTCACTTTCCTTACTTAGTTTTTCTGCTATTTCCTTAGCCTTTTCCTGTACTTCAGGCGTAAGGTCTTTTAAATAAAGCTCCATATTTTTAAATGTCCATTCCATATCAGAAGATTTTAGAAAACAATACTAACGGTAAATTTAAAAAAGAAAGGATGTCAATACTCAATTATTAACATCCTTTTAAATTTTCAAGTAAACTGTTTTTTACTGAAATGCTGGGGGAAGAGGAGCAGTTCCGGTGCTGTTTCCACCCATATTGACATTGATATCGGAATGGGATTTTGTAAAGAAATCTCTTCTGAAAATTACAATATTCATAAAAATATCTACGTTGGTATTTCCTGTCGAACTTTGAAAATTACTTTGATTTACTTGCCCTTGAATATGCCATGTTCCATTGCTTTCATAAGCATGAAATCTAGGGCCTTCGATATGATCATTGGGTGAACCTGAACGCGTACTGTTTAAAAGAACATCCGTATTGGTTGAGCCGGCAACGTAATAATAATATCCTTGAACAGCTACAATGTATTTTGAGGTGGGAATCAGCGT